>CAZWBO010000099.1:0-1733 GCA_964632375.1 uncultured Candidatus Peribacteria bacterium | reverse complement strand
GATGAGGGAGAGCAAGCACAAGATCGTGCGTCGCAAGGACCGGGCTACCGGCGGCGCGGAGGCGCGCCCAGTTAATCTCACGGTGCTGTTCGGCATCAAAATCTAAGAAGGAGCGTCAAATGTATGAGAGCCTGATCTTTGTTGCGCAGTGCGCGGTCTTATTCGTGATCTCGACCACCCTGTTCGATGCCCTGCATTTTCTTCTCCATCGGTGGCAGAGGTCGAGGTTCTCGGTGCTGCGCAGGTTTGCTGCGTGGCATCAGGTGCATCACGACTTCTTGGACAAGGAGATGAACATCCACCCGGAGCTGGTGAAGAAGAATTTCTGGGCCCATCTCGTGCCCGAGTTCCTCTCCTCCTTTCTCGGCACTGTGGTGTTCATGATTATCGTCCCCGTGTGGCCGGTTATCGCCGTTTGCGTCCTTCATATCGTCCTTTTCGGGTTCCGTATCGTGGAAGAGGGGATGGACTTCAACCACATGGCAATGGACCGCCTGCACGGGCAGCGGGGCACATTCGTGGTCGGGCCGTCTTTCCACGCGATGCACCACATCAACCCGCTGGGTTTCTATTCGTCCTTCCTGAGCCTGTTCGACATCATCTTTGGGACGGCGATCGCGTTGCGCGGCAAGCGCGTCCTGGTCGCCGGGGCGCGCGGCGCGTTCGGCGGCCACATGGTGGACTATCTCACCAAGGCCGGCGCGCACGTCGATGGCGTGGTCTTGCGTGGTCTTCCCTCGGCCGAGATTCTGGGGCGCCTACATACCTACGACATTCTGGTCTTGGCGCATGGTCTGAAAGATCACCCGCTCCCCACCGAGATATGGGCTGCCAACCATGCCGCAGGCATCATGCTCGCAGATGCGTTTATCGAGGCCGGCGCTCAACGTCTCGTGCCGCCAGAGCTGTGGGCGGTAGGGTCAGAGGCGGAGTTGGTGGGGTTCAGCGACTATGCGATGAGCAAGCGGACGTTCGCCAACTACGCCGCTGAGTTCTGGTGGCACAATCCAGATGTGACTTACCGACACATCGTGCCATCGGCATTCTCGTCCAAAATGGGGAAGGGATTGATGACCGCGAAGTTTGCGGTGGCGTGCTCGATGTTCCTCATCACCAGAGGCTTTCGATACATCCCCGTAACGTATACGGGGATCGCTTGGATCAACCGGCTGCGCTTCAACCCGATGGCGAGGAATCGGTCCCGTCATCCGGCGCGCAGGCCGGCATAGGCAGAAGGAGGAGCGGATGCTACCCACCGTAGACCAGCTCCGGCGCATCGCTGGGACAAACAAGGCCAGCGTCGAGAACATGGAGTCCGTCATTGCCGGGCTCCGCGTGAAGGGCCCGCTTGTCGGGTTGGATGTGCCCCATCGGCTGGCGCAATATCTCGCGCAGTTGGCGCACGAAAGCGGTCGCTTCGTCTACGACCGGGAAGTCTGGGGGCCTACCCCCGCGCAGCAGCGCTACGATACGCGTGTGGACTTGGGCAATACCCCGCAGCGCGATGGCGACGGCGAGAAGTACAAGGGGCGCACGGGTGGGCAGATCACGGGGAGGGACAACTACCGTGCCTTCCGTGATTGGTGCCGCGAGATTGGGCTGTCACCACCTGATTTCATCGTTTCTCCCGAACTGATCCACACCGATCCGTGGGAGGGGCTGGGCCCGATATGGTTCTGGTCGACGAGAAAGCTCAACGCGCTGGCGGATGAGAACAACATCGAGCAGATCAC
>CAZWBO010000098.1:0-1734 GCA_964632375.1 uncultured Candidatus Peribacteria bacterium | reverse complement strand
GCTTGCATGCAATCCGCAACGTGCTTGCCCAAACTCATTCTTCCACCACGCGGATTCCCAGTTCATCCAGCTGCTTCCCCGGCATCGTCGACGGCGCGCCGAGCATCAGGTCTTTTGCTTTCTGATCCTTCGGGAACGCGATGATCTCGCGGATGTTCGGTTCGTTGCAGAAGAGCATCACCAGACGGTCGATGCCCCAGGCAATGCCGCCGTGCGGCGGGGCGCCGTAGCGGAACGCGCGCAATAGGTGGCCGAAGCGGTGCTCGGCGTCTTCGTCGCTGATACGCAGGATGTCGAAGATCTGCTTCTGTAGGTCGCGTTCGTGGATGCGGATGGAACCGCCGCCGATCTCGCTGCCGTTGAGCACCACGTCGTACGCCTCGGCGCGCGCATTGAGCGGGTCGGTGGCGAGCAGGTGGCGGTCTTCATTCTTCGGCCGTGTAAAGGGATGATGCACCGCGGCGATCTCCCCGGTTTCGGCGTCTTTCTCAAACATCGGGAAATCCGTCACCCACAGGTACGCGAATTCGTTCGGGTTCATAAGATTCATCTTCTTCCCGATAGCGGTACGCACCGCACCGAGACTAGTGCATGCGGTAGTGAACGCGTCGGCGGTGAAGAGCAGGATATCGCCCGCCTCGGCCTGCATTGCTGCGGCAATTTTTTTGGTCGTGTCAGCTCCCAGCTTCTCCACTGGCACGCCTTCGAAGCCGCTCTCCGTCACTTTGATCCACGCGAGGCCCTTGGCGCCGTAGACTTTCGCCGTCTCGGTGAGTTCATCGATGTCCTTACGCGAGAACGCCACCCCGCCGGGCACGCGCATTGCCTTCCCCACGCCACCCTTTTCTACGGCGGAGCTGAAGACACCGAAGCCGGATCCCTTGCAGAGGTCTGACACGTCGACGAACCCCAGGCTGAATCGGATGTCGGGCTTGTCCGATCCATACGTCTCCATTGCCGCCTGCCAGCTCATGCGCGGGAAGGGCGTCTGCTTAATGTGCACATCCGGTCGCAGCTCCTTCGTCAGCATGATCAGTGCTTCTTCGTTGAAGTTCATGATATCCTCGGCGCCGACAAACGACATTTCTAAATCCATCTGCGTGAACTCCGGCTGGCGGTCGCCGCGCTGGTCTTCGTCGCGGAAGCAGCGAGCGATCTGCATGTAGCGATCGAGGCCGCCCACCTGCGTCAGCTGCTTGAGTTGCTGCGGCGATTGCGGCAGCACGTAGAAGTGTCCGCGGTACAGCCGGCTCGGCACCAGGTACTCGCGCGAACCCTCGGGCGTTCCCTTGATGAGGATGGGCGTCTCGACTTCGATGAACCCGCGATCGTAGAAATACCGCCGCGTCAGCTGCACGAACTGGTGGCGCAGCAGCAGGTTTTTCTTCATCCGCTCGCGGCGCAGGTCGAGGTAGCGGAATTCGAGGCGTAGCTCCTCGCTCACGTCTTTCTCTTGGTCGATTTCGAAGGGCGGTGTCTCGGATTCATTAAGAACGTCGATACTGGACACGGCTAGCTCGATCATTCCTGTCGGGTTGTCGCCTCGCTCGGCTCCCGCTTGGCGCTTGCTCACAGCCCCTTCCACTTTCAGTACCCACTCGGGGCGCACTTTTTCGGCCTGCGCGAATACGTCTTTGTCCTCCGGCTTGATCACGATCTGCGTCATCCCGTAGCGGTCGCGCAAATCGATGAAGATCAGCCCGCCGTGGTCACGCCGGCGATGCACCCAACCGC
>CAZWBO010000097.1:0-1786 GCA_964632375.1 uncultured Candidatus Peribacteria bacterium | reverse complement strand
GACATGGCGGCAGCCACGGCAACCCGGGAAGGCGCGCTTGCGGCGAAGCTGGCCGCAGCGAAGGCCGCAGTGGTTCCTGTCGTCGAAGCGGAGATCGTGACGGAGGATATGGTTGTTGAAGAAGGCGACGAGAACGACGCCAACGAGGACTATGACCCAACACAGCCGGTTCCTCCGGCGGTGACCGATGGGCCGACCGAAGAGGAGATGAAGGCCGCTACCATCGCGGCAGACAAGGCCGACAAGGAGAAGGAGGCGAAGCGTGGCCGCAAATAAATGGGCAGTCGGTGACTACGTGACTGGGACGTTCGTAGTCGCATCAATTGAGCAGAAACAGGGACAGCGCGGGGGACCATTCCTCGCAGGGAAGTTACAGAACAGGCACGGCTCAATTCCGTTCAAGCGATGGAACGCAACACTTGATGCGGATGGCACATCCGCGGGCGGCGTCAGTAAGGGTGACGTCGTTGATGTGAACGCGAGCGTGGACGCCTACGAGGGTGTTCTGCAACTAATTGTCCAGGGGTGGGAAATAGCGGTCGAAGGCACCTACACCGAAGCCGACCTCATCCCGCACTCGCCGATCGAATCGGACGTGCTCTGGTCGGAGATGCTCTCGCACATCGAGCGCATCGGAGACGCTGGATTGCGCGAGTGGTTGGCGGCATTTGTAGCCGATCGGCAGGAAGCGATCAGGCAGGCACCGGCGGCGGTGGCTATGCACCACGCTTACGCTGGCGGGCTGATGGAGCACATCAACGGGCTTGCCCGGGCGGCCGAGCAGATCGCGCTGGTGTACAATATCGATCTCGATATCCTGATTGCCGGATGCGTTCTGCACGACATCGGAAAAATCTTCGAGCTCGAATCGTTCCCGGCTTTGGATTACACGCCGATCGGCAACCTGGTGGGACACATCTGCTGCGGCATCTCTGAGGTGTCGAAGTCGATGCTGGCGTGGAATAATCCCAAGCCGTTCGATGGGGTTCATGAGCCTGTTGCGAAGCACATCCGCTACCACATCATGCACATCATCGCCAGCCATCACGGGCTCGCGGAACACGGCGCCGCACGGCCGCCAGCAACGCTCGAAGCAATGATCTTTCACCACCTGGATATGATCGACTCCCGCGCATGGATGTTCGCGCAGCACATCGCGGCCGATCAGTCCGGTGGTGAGTTCACGTCGTTGCACCGCGGGCTGAATGCGCGGCTGTGGAAGCGGGCGGGCGGGGAGGAAGAGGGTGCCGATGCCGATCAGTGAATTGCAGCGCAACACGCCAGCCTACGCCACTGGGCCTGAACTCTCGAAGTGGATGGAGCAGAACGGGGTGCGCGTCGATCGCGTGCGCATCCCGGAGTGGCTAGCGAAAGAGAAGGCCGCAGACGATGCAAAGAAGAAAGGGAAACCATGAGCCAGTTCGTCAACATCAACGAGAAGCGACCGACGTACTTTTTCATCGATGCGAAGTGCATCGGTCGGCGGTGCTTTCACGCGATCAGAGACGGCATTACGTCGGGCTGCAATAACAGGAAGCATCGCGGATGTCCTGACCCTCTCCCACCGTATGAGAAGGAACACGCGGACCGCAACAAGGTGTTGGGATGGAGGCTATCGCGATGAAGCAACCAGGAGAGGAACTGAGCACGTCGCCTTGCCAGAAATGCGGAGCAATGACCGTCTACGTGTCGAAACCTGACGACTGGTCGGCTGATTACACCATCAGGTGCGACACCTGCGGACGCGTGTATCGCGTTGACGGAGACGACGCATGAAGCCGCCCAC
>CAZWBO010000096.1:0-1971 GCA_964632375.1 uncultured Candidatus Peribacteria bacterium | reverse complement strand
GAAGTCGCCGCCTGAAGGCGGGGGGTTTTCACCCATTCCCCGAGGGGGACACTAAATAGGTATTTGCAGATAATGCTCGGGGATGGTTGAATGTATCTTTTTGCGCTCTCCTGTAATATTCCCTTCGCTCCATCCGTTCAGTATACTCTAAACTTTTCCAAACTCCTCCCATGCGCCGCCTCCTCGCCTCCCTCACCGTCGCGGGCACGCTGCTCGCCCCGCAACTCTCGCTCGCCGCGTTCCAGACGCCGAGCGATTTCTTCGACGCGCTCTCGCACGACACGCGCGCCCACACCGCCACGAGCGAAGTGCACGTGACCGCGAAGGACATGAGCATGTCGGTGTGGACCAGCGGAGCGACGCAGGGGACGGAGATAGGAACCATGCAGGGTGACATGAAGGCGACGATCCACGTGCAGATGCCGGATCACACCGTGAAAGCGAAGGTGCAGATGAAGATCGTGGACGAAACGATGTATTTCCTTATCGAGTCGCTCGATGCCGGAAATGATCCTGCGCTCGCGGCTGCCATGGGCCAGGTGGAGCTGAACCAGTGGTACACGGTCTCGCTGAAGAACGACGCGTCGATGCCGACCGCGGACGAGATCGAGACGTCTCGCCAGCAGGTGCTCCAGATGGTTGATCAGATGCTGACACTCCAGGCTTCCGCAGCGAATGGCGGCACACAGTACACGCTCGGCCTCAGCCGACAGTTCCGCCGCCAGATGGCGCCTCTTCTCCGCAACTTCGCCAAGGAAATGGGCAAGAGCACGGGCCTGCGCATCGCCGGCACGCCGGTGTTGAACGTGAGCATCAAAGCCGACGCGGACAGCAATGATCTTCTGCGCACGATGAAGTACTACGCCTCGATGGCAGCCGGCAAACAGCTCTCGTTCGTGATGCAGGGCACCACGCAACCAAGCGGAGACCTGAACGTCACGGCGCCGACGGATGCGATCGATCTCACGCGGCAGCTGGAATCGGCCGCGGGGAGCACGAGTTCGGCGAGTTCGAATTCCTCGGCCTCCGTGTGCCGCCGCGGTGTGTGTGCAACGCGCCCCTCGAGCCGCTAGACTGCCGCCATGACCCACTTCGCCGATTCCCTCACTGTCGCCGCGCGCAAGAAATCACCCGTGTGCGTGGGCCTCGATCCGATGCTCGAGAAGTTCCCCGAGGGCATCGCGCGGGACCACGCGGGCGTGCTCGCTTTCTGCGAAGGCATCATCGACGCCACGGCGGATGTCGCCTGCTGCATCAAACCGCAGCTCGCGTACTTCGAGCTGCTCGGATGGGAAGGCATGAAGATATTCTGGGAACTCTGCGCGTACGCGAAATCAAAGGACTTGCTCGTGATCGCGGACGGCAAGCGCAACGACATCGGCTCCACCTGCGACGCGTACGCCGACGCGTACTTGTACGAAGACAGCCCCGTCGACGCGCTCACCGTGTCGCCGTACCTCGGCTCCGATGGCATTCGTCCGTTCGTCGAGCGGTGCCAGAAGAACGGGAAGGGCATCTTCATCCTGGTGAAGACCAGCAATGCCAGTTCGGGCGAACTGCAGGATCTGCCCGCCGGCGACGAAGTGGTGCACGAGCACCTCGCGCAGCTGGTGGAGAGCTGGAGCACCGCGGTACTCGGGAAAGAAGCCAACCTCTCGAGCGTCGGCGCCGTCGTGGGCGCCACGTATCCGGAAGAGATGAAGTATTTGCGCACGATCATGCCGCACGTGCCGTTCCTCATCCCCGGCTACGGCGCGCAGGGCGGCACGGCCGCCGATGTGTCACACGGCTTCATCCCGGATGGCACCGGGGCCATCGTGAACGCCTCACGCAGCATTTTGTACGCATCGAACGGCAAGGACTGGCAGGAGAAAGCGGGCGAGGCGGCGAGGGAGATGGCGGGGGAGATCAAGGCGGCAGATGGTAGCTGAGAACCCCATACACACCCTTCCCCCGTCCACCCGCACGCCT
>CAZWBO010000095.1:0-2070 GCA_964632375.1 uncultured Candidatus Peribacteria bacterium | reverse complement strand
GGCCTCGATACGCCCCTCGACGCAAGAACAGGGTGATCAAACTTCTCTGTAGCTTTGCATTCGCCAATCAACGGGGCTACTCGGCCCGACACGGCTGAGGCCGTGTACACGCAAGCTCATTGCGTGTCAGTCCGAGTAGCCTCGCCTTTGCTGTTCTACTATCGCCCTAACCGCATACCAATCATCGTATCCCGCGAGGCGTATCGAGGACCTCCACCGCCTTATCCAACTGCGGATCCTTCTTCGCTTTGTACTGCTCCGCCGTGCGCTCCACCACGATGTCCGGGTCGATCCCTTCCTTGGCGAGGTTCTTCCCCTGCGGCGTGAGCCAGTGCGCGATGGTCACGTGCACGGTGCTACCGCCCGGGAGCTCCAGCACGTCCTGCACCGTTCCCTTTCCGAAGCTCTTCGTGCCCACGATCATGGCCCGCTTGTGATCCTGCAGCGCGCCGGCGGTAATCTCGGAGGCACTGGCCGTCCCTTCGTTAATGAGCACGACGAGCGGCGTATCCGGGAAGATGGTCTCGCCCGTCACTTTCAGTACTTCCGTCTGCTGCCCGCGCCGCTCCACCGACACAACCGTCCCCTCGCGCAGGAACATCGACACGAGCTCCACCGCGCCATCGAGGTACCCGCCGCCGTTGAACCGCAGATCGAGCACGATGCCCTTCACCTGCTTCACCTTGAACTCATTCAATACCGTACGCACCTCGTCTATGGAGTGATCGCCAAACTGACGGAGCGTGAGGTGCCCGATGGGGCCCTTCGCGGCATTGATGATGGCGGATTCGACGCTGGGCACCGTGATGTGCTCGCGCAAGACGGTGATCTTGTGCGGATTGGGATCGTCATGGTGGTACACCGTCAACGTCACGCTCGTGCCGGGCTTGCCACGAATGCGGCTCACTACCTGGTCGAGCGACAAATCCGCAATGAGCTGGCCATCGACGTGCGTGATGATGTCCTCGGGGAGGATGCCCGCCTTCTCGGCGGGAGAGTTTTTGATCGGCGCAACGACCACCACCACACCATTGCGATCCATGAGCTCCGCGCCGATGCCCTCGAGATCGCCGCCCATGCTCTCGCGGAACTTACTCGATTCGTCGGCGTTCAGGAACATCGTGTACGGATCGCCCACCGCACGCACCATTCCCTCCACCGCGCCGAGAGTCATTTTGCGGCCATCGAGATCCTTCGGCGACACGTAGCGCTCGTTGAGCAACTGCCACGTCTGCCATAGCAGACGCAGATCCGCCTGCTTCTCGGGCTGCAAGTACGCGCCGGTCGCGCTCTTCAGTAACGCATCGGGCGCAGGCGACAGCTGCTGCCGCTCGTAACCCACACCCATCTGCACGCCCACAAGCAAGGTGATGATCGGCACGCCGATGGCGGAGACGCGGCGGATGAATGCGGAATCGGACACGGGGAGGATGGTAGCAGGAGGAGAATGCAGCGGGCAGAGGAAAAGACGGGAAATGAGTGTTGAGTCTTGAGTGTTGAATCCATACTTTCCGCTACCCCCCTGTCCGCTATTCCATACAATATCCGCATGTCGCCCATCACTTCCACCATGCGCGTGCTCGACATCATCACGCTGTGCCCGGAATCCGAGAGCATTCTGGCGGAGTACGGGCTGCACTGTTTCCACTGCAGCGCGAATGCCGAGGAATCGCTGGCCGACGGGTGTGCGGTACATGGGTTTGATGAAGAAGAGATCGCGGAGCTCGTCGACGATATCAATCAGCTGATCCGCGATCTGCCGCCGAGACCGGAAGTACTCACCGTCACGAAGCCGGCAGCAGTGGCGATCCGCAGCATCGCCGAAGCAGAAGGTCGCCTGGGACAAGGTCTCGCCGTCATCGCCGACGGACGCGGCGGGTTCTGCCTGGAGTTCCAGGATACTGCATCGGATGACGATAAAACGTTCTCGCATGCGGAGGTACCGGACGTACGTCTGTTCGCCTCGAGCCTCAGCCTCAAACGCATCGGCGGCAGCACCATCGATTTCCGTGACGGGAAGTTCAAGTTGGATCTGCCGGAGGAGACAGTGAATGATGCGTGCGCGTGCGG
>CAZWBO010000094.1:0-2129 GCA_964632375.1 uncultured Candidatus Peribacteria bacterium | reverse complement strand
ATCTGCTTCCCCATCTCCACTCCCGGTTGGCCGTACGGATCGATGCGGTAGAGCTTGCCGAGGAAGACGACTTCGGCGAGGAGCAGGAAGAAGAGTTGGCCGAGGTGGTACGCGTCGAGGCGCGGGAGCGAGATGGTCACCGACGGCCGCTTCATGTTCGCGAGCGCTTGGCTGGTGCCTTCGTAGCACGCGTCGAGCAGCTGGCCGAAGGTCTTGCCTGCGATGTACTTGTACTGCTCGTCGATATCCGCGGGCACCTCCAGGCGCGGCTTCTCGATCTCGGTGATGAACAAATGCCACATCTTGCGCGGGCCCTGCATCCACTGTTGGAGCATGGAATGCTGGTCTTGCGTGCCGATGGCGGCGAGCGGGATGGGGTTCCACGTCTGGTTCTTGCCGAGGCTCTCGGCGACGAGCTGCTGGTCCCACCGCGCGATCTGCTGCAGGCGCTGCGCGTACGGCATGATGACGCGGATGGGGTAATCGCGCTTCGTGTCGAGCAAGTACTGCACGGCCGCGAGCGTGCCGGCCGGGTTATCGTCGAGGCTCGTCTCTTGGCAGAGCGTGTCCATCTCCTTCGCGCCGCGGATGAAACCGTCGATGTCGGCGTCGAGCAGTGCCAGCGGCAATAGGCCAATGGGCGTGAAAATAGAGTAGCGGCCGCCCACAGCCGTCGGCAGCGGCAGCATGCGGATGCGCTCGTCGCGGCAGAAGTCGTGCAAGAAACCATTCTCCGGATCGGTGATGGCGATCACGCGCTCGTGCGCGCTGCTCTTGCGCACCTTCTTCAGCTCGTCGTAGCAGAGGAAGAACAGGCTCATCGGCTCGAGTGTCTCGCCGGATTTACTGGCGACGATCACGAGTGCATTGCGCCAGTTGATCATCTTCGTCAGCCGCAACAGCGTGCTGGGATCGATCGTGTCGAGCACGATGAAATCCACCGATTCGGGTTCTTCGAATACCTCCTGGATCACGCGCGGGCCCAAGCCGGATCCGCCGATGCCGATCCACACGATGGTCTGAATGCCGTCGTTTTTCACGCTCGTCGCTATCTCTTTCACCTTGTCGATCGTCGCGCGGTCGTACGGATCCATCGACCACGCGTGCTCGCCGCGCTGCCGTTCATTCAGCCACTCCGTCACGTACCGCCGCATGGGAGTGTGGAGGCTCGTCAGTTCCTGATCCGGAATCCCCATGTTTGGGGTAATGGCCTTGGCCATGGCGAGGGAAGTGTCTAGGTGCAGCATGGGGGGAGAATAGCATAAGTTTTCTGAAGTGAATCCAGTAGTGATGAAAGGATTCAAGACTGCAAGAATGCAAGAGTGCAAAGAAAACCCAAGACTGACTCCCTTGGGTTTGATGGTGGCTTCTTTGCAGTCTTGAAGTCTTGCAATCTTGCAGTCTTCCTCGCTCAGAGGTTTCTCAGCGCCGCTGCCACGCGCTCTTCCGTCGACTGCAACTCCGTTGGGAGTTCCTTCAGCGTCTGCAAAATTGTCGGCGTGTCGTACCCCAGCGAGGCGAGCGCGGCCACGGCGTCTTGGTCGTAGCCGGCGGCGGGGAGAGACGGCCCGCCATCGCCGAAGATGCCGGGGTGCTGCTCGATCATTGAGCGCAGCTCGATCAGCAACTTTTCGGCCGTCTTTTTCCCAATACCTTTGATGGAGGTGAGCAGCGATTCATCCTGCGTTTGGATGGCGGTGATGAGCATGCTGCGCGGCACGGCGCAGAGTTCCAACGCGAGCCTGGGTCCGATGCCCTGCTTCTTGATGAGTTCCTCGAAGAGCGTGCGCCCCGCACGATCCGGAAAGCCGAAGAGATCCATGCGGTCTTCGCGGATGTACGTCGAGATCCACAGCATGCGGATGCTGCCTTCGTCCAGCGTGTCCCACGCGTCGAGCGGGACCGTTACGCGGTAGCCCACACCTTGTACGTCTACAGACACTTCTCCCGGGTCCAGGCGGTGGATGGAACCACGAAGGTGCGCGATCATGGTGGAGAGGATAACAGAGGGGGGAAGGGGATCGGAAGGAATGGCGGGAGAAAGTTGTTACTCGTGCGTATCGGTCGCTGAGGGGGCCTCGATACGCCCCTCGACGCAAGAACAGGGTGATCAAACTTCTCTGTAGCTT
>CAZWBO010000093.1:0-2334 GCA_964632375.1 uncultured Candidatus Peribacteria bacterium | reverse complement strand
GGTGGACGGGGGAAGGTGCCCCGCGGAGCCCACAGGCGGAGTGGGGCGGATGGGGTTCTCACCGTCTCCCCACTCCCATACTCACCACAAAGCATCCCAATGCCACCAGTACGATCGTTGCGCCGCTGGGGAGGTCCCACTGGAGCGAGGCGAGCAGGCCGAGCAGGACCGAGAGGAGCGAGGTTGTGATGGCGATGAGCACCGTGCCGCGGAAACTGCGGGTGAGCTGCATGGCGGTGAGGACGGGGATCACCATGAGCGCGCCCACGAGCAGGATGCCGACGACGCGCATGGAGAGCGACACGGTGACGGCGGCGAGGATCACGAGGAGCATGTTGTACATGCCGGCGCGCATGCCGCCGGATTGGGCGAGTTCTTCGTCGAGCGAGAGGAGGAACAACGGGCGGCGCACGGCGGCGACAATGAGGATGACGACGAGGCTGAGGAGCGCGATGGTCCAGACATCGTTCGCGGATACCGTCGTGATGCTGCCGAAGAGATAGTTCAGCAGATTCGCGTTCACGGCGCCTTTCAGCGCCAAGAGGACGAGCGCGAGCGCCAGCGAGCCCGAGAGGAAGAGTGCGAGGAGCGATTCGCTCTGGGCCGCACGCCGCCGGCGGAGCGTCTCGATGCCCACGGCGCCGAGCACCGAGACGATGATGGCGGAGGTGAGCGGCTGCAAACCCGCGAGCGTGCCGAGCGCCACGCCGGCCAGTGCGACGTGCGAGAGGGTGTCGGCCATCAGCGAGTAGCGTCGCGTGACGAGGTACGTGCCGATGAGCGGCGTCACGATGCCGATGAGCATGCCCGCGACGAGCGCGCGCTGCAGGAACCCGTACTGGAGCAGGGCGATCATGCGTGGGTGTGCGGAACGGCGCCCATCAAATGGCGCGACACGTGGTCGTGGCGATGGAGTTCGTCGGTGGAGCAGCCGCAGAGTTCGCCTTCCTGCAAGCACAGCATGCACGTCACTTCCTTCATGAGCGCGTGCGTGTCGTGCGAGACGAAGAGGATGGTGAGTTTCTGCTCTTCATTGAGCTTCTGCAAAAATCCGTAGAAGAGTTCCTGCGATGCGGCGTCGATGCCGACGGTCGGCTCGTCGAGCACCAGAAGGGAGGGCTCGCCCGCGAGCGCACGGGCGAGGAACACACGCTGCCGTTGCCCGCCCGAGAGATGGGCGACGCGGCGGCCGCGGACGTCGGCGAGCTGCGTGACGCGCAAGGCATTCTCCACCGCGGTTCGATCGGCATCCCCGCTGCGTCCGAAGAGGCCCAGGCGCGGCGTGCGCCCGCTCCACACCACTTCCTCCACCGTGGCGGGGAAGAAGAAATCCGACTGCGCCACGCGCTGCGGCACGTAGCCGATGGCTGAACGCGCAGCCGCACGCCGCACGTCCTCGCCGAAGAGATGAACAGTGCCGCTCGTGGGCGAGAGGATGCCGAGGATCAGTTTGAGCAAGGTAGTCTTGCCGCTGCCGTTCGGCCCGATGATGCCCGCATACTCCCCGGCGGCGATGCGCAGGTTCAGTGACGAGAATACGTGCTGCTCGCCGTACGTGAACGACACGTTCTGCAGCTCGACGGCGGCGGAAGAAGAGGAGGGCATTGAGCGGTTATGGTAGCAGTGAGGAGAAGAATCAAGAATCAGGAATTAAGAAGTTATTACTGAATCATTTCTCTTCATTCTTACTTCCCATTCTCAATTTTCAATTCTCAATTCTCAATTCTCTTCCATTCCCTCGTAACGTCACCCGTCCTACACTCCCCTCATGAATATCCACCCTCTCCTCGTTCACTTTCCCATTGCGCTCCTCACGATCTACGCGCTGATGGAGCTTGTGCCGTTCGCTCGGTTCCGGTTGCATCCGCACTGGCGCTCGGTGAAGGCGTTTCTGTGCGTAGTTGGCAGCGTGAGTGCCTTCATCGCCGCGCAGAGCGGCGAGATGATCGAAGGCAGTTTCCTCGGCGGCAGCCGCGACAAGCTCATCGAGACGCACTCGCTCTTCGCCAACATCTCCATCTACATCTTCGTCGTCCTCGGCGTGTCGTACCTCGTATGGTGGCTGAGCCAGCGGCCGGATTCCTGGTTCCAACGTTCGGTGGTCGATCGCCTGCGGCTGCGCAAGGTGTGGTTAATCCTCCAAAAAATTGCGGCGTTCGCCCTCTGGGGCCCGGTCGCGGCGGGCATCGCCCTTGCAGGACTCATCGCTATCACCATTACGGGAGCCCTCGGCGGCGCCATCGCGCACGGCCCGCAGGTAGATCCGTTTGTGTCGGTTATTTATGGACTGCTGATTGGGAAATAGCGTTAGTCGGTAGTCTTTAGTCTTTAGTC
>CAZWBO010000092.1:0-2356 GCA_964632375.1 uncultured Candidatus Peribacteria bacterium | reverse complement strand
ATATCCGACACTACAAGTGATTCTGGTACGATTCACTCATGAAATTCTCCCGCATCGTCCTCGCCACCGACCACGGCGGATACAAGCTCAAGGAAGCGATGAAGGCGCATCTTGTCGGCAAGGGTATCGATGTGATTGATGAAGGAACGTTTTCGGAGGAATCGGTCGATTACCCCGCCATCATCCGTCGCGGGTGCGCGTGGGTGGTGGAGCAGGGGATGCCGGGGATCGTCTTCGGCGGATCCGGCCAGGGCGAGGCGATCGCCGCCAACAAGGTGCCGGGCATCCGCGCGGCGCGCTGCCTCACGGTGGAAGACGCGCGGCTCGCGCGCAGTCACAACGATGCCAACGTCCTCAGCCTCGCCGGCCGCATGACGACCGCTGAAGACGCCATCGCGATGGTCGAGGCCTTCTTGGCGACACCGTTCGAAGGCGGGCGGCATGTTGCTCGTATTAAAGATCTTGAGCCGGGAGGGAGGGTTCCCTTCTTTGACGAAATGGAGAATTGAAAATGGAAAATTGAGAATTTGTAAGGGGAATTTCTGATGAGATTATTCTCCATTTTCCATTCTCCATTTTCAATTTCTCTCATGTACTATGATTTCATGAACGCGCGCAAGATCCTCATCGCCCCCTCCATCCTCTCCGCCGATCTCGGCAAACTGCAGCAGGAGATCGAGAGCATCGAGCCGCATGCCGATTGGATTCAGGTGGATGTGATGGACGGGCACTTCGTGCCGAACCTCACCTTCGGCGCGCCGGTGATGCGCTGCGTGCGCACGACGCTGCCGCTGGATATTCACCTGATGGTCTCGAACCCCGCCGACCGCGTGAAGGAGTTTTTAGAGATCGGCGCGAAGAACATCACGTTCCACGCCGAGGCGGTGGCGAGCACCGAGGCGAGGCGCGCGATCATCGAGGCCATCCACCTCGAGAAAGCGACGGCGGGCATCGCGCTGAATCCCGATACGCCCTTGGAAGCGATCGACGACGTGCTGGATGCGGTGGATCTCGTGCTCGTGATGTCGGTGTTCCCGGGCTTCAGCGGGCAGTCGTTCATCGCCGACGTGCTCGACAAAGTGCGCGTGCTGCGCCAGCGCAAGCCGGATTTGATGATCCAGATGGATGGTGGCATCGACGCCGACACGGCGGTGCGTTGCCGCGAGGCGGGCGCCGATAATCTCGTCTCGGCCAGTTTCATCTTCAAGGCCGCCGACCGCGCGCAGGCCATCGCTCAACTTCGCGGCGCATGAGGCGTTTCCTCTCCCTCCTCATAGTCGGCATTGCGTTGTCGTCGTGCAGCATGCCAGCCGCGCCATCTCGCGATTTGCCGGCTGTAACATCAGCGTCAGAAAGTAATCAGTCGATCTCGCTGATTGCTCCGGATGGAACACGCAAGAATGTACAGGTGGAGTTTGCGCGCACGGCAGCCGAGCAAGAGCGCGGGCTCATGGGCAGAACATCCCTGCCCGACGGTACCGGCATGCTCTTTATATTCGACACGCCCCGTATGCTCAATTTCTGGATGAAGAATACGCTCATCCCGCTCGACATCCTGTACTTCGACGCGCAGGGCGCGCTCGTCAGCACCGCCACCATGCAGCCGTGCACGTCGACAGTCGATGCCGAATGCATGTTGTATCCATCGAGTAATCCGGCACAGTACGCGTTGGAAGTGCCGGCGGGGTATAGCGGCCGGGAGCGGATAGGAGAGGGATGGCGGTTGGATGTGCCGCAGATCGATTGATTACAACAGTAGTCGAGTACCATTCATCATTCCCGCAGCAGCGAGCCGCCGCTCGCTGCCCGGGCCTCGGCGGCCCGGTATGTTCACCGTTGTGTCTTGCTAATCGCTATCCGCTAATCGCTCTCCAGGATTCAAAAATCACTCCTCACCGCACCATCTTCCTCCTCCGCATCAGCGCAATCCCCACCGCCGCTCCTCCCACCATCACCGCGACGGCACCCGGGCCGGAGTTATTGAGGGGGCCGCCGGGCGTGGGCGGGTTCGTGCAGATGCCGTCCTTGCAGTAGTTCGAGAGGCACTGCGCGTTGAGGGTGCAGGCGCTGCCATTGGAGCGCGCCGTGCAGCGGCCGTTCTCGCAAATACCCGATCGGCACTCGGTGCCGTTGGTGCACGCCTCGCCGTTCGCGCGCCCGGTGCAGATGCCGTTCACACACTGGCCCGACGGACATTGCGCGTTGTCGGTGCATTGCGCGCAGTGTCCGTTCAGACACAGGCCCGAGACGCACTGGTCGTTGCTCGTGCACTCATCGAGGCCAAAGAGACCGTCATCCGCGTTCGCCGCCCCCGCCTCCCGCCGGCAGAACCGGTCGCACCCGTCCCCCGGCACCC
>CAZWBO010000091.1:0-2695 GCA_964632375.1 uncultured Candidatus Peribacteria bacterium | reverse complement strand
CGTCGCGCCGTTCGTGCCGAGGTTCATCCATGTCGCTCCGATCTCGCCCGTGTGGTTGGCAAGGACGGTCCTGTCGTTGTCTGTGAATGTGTCGTGGAGGAAGGTGGACATGGAGTGAGGAGGCGAGAGACTTCACATCACGATAAGCATAGCGGATCCGTTACGTTCATGCGACGACACTTTGGATTCTCCCTCTCATTATTATCGTCAATATGTCATACGCCGATATGATGGAATCTATTATCAAATTCTTGTCGCATATTTTTCATTCAACGTACATAGTCACTGGGATGTCTTGCTTTCGTAGGATCATAAGAGCAGGCGCTGTTGCGGTCATAGGGAACAGAACTCATGACAAATGGCAGCGAAGCAGTCATCTTTCGGCTGACCCGAACTCCCGCTTTTTCGCGATGATTCCATGACAGATATTCCTCTGTACGACTCCTTGAGTATTCTCGCGGAAAAATGCTGCGATGACTGCTTTGCATCGAAAGCCATTCGCGGATGAACGGATGCTCATTCCTCCCGCCTCTCCCCCGCCACCAGCACCAGCCGCACCAGTCGCAGATCGTCGTACGAGACCGCGCCGCCAAGTGCATCGAAAACGGGCTTCATGCGCTCCAGCCCGTGTTCCTGGTAAAGTGCGCGAATTTCAGCAGCAGCGGGAAGCGCTTCCATCAGATGGGCGAGATCCGGCGCGGCGCCTCTCGCGATCAGCTTCTCGATGTACGTGAGGACGGTCGCTGGTGTGACGTCGCACGCGTTGGCAACGAACGCGAGATCCTTCCCTTCACCGAGGAAGACTCTCGTCATTTCGATGCGCTGCTTGGACGTGTGAGCGCGGCGAGTGGACGAGCCCGCCCGCCCATCCTGCCGTTCGGACGGATCAGTCGTTTGCGTCGGTGCCGGCGGAGCGAAGAGCGGCCGGGGCTGGTATTTCTTTGCGCGGTCCGCCAGCCCGTCGTAGAACGCCGTGACGAGCGGTTCGGCGCGGATGGATGCCGGATGCCAGCGCTCGACCATCAGCCCGTCACCGCGGCCGATCTGCTGGAAAAAACGTACACGGGCCAGATCGGCGGGCTGCAGCGCGTGGCGCTCCGCACGAATGTTTCCACGCATAAGGCCGGCGACATCGTCACGCTCAAGGTGACGACACCAAGCGGGCAGAGCTTCGAGTACTGCAGACACATCGACTTGCCCCGCAGCAACTCGATACGCGTGGTGGATCCCAAAACCGGCGATCTCGTCTGGCGGGATTCGTACGATGTCCCCTCCAAAGACGAGATGGACCGACTCGGGCGTCTGTATTTCAAGTTCGGCGACTACACGGGCAACGAGAAAATGAAGAACGATGCGCTGGCGCTGATGAATGCCGCCGATTGGGAGACTCGCAAGAAGGCCTACACCAACCTGACACACCTGCCCATCAGCGCGGTGGTGGAGAGGAGGGATGTGGTGGAGGGGAGTGTGGAAAAAGAGGGGGTAGGTGGCGATTCAAATGTGCATGGCCTCACAAACGAGAAGTACGATGCAATTGAGTCTGAGATTAGAAGGGAACCGTTGAGCGACATCTACAAAGATCTGATGGGCTTGTATGTTAGGCCATCGGGAGCTTCGGTATTTCAGGTCGGCGGCGAGGCACAATACAACGTTCGATTGGATACGCCAGCTGGCATCATCTTTGCGGGCTTTTTCCAAAACTGCATTAACAAATACAATCAGTCGCAACAGGATTTCATGCGCGCCTGCACGAAGATTGAGATAATTACGGGAATCTCTAGAGGCGAACTCTTTAGGGCTGTTGCTCATTACAATTCCAGACATTTCTCATCCATTCTTCATAGTCTCTTTACGAAGGCAGGATATGGGGACATTTTCCTACCTACGAGCGTGCAACAACTTCCAGGTAATAGTTTGCGCAATATTTCTCAGGTATGGCTCGATACTTCTAAACAGTACGGAGATTACGATAAGATTTTTGTGCACTTCGATGTCGGGATGTTGCCATCCGATACGAGGGACACAAAACTCTACGATCATATAAAAGTGACAGTTCTCAACGCAGATAAAACAACACCCGTTGCAATGGTCCCAACAGTTCTGGGGAGGAGTTACTTCCAATCAGATGGAAAGCTATTCATAGCCATAGATCCTGTCGATATTGCGACGGCTTTAGGAAAAAGTAGCCTGAACGGACAGTATCGTTTGCAGATCAGCGTTTATACCGGTTCCAGTGACACCAGCCCCGTATTGCTCGCAAGGGACGGCATGCCTGCAATGACGGAGCCCTTTACATTGAACGTACGGGGAGCGAAGCATCTCTCTGTAAATCCCGATAAAACCGAGGCTGCTTTGGAGGATGTAATCTTGACAGCGCTTGCCACACAAACACCTTTCGATAAAGCTCAGGGGTCATTCTCGGTTACCCTTGGCTCCGGAGCGCACGATGAAAAACTCCATTCATTTTATGCGTTTGATATAGGCCTTGCGGGATCTTCGGCAGATTGGGGGAAAGACGTACTTGCAGTGGCGGATGGGTATGTGGCCGCCCTTAGCGATGCTTCAATGAACTTTGGCACGATACGTATTAATCATGTAGAGAAGGGACAGACTTGGCAGAGCGTGTATTTGCATAACATCTTAGAGCCTGTTTGAAAACCCTACCAACCACGCGCCATCCGATGGGTCATCGACA
>CAZWBO010000090.1:0-2711 GCA_964632375.1 uncultured Candidatus Peribacteria bacterium | reverse complement strand
AGCCGGAGTGTTCAGGAGAACGATGCTGTTGCGATTCGAGATGGAACTTAGGGGTTTTGGGTAGCGGCGTAGCGGGATTGACGCCCAAACACACCTGGAACAACCACGCGCTCGCCACTCCCTCGCCGCGAAGCCGTAAACAAAACCGCCTCTATTCTGAGAGACGGTGTTTGTATTGATCACCCGGCTGTACGTTCTGCAGTCGACACAGGGGATGACTATCTATATAATACAACAATTTAGTTAAAATGTAAATAGCAGGATTGGCGCTCCCGTAAACCAGTAACCTGCATTTCCAAAGGCCAAAAGGGCTAAGAAGAACGCTAACCTACAACAAGCCCCTCACTCATCGTGCCACCACCGCCTTCATGAACGCCGCAAACAGCGGATGCGGACGGTGCGGACGGCCTTTGAATTCCGGGTGGAACTGGCTGCCGACCATGAACGGGTGATCCTTCACTTCCACGATCTCCATCAGTTCGCCATCCGGCGACGTGCCGGAGATGACGAAGCCGTTGTCCACGAGTTGTTGCCGGAACGCGTTGTTGAACTCGTACCGGTGGCGATGGCGCTCGGAAATTTCCTTCTGTCCGTACGCGGCAAAGGCTTTTGTGCCTTCGGCGAGCACGCACGGCCAGGCGCCGAGGCGCAGCGTGCCGCCTTTCTTCTTCTCTTTAAACTGCCCCGGCAGGAAGTGCACGACGTATTTGTCTTGTCCGAGCGCGCCGTCTTCGTCGAACTCCTCGCTGGTGAGCGATGCATCGCCCGTCACATGCCGCGCGAACTCGATGGCCATGATCTGCGAGCCGAGGCACAGCCCCAAGTACGGCACTTTGTGCTCGCGCGCGTAGGCCGCCGCCGCGATCTTGCCCTCGATGCCGCGCTTGCCGAACCCGCTCGAGACGATCATGCCGGGGCAGGCTTTGAGCTTCTCCCATGTCTCGGCGTCGTTCTGCTCGAGCTTCTCGGAATCGATCCACTCGATGGTCGCCTTCTTCCCCTCGAACACCGCCGCCGTCTTGATGCACTCGATCTGGCTGAGGTACGCATCGTCGAGGCCCGTGTACTTGCCCACGAGCGCGATGGTTAGTTCCTCCTGCGCCGCCGCGTGGCGCTTTTCGCCGGATTCCCACTCCGTCATATTCGGCTGCACGTCCCCCAGCTGCAGCGCCTCGGCGATGATCTGCGCCATGCCGTGATGCTGGAACTTCAGCGGCACGTCGTAGATGGAGTGCACCGTGAGCGCGGGGATCACGGCCTGCCGCGGCACGCCGCAGAAGTGGCTGATCTTGTCGAGTAATTCACTGGGGATCTTCTTGTCTGCCCGCGCGAGTATCAAATCCGGGTGCAACCAGATGCGCCGCAATTCGCGCACGCTCAGCTGCGTCGGCTTCGTCTTCAGTTCCTTGGACCCCGCCAAGTACGGCAACAGCGTGAGGTGCACGTGAAACAGCCGGTGCGATCCCATCTCCGCGCGCATCTGGCGCAGCGCTTCCAAGAACGGCTCGCCTTCGATGTCGCCCACCGTTCCGCCGATCTCCACCAGCATGATTTGCGCGCCGCTCTTGTCGGCCGCCTCGTGGATGCGATTCTTGATGGCATTGGTAATGTGCGGCACCACTTGGATCGTCTTGCCCAGGTAATCGCCATGGCGCTCGCGGCTCAGCACCGATTCGTAGATCTGCCCCGTCGTCACCGTGCTCAGCTTGCTCATGGGCTCGTCGATGAACCGCTCGTAATGGCCCAAGTCCAAATCGGTCTCGGCCCCGTCGTCGGTGACAAACACTTCGCCGTGCTGGAACGGGCTCATGGTGCCCGGGTCGACGTTGAGGTACGGATCCAACTTCTGCACGAACACTTTGAACCCGCACGCCTTCATGATGGCGCCGATACTACTCACCGCAATGCCCTTCCCCAGCGAACTGCACACGCCCCCCGTGACGACGATGAACTTGGTATCGGGTGATGCCTGTGGCTCGGATTTGGGATTCATACAAAGTAAAAATGGGCAGTCCGGGGGAGGAGCCCGCCACCTATGCTACTGGATCGAGGCGAGAATTCAAGCCGATAGCCGGAGGATTTTCGACAGCACTTGCCCATCGCAACGCCCTTCCATACCCTGCAGTACTTGGTCCTTTCCACCATCCTCCCCACCCTCATCATGGAAGCCAAGACAATGCTGATCGATGCTCTCCGATGGAACCTCATTCTCGCCGCGGCAATCGGCGTGCAGTTCCTCGTGTTCACGTTCTTCCGGCGGCCCGCCACGGGCTTGCCGCTCACCATTCTGTTCTTCTTCCTCGGCGGCTGCGTCATCCACATCAGCGGCGCCGTGTCGGCCAAGTACGTCACCGGCGGCAGCGGTCCCCGGCCGGATCTCCTCGTCCTGGCGACATCGACCTGGGTGATGCTGCTCGCCTTCGCACTGTTTTGGTTCATGATCAACAACTTCTTCGTGATGGGCCTCAACGCCACGCCCACGCGCATCATCTCGCCGATGATCGCCCTGTGGGTGGCCAGCTCCATGCTGGCCTCGCCGCTCATCGAGGCCGTCACCAACTGGCGCAAATTCGCCGCCGGCCAGAACGTATTCACCGTCGCCGGCTTCACGCTGGCGCTCGTGGCCATCGCGTCGATCGGGTACGGACAATACCTGAAATGGCTATTAAGCTAACGCAGAAAAACTGACCACACATGATACGATCCGTTTA
>CAZWBO010000089.1:0-2712 GCA_964632375.1 uncultured Candidatus Peribacteria bacterium | reverse complement strand
CCTGTTCGTTGAGGAACACCCCGGGGAATCGGTACTTGCCTCCCTCGTCTTTTTTGGCGACGAGCAGAAGCCGACGTTTCTTGATATCCACGACAGCCACATCGGCCGCCGCGAAACTGATCGGCTTGCGATTGACGAGCGTATGAATGACGCCGGCCCGAAAATCAGGAGTATGCCTCACATTCAATGTGGAGCGAATGTGCGTGGCACTACCCAAGAACACCGTCGGCACCAGTTGCGTCTCGAATGAGCCAACGTAGTTATGAATGATGCTATCGCGCGCACCATAGATGATGGCGCGCCTTCCCGGAAACGCATTCCTGATCACTTCATCTACGCGGGCCGAACGAACTTCTGCAGGAGCCGGGGATGAATTGATCGAGGCAAACTTGAATCTCCTTCCCGGAAATGCTTGCCGGACCATCTGTTTCCGCATTTCGAAGGTGAGTGGGTTTCGGTCTGATTGGACCGGAGCGCACCCAAGGATGATGAGTACGTCGGTATGCTGTTTCGCGACCAAATCAACGGTAAACATATGCCCTTTATGGAGCATAGGGACATGGAATCGCGCGACAATAACACCGACAGGTTTGTCTGATGATCTTTTACGCTGGGGCATGATATTCCTTTTTGTAAATGGTCAAAGTTCAGCACTAGCTATAGCATACCCGTGATTATTTGACAAATCACACTTTTTAGTGTAGACATATTTCCAGCACAACAGCAATTTTAGAGAGAACATTTACAACAAACTAAGGAACCATATGAATGCACAACGAATGGGATTCGGCTTTCTGCGCGTGAGCGCTGCGAGCCCGGAAGTAGTCGTCGGTGATATCAGACAGACGAGCGGGAACATCCTCGGCATGGCACGGGAGCTTGAAGCCAAGGGGGCCAAACTCATCGTCTATCCTGAGCTTTGTCTCGCTGGTGGATACACTAACGCTGACCTTTTCCACCAGACGACGCTCCAGCAGACTGTTATGCAGGAATTGGAGCTCATCGTCACGGCGTCGATCGACATCGATGCCATCCTCGTCATCGGGCTTCCGATACAGATCGGCACCGCCTTGTTCAACGCCGCCGTCGTCATCGACTGTGGCAGGATCAAGGGTATCGTGCCGAAGACGTATCTGCCAACCGGCGGAGAATTCTATGAAGCACGCTGGTTCGCCAGCGCTCATGACCTCGTGCACAAAGAGATCGTGCTGTTTGGAAAGACGGTGCCTGTCGGCGTCGACTTGCTATTCAAGTCGAAGGGCTATGAATCGGTCATCTTTGCGATCGAACTCTGTGAAGATCTGTGGACAGCCATCCCGCCAAGCTCCTATGCTGCCATTGCGGGAGCAACAGTGCTCCTCAATCTGTCGGCATCGAATCAACTCATCGGCAAAGCCGCCTACCGGCGCGAGTTAGTGAAGCAACAATCGGGTCGCTGCATCGCAGGCTACATATATAGCTGCGCTGGAGCCGGTGAATCGACAACGGATGTTGTCTTTGCTGGACATAACATCATCGCTGAGAATGGATCGATCATCGCCGAAACAAAAGGTATGTCGCTCCAGGGCAACGCCATAATCGCGGATCTGGATATCGCACACTGCGTGACCGATCGGATGAAGACGACGAGCTTCGCCAAATCAGTGAAAGAGCTCGGGGGGCGTACGTTCAGGGAGATCAGTGTCGACCTCGACCTCGAGATCCCCGCTGAATTGCTCCATCCCAATCCTCGCATGCCCTTCGTACCGGATGATCCAGATGAACAAGCGATCGCCTGCCAAGAAGCATTCGAAACTGCAGCCATCGCCCTGGCACATCGTATCAAGAAAGCGGGAGTTGAGACCGTCGAGATCGGCCTTTCCGGAGGTATCGATTCAACATTGACGCTCTTGTTCACGCTTGCGGCATACGAGATGCTGGGCCGTGACAAGAACGAGATTCGACTCTACACCATGCCCGGCTTCGGCACTACAACCGGCACCAAGACGAACGCGTATGCGCTCGCCAAAGCGGCAGACCTGGCGCTCGGAGAAATCACCATCGTTCTTGGTGCCTCGCAGGTCCTCGCGGACATCCAGCACGGAGGCGTAGAGGATATCGCCTATGAGAACGCACAAGCGCGCTATCGGACGCTCATCCTCATGGAGAAAGCCAACCAGCTGAAAGGCTTGGTACTTGGAACTGGCAATCTCACCGAAAGCGCTTACGGGTGGTGCACGTTCAACGGCGACCACATGTCCATGTACAATCCGAACTGTACCGTACCAAAAACGATGGGTCGGTTCATTATCGGCTGGGCGGCGGAGCACAAATCGACACCGCAAATGAAGAGCGCTTTGCAAGCGATACTTGCTTCGATCGTGTCGGCCGAGCTCACATCGAGCAAAGACGACAAGATCATCCAGAGCACCGACGCGGTCATTGGCCCGGAAGACTTGAGGGACTTCTACCTCTACCACTTCCAACGCTGGAGTTCGACGCCTCGCAAGATCGTGTATCTGACCGG
Organism: uncultured Candidatus Peribacteria bacterium; assembly: GCA_964632375.1. Classification (GTDB taxonomy): domain Bacteria; phylum Patescibacteriota; class Gracilibacteria; order Peribacterales; family Peribacteraceae; genus JAQBQQ01. Next base: position 206 of record CAZWBO010000089.1, on the reverse strand, counting down.
TCAGGCGTATAAGAACAAGTACCCCAAAACTGAGATTGTAAAATGGCTCAAGGTATTCCTGCAGCGTTTCTTCAACAACCAATGGAAGCGTTCAGTGATGGTTGATGGCCCGAAGATCGGCAGAGTATGCCTTTCGCCTCGCGGTGATTGGCGGATGCCGTCTGATGCCGTTGCTACGCAATGGCTGCAGGATCTGGAACGTAACG
>CAZWBO010000088.1:0-2755 GCA_964632375.1 uncultured Candidatus Peribacteria bacterium | reverse complement strand
ATCTGGCGTACGATGCTGTTCGTCGGCAACGGTCTACAGGGTGATACGCAAAAATCCTACAACATGCTCTACCGCTTGACCCCGCAAGGGCTGAAGTGGCGATCGCAAGGAGACGTGGCATGGCAGGTGGCGACGTCGTACACGCTCACACCACCGTCGTCCGCCACGGGGCAGGCGAACAAGTGGAGTGATCGCTTCGCGGTGTCGCTTCCGAGCGGCAACGTCCGTCTCTCCAGCCCCGTGACCGTCACGCCGTCGGATGGCGGAGGCGGAGGGACGTTCGCGCCTGTCTCGCTCGTGCTGACAACGGACAAACCGAACGGCGTGTTTCGCTATCGCCCGGCAGGTGGCAATGGCTCCCGGTCGATCACCATTGCCAACAACGGCGGCTTGTCAAACCCGGCCGGCTTCACCTACACCGTTGCGGGCGTGGCCGCGACGTTCGCGACGGGCTACGTCTGTACGGGGCCAACGGCTGGCCCCGTGGGGTCGTACTCGACGGACTTCACTGTTGCGCTCGATCCGCCTGGTTCCGTGCCGCCCGTCACGACGGATGCCGATGGATCGATTGCGGTTTTCCGCTACATACCAAGCGAAAACGGCTACGAAGCAATGATGCTTGGAGGGGCGGTGAAGCCCGGACCTCATGCGACGCTCATCCTTTCTCAGGACAACCCGAGCAACACCTTCACGTACAGACCGAAAACGCCGGGTGCCAAGCTCCTGACACCCTCGAACATGTGGTCGCCATTCACCATTGGTCCCGCGCTGCCGTACCTGGCTGGTGGTGTGCCATCTCCAACCCCCACATCCTCAGCAGCAATCATGATGGGGGTGTGACCGCATTCATTCATTTGCGAATGGCTTTCGATGCAAAGCAATCATCGCAGCATTTTTCCGCGAGAATACTCAAGGAGTCATACAGAGGAATATCTGTCATGGAATTATCACACAGAAGCTTGGCATCAGTATTTCCAAGATCACTCGCGGATCACGGATGCTGCAGTATGGATCGGGCGGTTTTCTGCGTATGCTGAAAAGGCTGGGGAAAGAGGTGAAGATCAGACTGTAGGTTCTTTAGCCGATTCCTCCGTGCCCTTCGAGACGAACGCGGGCATGTCGATGGGGCCGTTGCCCGTCATCAGCAGTACCAGATGCTGCGGCGCGCCGGGGTGCACGATCACGGATTGCGGACTGACAATGGTGTAGAACGACGACGGTACTTCCTGCAGCCCTTGCGAAGCAGTGAGGTGATTGATGTAGTACAGCCCGCGGATGCTCACGCCGCCGCTGCCCATGCCGCGCACCTCGATGCGCTGGTACTTGGATGTGTCGTTGTTCTCGATCTCTTCGAACAATCCGCCGTTCACCGTCACGCTCTGCCCGCCGTAACGGAAGAGCACGCCCTTGCTCCGCCCGACATCGATGTAGTTGTACCCGCCGCGGTCCCACTCCATGGCCGAGCCGAGGCTGTGGTGCAAGTTGGTGCGATTGCTGAGCGGGTCCGCCTGCGTCTCCACCAAGTTGCCGTTGCTGGTGGCGGAGACATCGCCCAGGTACAGACGAGCGGTCTTGATGGCATGCGTGAAGACGATGCTCGTGATGCCCGCGACATCTTGCAAGTCAAACGCGCCATCGGCGCCGACGGCTACGGTTTGCACTTCGCGCTCGCCGCGGTAGACGTGCGCGACGACGGGATCGTTCGCGCCGTCCGATGCGATGCGGCCTGTCACGCGCGTGACGCTCGTGTTCGCGTCGGCGAAATCCAGCGCCGCCGTTCCGTCGATGCGGCGCACATCGTTCGTGTTCTGCCACGACACATTCGGCACCACCTGCCGGGTGTCGATCGATTCGATGCCGTACGCCGCGCCGGCATCGGGATAGAGTTCGATACGTGTGACCAACGCATCTACCCGCACCGAGTTATTACCCTGTACAGGAAACATGCGCGCTCGCCCTTGCTCATCATGCACATACACGCGCGCTGATCCCTGGGCGCTCAGTTGCTTCACTGTCACTTGCGATACGTAGCGCGGTGTTCCGTCCCAGAAAATAAAGAGAGGCTCCTGGCCTTTCTGGCTCGTATGGAGTGTTCCTGCACTATCGGTGTACGGCACCACTGCCATCACGGATCCATTTTGCTCCGCGAGGGTACGGAAGGGCTTGTTCCAATTAGACCAATTGCGCATGCCGTCATCGGCCTCCACCTTCACGGTGCCGAATCCAGGCATGTTCACCGTACGACTCTTATCCCAGGTGACTTGATTATCTGCTAACCCCACTGCCGACTTGAGCGACGGCAGCACCGCGCCCTGCGCATCGATGGCGCCGAGCATACGCGCGGCGGCCGCGCCGGTGGTGAGTTGCAGATTCGCCTCGGCCATCAGCGCGCCGCGTATGGCCACAAGATCGACATCGCCGCCGATGTGCGGCAGTGCGAGTGCGAGCGACTGTCGGGCGGCATCGCCCGTGGGAATTCCCTGCAAACTCACCGCATCGGTATAATCGATAGTCGCCTCGGCCGTCGTGAGTGTCTCTACCTGAAGGAAGAGCGACTGGTACTTTTGCGCCATGAGCTCCTGCTGCCCCAGGAGCGTATCGCTGAGCCGCGTGATCGCCGCCGTTTTCTCCCGCACCCCCTGCAGATCGGCCGCCACTTCGGCGCGCTTCGCCTGCTGCATGGTGGGATCCGTCGTGATGTTCAGCGCAAGTTGATCGACCACCGTCTCTTCTTGGTACGACGTGAGTGCGGCCT
>CAZWBO010000087.1:0-2796 GCA_964632375.1 uncultured Candidatus Peribacteria bacterium | reverse complement strand
CAAAATGGAAATTGAACCGGTGGCCGAGGTATTGGATGTATCCGATGCCGTCCCCGTAGAGACGCTCCGGCCGGTCGTCTCTACGCCCGTCCCAACCGACGATAATCACACAATGCCTATCGAGGTCGTTTGTACGCACAAAGATCGCAAGACACCCTGCTTAGACTTTCACATCGAGCAGTGCAGCGCGCCGTGCGTGGGGCGGCGCACGCAGGAGGAGTACCGGGCGGAATCCATCGACGGTGTCATTCATTTTTTGAAGGGCGACGAGGAGCCGGTGAAGCGTCTCCTCCACGAGAAAATGACGAAGGCCGCAGTGGACAAGAAATTCGAGATCGCCGCGCAGCTGCGCAATCACCTGCAGTATCTGGAGCGCAAGAAGGGCAATGTTGCACTCATTGCCGATACGTCGGGCGACGACAGCGACATTGTGGGCGTGGCGCTGCTGGCCAACCGCGCGCACGTGGTGGTGTTCCACCGTCGCAGCGGCCGCATCATCGGCGAGCACAGCTACACACTGGTCGGCAACGCCGAGTCGACGCACGAGGTGATCACGCAGTTCTTGGCGCAGTTCTACGACGAAGAAGCCGAGATCCCGCCGGTCATTATCATCGGTGAGGAGCTGGAGGAACATGCGGTGCTCCAGGAACTGCTGACGGCGCGGCGTGGGCGGAAAGTGGAGATCGTCGTGCCGGAGCGCGGCAAGAAATCCGGCTTGCTGCTGCTGGCCGAGAAGAACGCGCAGCAGAAAGCGAAGCAGCAAGAAGCGAAATGGGAGGCGGACAAGCGCAATACCGAGAACGCACTGGAGGATCTGAAGGATCGGTTGAATTTACCGGCGCGGCCGGAGCGCATCGAGGGCTACGATATTTCGCACCTCGGCGGCACCGAGACGGTGGGCAGCATGGTGGTGATGCGCAAGGGCAAGACTGCCAACGACCACTATCGATCCTTCACCATCCGCACGCTCAAGCGTGGCGAGATCGACGATTACTGGGCGCTGCGCGAGGTGCTGATGCGGCGGCTGCGGTACTTGAGCGAAGATCTGGCGAAGGAGGAAGAGCAGTGGAAGGAGCAGGGCGTGTCGTTTGGGCGCGTGCGCAAGGACGAAGCGGAGCGCGTGAAGGAAATCGCGCTGTCGCACTGCCACGAATCAGAAGAGATGTTCGACCCCGACGGCTTTCTGGTCGCGCGACGCGAGGAGGGAATCGTGGCGACGGTGCAGTGTGTTTCGCACACCGAGAACGCGTCGGAATTGCGCTGCACCTGGGCCGACGCCGATTTCGCCCAGACGATGCTGCCGCGGTTTCTGGTGCGCAAGTCACTCAGGGGTTTGAAGAAGGGAAAGATGTACGCCGTGGTGCCGGCGCCGCTCGAGATGTCGTACGGCGGGCTGGGGTTCCGGTATGTGAAGAGCTGCCCGAAGCCTATCGAGGAACGAAGGAAGTATCTGCAGCCATTTCACGAAGAAGAATTGATCGTGATGATGTACGAAGCGGTGCAGAATAAATCCGATTTGTCGTTCACTTCGGTGCCGGATCTGCTCGTGATTGATGGCGGCAAGGGGCAGCTTTCCACGGTTGTCGACGTGCTCAGAAAACTGAAGGTGCGGATTCCCGTCATCGGGCTCGCGAAGCGCGAGGAGGAAGTGTTCGTGCCGGATCAGGCGGAGCCGGTGATATTTGCCAAAGATTCTCCCGCCAAGTTCCTGCTGATGTGCCTGCGCGACGAGGCGCACCGTGCCGCCAACCGCCACCGCGAGGGGCGGGGGCTCAAAGCCATCAAGGCATCGGTGCTCGACGACGTGCCCGGCATCGGCGACGATACCAAACGCGCGCTGCTCACTCACTTCAAGACCATCAGCGCCATGCGGAGCGCGAGCGATCAGGAGCTGATGAAGTACGTGAACGAAGGTCAGTTGGGCGGGTTGCGGGATAGGATTGGACGGGATGAATTGAGAATTGAGAATTGAAAATGGAGAATTTCGGAAGACATTCAAGAAATGGAACTGCTTCCATCATTTTCCATTCTCCATTCTTCATTCTCAATTTCTGCGTCATGCTTCACCTTTGCAAACGTCATCAGTTCATCGTACGATTTCCTCCACTTTCCCCTCCACTTGTATGAAAAAAGTTTCCCTCCTCCTCGGCACATTGGGCGGCGCGCTGGGCGCGTACGTTCTGGGCAATAAGACGCTCCGCCAGGAGCTTTCCAAGGCGAAGGATGCCGAAGCCGGCGCGAAGATCCTCGGCAAGCACTTGCAGAAAGACAGTAAGAAGATCGTGAAGCAGGTGCAGGAGTTCGTCGAGAGCGACGACGTGCAGAAGAACCTGGAGAAAGCGAAGAAGTTCACCCTGCAGAAGTACGAAGAGGCGCAGAAGGGCGTGAAGGACATGATGAAGAAATCGCCCATGAGCAAGATGACGGGGAAGAGCCCGGCCAAGAAGCCCGCGGCGAAGAAGAAGACGCCGGCCAAGAAGGCGGCTCCGGCGAAGACGGCGGAGGCCTGAGTAATGAATGATCAATGAAAAGCACCTCTGTGCAGAGGTGCTTTTCTCTAAGTGCCTTATTTCATTGCGGCTTCAGTGGTTTCCATTCGTAGAATGGTTTCTCTCGCATTACTTTCCTCGGCGGCAATGTCGTAGTACTGCCGTAGAAAATCTACGGCCTCTTTGTTTGAATTGCACAGTGTAAACCGGTCGATATCATTGGGAGATATCTTCCCTTCCTCTAGCATTTTCTTAAATGGCTATTCAGTTAACGCAGAAAATGGCGTTTCCTCCTTTTCTAGACAGG
>CAZWBO010000086.1:0-2826 GCA_964632375.1 uncultured Candidatus Peribacteria bacterium | reverse complement strand
GGATCAAGCAAGCAGGAAATTGAAAAGATACCCGACCAGCATGATTCCGATCCAAACCACTGTGGCAAAAATGAGGAGGAGTTTCGTCTTCATGACCCGTTTGAGGATGAGAAATTCGGGAAGAGAAAGCGCCGTCACCGCCATCATAAAGGCAAGCGTCGTCCCTATGGAGACGCCTTTCTCCATCAGCACCGACACGAGCGGGAGGACGCCTGCGGCATTGGAGTAGAGCGGCACCCCGATGGCGGTCGCGAGCGGCACGGCGTACCACTTGTCGGCTCCGGCGTACTGCGCGAGGAAATCAGCGGGGACGTAGCCGTGAATCCATGCGCCGATGCCGATGCCCACCAGAACGTAGATCCAGATTTTCCCGATGATTTCCAAGGTGTACTGCCACGCATAGGAGGCGCGATCAGTCCAGGTCAGGAAAAGGCTGCCCGTGATGACCGTGGTCTTTCTCTTCGTTGGAAAACGTACGACGAGGTGTTCCAGCTTCAGGGCGCCGATGACGATGCCCGAAACGATGGCGACGAGAAGCCCACTTCCGATATAGAGCACTGTGATCTTCCACCCGAACATTCCAAGGAGCATCACGACGGCTACTTCGTTGATCATCGGGGAAGCGACGAGGAACGAGAACGTCACGCCCAACGGCACTCCTGCTTCCACAAAACCGAGGAAGAGCGGTACGGCGCTGCAGGAACAGAAGGGCGTAATGATGCCGAGGAGTGCTGCAAGAACGTTTCCGACATACTGATTCCCTCTCGAGAGGAACACGCGAATACGTTCGGGAGGAAGAAACGTGCGGACGAGCGAAATGAAAAAAATACTGACGAGAAGCAGCAGCAAAATCTTGATCGTATCAAACACGAAGAAGTTCACCGCGTCTGCGAGGTGCGTCTTCGGAGTAAGCGCGAACACGCCGAATGTCAGCCAGTCGGCGAAGAGTTGTACGGGAGCGAAGATGCTCATGCAACAGGAGATGAAGGTGCCGAGAGGTGTTTCTGCATGATCTCTTTGAGCTTCGGAGTGTCGGGCACCATGCCAACAATGACGGGCATTCCGCCAATGGTGAGGACGGGGCTCGACAGGACGCCCAGCTCGACGATCTTCTGCATATCCGTGCTGTACGTCACTTCGATACCAAGGCCAAGTTCACGAACAGCGTCTTTCGCTTGTTCGAAAAGTCGCTTGCACTTCGCGCAGCCGGAACCGAGGACTTCGATACTCATGGTTGGTGGGTTCGCCATAAAAAGTGGGTGAGGGAACGAAAGTGACTGTCCATGATCTTCTCATCGATCGAATAAAACACTTTGAGCCCGTCTTTCCTCGCACGGATGAGTCCGTGTTCTTTGAGAACGCTCAGGTGGTGAGATGTGAGGTTTTGAGGAAGATCAAGTTCTTGCCAAATTTCACAGACGCACTGCTCCCCTTTTTGAAGCAGGCAGAGAATGCGCAGACGATTCTCGTCGCCGACGATCCGCATGAAGGCGGCGGTCTTTGCCAGGGCGACAGACGCACTCTTCGTTTTGCAGCAGGTTGAAGCACTCATGATGAACAGGAAACTATATCAATGAACATTGATGAAGTTACCGGTCTGAGATAGCGGCGTCAATAGAGCGGTGATGCTTCATGGGCGTCCCCGCTCATGCAGCCTTCCGATCGACTGGATGTCGACGACGCTTGCTCCTATCCCTCGAACGGTTCCATGTGGATAGAGCCGTCATGGAATCCCACAACCTGGGTACGAAACATGTGCTTCACTCTTCCGCTGATACGGTGCGCATCGTCCAGCGAGATATCACGATCCATTTGAATGTGGATATCGACGAAAAACCCGGCGCCTCTGCGAAGCACGCGCAATTTTTCCACCGCCTTCACTTCCTGAACAGACAAAGCGGCCGTACGGAATTGTTCACGGATCTCTTCTCCGGGCGATCTGTCCATCAAGTCGTGCAGCGCCGGCAGGAACAGCAAGACGGCATTGATGGCAATGACCACCGCCGCGACGAGCGACGCCCAGTCGTCTGCGGACTCCCACCCCCTCCCGCCGGCAAGGGCGATGGCTATGCCGATGAAGGCGGCGGCGGAACTGATGGCATCGCTGCGATGATGCCACGCATCGGTGGTGACGAGGTGGCTGCCAATCTCCTTCCCCACCGTCGCCACGCGGCGAAAGAGGATTTCCTTGATGACAATGACGCCGACCAAGACGACCAAGGTGAAAGACGCAGGTGATTTGTGGGGCGTAAACGCCTCCTGCACCGCCGCATACGCCGTGAACACCGCCATGCCCAGCAGCATGAGCGAGACCGTCACCGAGGCGATGGATTCCGCTTTGCCATGCCCATACGGATGATCGTCGTCCGCCGGGGCGGCGGCGATGTGCAATCCGCCCAAGACGAACAACGAGGAAATGATGTCGCTCGTCGATTCAAGCCCATCGGCGATGAGGGCGTAGGAATGCCCGACCACACCCGCCCCGCATTTCGCCATCGCAAGAACCATGTTGATCGCCAAACCCATTTTCGTCGCGCCAATGCTGCGGTTATCGGACATAGCGATCTGGAAAATAATCCCGCTCAAATGGAGATTCTGTATGTATAGCATATCGTTTCTGAACAGAGAAAGAATTGTCTCGTCTGCGCAGATTCTCTTGCGACAAAACCATCTACAATTGCGATAGGGTACGAACCGACGAACATACCTCATGCACTTTGATCTTGCCCGGTCCTTGGGAAATGGCAGCTCACATGAAGGGTGTGACGCTCGCTAAGAGCCTGTTTAAAAAGCCGTCAAACGCGTGTCGTCCCTCGTCTCCGCTCG
>CAZWBO010000085.1:0-2913 GCA_964632375.1 uncultured Candidatus Peribacteria bacterium | reverse complement strand
CTATTCGAGTTGATTCCTGGCTATTGATGTCATTGTCTCCCACCGTGGTGGCGGGTTCCGCCCTTTGTTTTGTTTCTGTAGGTGTTAAAAGACTCCGAGGAGGAATCCAAGGACTACTCGTTGGATTCCTTGGATTCCTGAAATTCATCTACCTCCTCCTGCCCATCATCTCCCCACCCGATACACTCCCAAAATCCTCACCCCATCCACCGTAAAGATCTTCAACGGTTCGTACGGATAGTCTTCTTTGTAGTGGAACCGGTAGTTGCTCAGAAAGTACTCAGCGTTTTCTTCCGACGACGCCACGACGATGCGGGCGCGGTCTTCGTCGCGGAGGATGTTGAGCGTGGAGAAACCGGGACTGGAGTTGAAGTACATGCTGACTTGCGGGCGAGCATCGTGGGCGAGCACGTACTCAATGCCTTCGCGGAAGCTCAGACCCCAATAGTCGAGTTCGAAGTTTCCCTGCACGAGCTTCGCGGGTATCGAGAAGTACACATTCTGTACGGGATGATGGACAATCATCCAGACGGCGAGGTACACGCTCTGGAGGGCGAATAGTGCAACGATGATCCACTTGCCGTAGAGACCGATGGGAACTTGGCCGTGATTCTTCAGTGCCATCCACAGTCGATCGATGCCCGTGAGGCCGATGAGCAGGAAGGCCGGGTAGATGAAATACAGGTGACGCCAGCCGTCGAAGATGCCGGCGCCGGAGACGTACACCGCCAGAATGGGCACGAAGAACCACAGCAGAGTCAAAACGTCGTTTGACTGATGGCCCAGGAAGCGGAGCGGATGGCGGATGCACTGCAGCATCAACAACATGAGTCCGCCCAGAAAGGCGATGACGTACAGCCACGGCGTGGTGATGCCGATCCACACGAATACGTAATGCCACGGGAGATGATGGATCTGCTGCCCCATGTAGAACGTATCGATCCCGATGGTGCTCATGAAGCGGTACGCTTCGAGGAAGTGCGAAAGGGCATGCTCCCACAGAAACGGCCACAGCGCGATGGTGGCGAGCAGAGAGCCGATGACGTACGCGACCATCTGCGGCAGGTACTGCGTGAGATCGTCGTTGTTCTCCTGCACGTCGCGCGCCGTGTGGATGAGCAGGAAGAAGATCGTGAACGCCGGCACGATGGCGCCGGTGATGCGGATGCCGATGACGAGGCCCGTGGCGAGCGCGTGCCACAGCAGACGCTTCCACGTTTTTTTCTCGAGGAAGAGAGCCATCGTGTACATGCTGATGACGAAGCTCACCATCGCGGGGATGTCTTTCGAGTTGTAGAACGCATCGGCGAAGATGCGCGGGCTGAGGACGAGGAGCAGCGCGCCGAAGAGCCCGAACTGCCACCGGCGGAACCGGTGCGATACAAGCCGGTAGAAGAAGTACACGCCCGCGACGAAGAACCAGAACGTCACCAAATGCCGCATGAGGAAGATCGAACGCGGGCTCGTGATCTCGCCCACGTTGCGGATGGTGGCGAGGAGCATCTCGAACGCCGTGCCGTAGAAGCGCTGCGCGTTCTCGGCGGCCCACGGCTGCCCGCGGAACACGTAGTTGTACGCGTACTCGCCCACATTCGTCATGTTCGGCTCATCCCACGAGATGCCGTAGGCACGGAAGCCAACGAGGCTCACCAGAAAGAGGAGGGCGAAGAATACGGGAACGAGAACGGATTGTTCTTTCGTCCAACGGAGAAGAGGCATGGGGGAAAGTGTAACAGAGGGAAAGACTGCAAGATTGCAAGACTTCAAGATTGCAAACCAAAACCCAAGAGTTCTGCCCTTGGGTTGTCTTTGCAATCTTGAACCCTTATCCATTTGGCACATTCTTCCCATACCACTCCACCGCCCTCGCGATCCCTTCCTCGAACGGTGTCTTCGGATCGTAGCCTAACTTCTCCTTTGCGTGGGTGATGTCTGCCACATAGTGAACCACTTCGCCCGTGCGGGGTTTGCCCATCGCTACTGCCGAGCTGCTGTGCATCAGGCGCTTCACGTCTTCCGCAAGCTGTAGGAGAGTCGTGCCTTGGCCGAAGGCGAGGTTGTAGGTCTGGTTCTTGGCCGTGTCGAACTTCTTGATGGCGGCGATGATACCGACGACCGTGTCGTCGATGTAGGTGAAATCGAGGCACTTCTCGGCGCCGAAGACGGTGAGTTTCTCGTTCTTCTTCGCGAGGCGGATGAAGAGCGGCACCACGCGGTTGGAATCGTCGTACATGCCGTAGACATTCGAGAAGCGGAAGATGATGTGGTCCACGCCGTAGCAGCGCGTGTACGAATGCACGAAGGCTTCGTCGGCCAGCTTCGAGGCCGAGTACGGGCTTTCGGTGTGCTCCACGTGCACCATGTCTTCGCGGTAGCGTTCGGCGGCCTGCTCGTTGCCGTACACTTCGCGCGACGAGGCGAAGAGGAATTTCTTGATGCCGCGCCTGCGCGCGAATTCCAACGTATTGAAGGTCGTCGTCACGTTGTCGTGCGCTTGGCTCGGGTCTTCGACCAGATCGTACACGCGCGCGTTCGCAGCCAAGTGGACGATGATATCCACGTCGCTTGGGACGCTATCGAGCGACGCGGGGTCGCGCAGATCTTTCACGATGGTGAGGGCATTGAGCGTCGGCTGCCACTTATTCTCTTCCCAATCCAGCCCGGTCACCTTTACCCCTTCTTCCAGAAGTTTCTCGCAGAGACGAGTGCCGATGGTTCCCGATGATCCTGTAACCAGAACATGCATACGGGAGGATGGTAGCAGGGAAAATCCCAAGATCCCAAGACTCCAACTTACAAGTAAAACCCAAGGCCCCAAGACTCCAATTCCCAAACAAACCCCAAACACCAATTTGGTTTTTGGAGTCTTGGAGTCTTGGGATTTTTTGGTTATTGGCCTTGGAATCTTTTCCT
>CAZWBO010000084.1:0-2925 GCA_964632375.1 uncultured Candidatus Peribacteria bacterium | reverse complement strand
ATCGCGCTTCCAAATCCAGATACCGACGAAACTTGCGCCGCATGTCTGCCGGCGGTTCCAGCGGCACGTACTGAATGCCGGGCAGCACTACCGGTTTGATGCCGGGCTTCAGATCCGGCCGCTCGTGGATGAACTTCACGAAGCCATTGATCGCGTCGTTGTGCCACAGGCGAATCTGCCAGTTGGGATACGTGGAAGCGTGCCGGATCACGCGACCGTCGAGTGTGTACAGACGGTCGACATAGCAGGCACCCGGTATAGTCTGCTTCACCTTCTTCGTCATCTCGTCCACCAATTGCTGGTCGATGTACTCATCGGAATCGATGATGGTAATCCATGGGTACGTTGCCTCGGCGATCCCCTGGTTCGTAATACCCGCGTAGTCGATGATGCGCCCGTCGGCGTTCAGAAATTTCTTGTCCTGCGACACCACCCGACAACCGTACTGCGCCGCGATCTCCAGCGTCGCATCGGTGGATCCGCCATCCAGCAGCAGATGCTCAGCGCAGAACAGGCCCGACTGCAAGCACGCCTCGAGCGTCGCCGCGCTGTTCTTCACGAACGTAAGCGCGGTGCAAGGGAGAGAGCCACGGGGGACGGAAGCGGGGACGATGGTGGGAGTATAGAGGAATCCAGAGAATCCAATGAATCCCAGGAAGTGAAACCGAGGAGATATCCACGGAGCGCACTCCTTGATTTCCTCTCCTCGGATTCTTCGGATTCCTCTCGCACCTCATTTTCCCTCCGCCACGAACGCATCCATCCTCTCCATCAACCCATCCAACCCGTGCCTGCGCGTCACCACTTGGTACAGCTCATCCGCATCGACTCCGGGAAATGATTGAATGAATGCCGCGATCGATGCAGGCGTATCGTCGGCAGGGGCGAGATCGATACCGATTGCCTCGGCGTTGCGCTTTGTCGTCACGGGGTAACACCCGCACGTCATGGCCTCGAGCATCGTCTTGTCGATCGTCTCCGATGCCATATTGAGGATCAACCGATGGCTCTGGTAGACGGCAGGCAACTGATCCATCGGAATCGTCCCCTTGAACGTTACGCGATTTTGCATTTGTAACTCCAGAACCAGGCGCTCAAGTTCGGCCATGTAGTCCGGCTCCGCCGGGATGCCGTACACGACCATCGTGTACTCCTTCGGCAGCAACGCCAACGCCTGAATGCCCAGTTCCAACCGCTTGGAGCGTGACAACCGGTGCACGACCAGAAGTTCATGCGGATCGGCCGCATGGTTCACGCGCTGCGGCCATATGGCCAAATCGATACCGTGGCCCACCACGACTTTCTTCGAGGACCCCTCATACTGCGGCAGACTCTGCGGCGTGGCGCAGAAGAGCCGCTTCGCGTACCAGCCCGTGACGCGCATCGAGAGGCTCCGCTTGTAGTGCGTGTACCACAGGTACGTCGGGATTCCTCGCAACACGAACCACCACGAACCGAGCAACCCCCACACCGGGCTCATGTGAATGAACACGCGGTCGTACTCCAACGTCGCAATAAGCCGCTGGAATCTGAAGATCTGCCGGATCTTTCCGTATCCCTTCTCCTTCCCCATCGAATGCACCGCGAACGGCTGCGGCGACACGCGGTCTTCCAAGCAGACAACTTTCACCGTGTACCCGCGCCGCTGGAACGCCTTCACCCACAGGACAGCGAAGGCATCTTGCTGGTGGAGCTTTTGGGTGATGAAGAGGAGGACCATGGGAGGAGTATAGGAGGAGGACTATGGCAGGAGTATAGAAACAGAGACTAGGGGCGAAGATTTCAAGACTGCAAGAATGCAAGAATGCAAGATTGCAAAGAAAACCCAAGGGGAGAACTCTTGGGTTTTGGTTTGGCTTATTGCATTCTTGCAATCTTGAAATCTTACAATCTTATCTCCCTGGGCATTTCACTTTCGTCACGTACGTCGTCGGTTCATCCAGCGTCGCGAACACCACTGTGCCCTCCTCCCCCTTCGCCTTTTGCGTGATACGGTAGAGCGGACATATGTCGTGCAGCGCGCGCGACGGGGAGACCACGTGGATGTCTTTGCGGAACTGCGTGCCCTGCCACACCGCAGCGTTCCACTGGCTCGGCTCCACCACCGTCGCTCCCGGCTCGGCGTAGCCGTTGATGTAATCGCGCGCCTGGCGCCATCCGTAGAACCCTTCCGGGCTCAGCCCCAAATTTGGCGAAAAGATGCCGACGTGCCGGTCGACCCACGCGTTGCATTCGCCGTACGTGTACATGCACAGCGCCCCGGCGTGCATGGGGATGATCAATACGAGCAGGAACCAGAACCACATCGTGCGCCGCAAGCGCCATTGGAACAGGAACTCCTGAAACCCGAACACCGCGAACGCCATCAGGAGCGGATACACGGGGAACGCAAAGCGGATGGCCCGCACCCACCAAATGCCCGTGAGGAGGAACCCCGCGACCATCGCCGCGATCCAGTACGCGTGCGTGCTGCGGAGCTTCCACATGCCATAGAGAGCCGTGAGGAAGAACACCGGCAAGAGGTTGTGGATGGGATTGCCGTAGTACATCAAATTCGAGAGGAACTGCAGTACGTGGCTGTGCGATTGCTCGCCCAGTTCGCGGGTGTAATCGGTGTAGAAGGGGTTGCCGAATGTGATCGCATTGCGCAGGAACCATAGCGAGAAGAGCAGTACGCCCGCCGCCATCCCGCCCCAGAAATCGCGCGAACGCCGGTGGTACGGGCGCCACCACCACAGATGAATGAGGAAGAACGGAAACAACGGCACCCCGTTGTACCGCGTCAAACACGCCAACCCCGCCGTCACCCCCGCCACCCAATACAACCGTTCGGCCCGCCCACCCCCGTACAGACGCCCCGCCGGGGCGTCTCCGTCTCCCCCCCCCCACCGCCGCCCATCATCCCCCGCCGCCGCGTACGCCCAC
>CAZWBO010000083.1:0-2978 GCA_964632375.1 uncultured Candidatus Peribacteria bacterium | reverse complement strand
TTGCAATCTTCACCTATAGCACGTCATCGCCGTATTATTCGTCCCACAAGAACCGCCGTCACACGGGTGCCACGTGTACACGCCGTCGACGCTGCATGCCGGCGCCGTACATCCGCACAGCCCGCCTTGCGGTTCGTCGGTGGGGAAGAGCGTGAACGTCGTCTCGAACGTGCGCACGTAACTTTCCGTCTGCACCAGCGACACGCGCTGCGAGATCTTGAAGCTCAGCGACGCGCTCTGCCGGTCGGCCGAGGCAGAGGTGTTACGCACGACCATGTCGCTCACCACCACGTCGGGTGTGCTGATGATGCGCTCGCTGTCGTGATTGATGATGACCACCTGCCCGTCGCGCACGCCGATGAGCGTGGGGTTAAGAAGATCCTGACTCCGCTGCAACGCCACCACCGACCCTGTCGATCCGGCGGGAGGATCCAACACGCGCTCGCCGTCTTTCAGTTGCTGGCCGATCACTTGCAGCACGTAGTCGCCATTGCGCTGCACCACGAACTGCCCCTGCTGCTTCACCATGTTCTCGCCCGTGAACACCATGAACGGCACCACCAATCCCGCCACAAATCCGAAGATGACGATGAAGATGAGAAGCTCGATGAGCGTGACGCCACGCCGCAGTGTGTGGAGCATGGCGCACAGAGTACCAGAACAAACCGGTAGCTACTATTGCCCGCATGAGTGTTTGGGTTTGGGAATGGATGACAACACAAAATAAAAACACTCTCTCCCGGCAGGTATCCGTTGCGCGGAAAGCATGGTACAGATTTACCACGAGTAAAACGGACTGGCGTGAGGAAGAGGGCTGGGGTGAGGGCCCAACAAGAACAAAAAAAACAGCCCCACAATGAAATCCCCCTGGGACCGTTGTTAGCGGTCATCAGGGGGAATTCGGAGCAAAGATTGCGGGTGTGCCATCATTGCACACGTTATCATTGATGCTCACCAAGTAGGCTCCATCCGCCTTGTTTTTCAGAACGCATCGGCGCTGATGATCTCGCCGCCGCTGATGGTAGTCAGGGCACGCCAGGACTCGGGGGAGACCGCATCCTTGACGAACCGCACCGAACCATCGCCGAAGAGACTGTTAACGCCACCAGGGTGTGAGCTCAGTGCTCCACCCACATTCGTTTTGCCGACACCGAACGACGCGATGACCGTGTTTTCGGCATCTGCCCACCCAGCGCCTGCGGCATGGATTTTAGGGTTGCCGGGCTTCATGCCCTTCAGGTACTGCATCGGTCGTCCGGCTGTCTCGGTCATCATGACCGAGTTCGAGAGGCCGTCGCGGAACTGAGAGACAGCCTTTACCTTATTCCACTCGAAGGGGCAATCAGACGCCCCACCGATCCAGCCCTGGATCGGACCATAGTCCGAGACAGCCCACTCCACCGGGGCGGAAAGCTTCCCCTCAAGGTCACTCGAATCCAGCTCCCGACGAGGAGCGGACGGGCACAGGTAGACTGAAATGCTCGTCTGCCGAAAGGTCTCGTTCTCGACCCTTGCAACTGAGAAGTTACTGTTGAAGGCGCTGTACAGTGCGCCTTGTTCCAGGTACGGCAGGATGCCGACGAAGGGGCCCTGCCAGTCATTCTTTGTCGGGGCCTTCGCGAAGAGACCAGGATACGAGCTATGAGCGGACTCGTAGCTGGCCAGAGCGAGGCCGATCTGCTTCAGGTTATTGGTGCACCAGGCGCGGCGGGCCGCCTCGCGGGCGGCCTGCACGGCCGGCAGAAGCAGTGCTATCAGGACCGCGATGATCGCGATCGTGACCAGCAGTTCGATAAGGGTGAATGCACGGCGACGCATGACAACCTCCTACTGTGAACACCGAACTTGTGAATGAGCAATTTTTGCTCCGTTTCTCGTCCTTGACAAGGACGAGTAAAGTTTATTTTACTTATTTTTTGTAAAAAATCAACTATAAACTTCCGTGAACCCTGAAATTCCTTATCACGTTCCCAGAGCCATAATCTGGTAGCCAAGCAGGATAGGAATGTAATGCACCAGATACCCTCTCACCGATCGTGGGAAGGATGAGACGAGCAGCAGATGCTCTTTCAGAATGTCGAAGACCGACTCGATCTTCGATCGCTCATTCAGCAAGATGAACTGCCAGAAGGCCATGACCTTCTTTCTCTGTTTGTAGTGTGGTGGAGCAACAATGATCGTCTTGGATCGTTCCCACAGAATTCCTCGCATGATGGAAGCACCGTAGTGGCTGTCCCCGATGCCAATGCGGGTTCTCACATTGAAGATCGTCTCTGCCACCTGTCCGTCGTAGACATCGGCGGGCGTAAAGACGATGGCGCAGAGTCTCTTGGAGAGTGTGATGGAAAGATGCAGCTTGAAGCCGAAGTGCGTGCCTTGATGATTGTAACCAAAAGCGGCAACACCTTTCGCAACCCTGTGTCTGTTCGCTCGATGCATTCTGCACACCGGGAGCATGGTGGAGTCTCCGATCTTGATCGGATCATCCGTGGAGAGAAGCCTTTGCAACAGATGGACCATCCTCGGCATCACGCGATGGCAGTGATCGAGGAAGGCATTGTAGCTGGCGACTTTTGGAAACTCTGAGCGCAGATAGGCGCACGCAAAGCGCCAAAGCGCTTTGATGGTTTTCAGATCCAAGAGAAGGACATTCCAGAGAAGAATGGTAATGAGAGCGATGTCCGAGAGGATCGACGGCCGACCTGCCTTGACCGAAGCAGAAGGCAGAAGTTCTGCTACAAGACAGAACAGATCGACGATATGATGCGAAGCCAAAGAGAGCATAGTGATGATTGGTAGGAGGTAAGAGCCCTCCAGTCTGCTAGCTCTCCTTGGCTTACGCATCAAAAAAGGTGAATTTCAGGGTTCACGGTAAACTTTACGTCCTGTTAAAAAGGCATGACCTCAGAAGCTACTGACAGATATCCGAGCAGTCTTGCGGACAGTTACAGCCATTTTCACCTGGCTCACACCTATTA
>CAZWBO010000082.1:0-3331 GCA_964632375.1 uncultured Candidatus Peribacteria bacterium | reverse complement strand
TGCGATGAGATTGAGAATCTTGCAAAAGAGATGGAGCACAAAGGGGGGTATCTGCCAGTGAAAACTCCGCACATTGCAAAGGGGAAGCTGTACGCGCAAACGGGTCATTTGGCGCATTACAAGGAATCGATGTTTCCACCGATGGTGTTGGATGCAGGCGAAGAGTATTACCTCAAGCCAATGAATTGCCCGCACCACCACCAGATTTTTGCCAGCCAGTCACGCAGTTACCGTGATCTGCCCATCCGTTACGCCGAGTATGGACAGTGCTATCGCTACGAGGATTCTGGCGCGCTCTTCGGGCTGATGCGCGTACGTTCGCTCAGCATGAATGACGCGCACATTTACTGTACCGAGGAACAATTTGAGCAGGAATTCGACGCCGTAATCGATCTCTATAAGGTGTACTTCAAGATTTTTGGTATCGACAAGTATGTCATGCGCCTATCGCTCCACGATCCAGCGGAGCTGGGAAAGAAATACGTGGATTCGCCGGATCTATGGCTGAAGACCGAAGCGATGGTGCGTGGCGCCATGCAGCGCGCCAACGTGAACTTTGTCGAGGTACCAGGTGAAGCGGCTTTCTACGGACCTAAAATCGATGTGCAAATCTGGAGCGCAATTGGGCGCGAGTTCACGTTGGCTACTAATCAAGTCGATTTTGATGTGCCGGGGAAAGTTGGACTGTGCTTTACCGGTCATGATGGCACCGAGCAGGTGCCGCTCTGTATCCACCGTGCCCCGCTCAGCACTCATGAGCGTTTAATAGGTTTCTTGATCGAGCACTTCGCCGGACACTTTCCGCTTTGGCTGGCGCCGACGCAGGTGGCCATCGTCCCCGTCGCAGCCCCGCACGAGGCCTACGCCAGGCAGGTCGAAACCCAGCTGCGGGAGCAGGGGATTCGCACCGCGTACTTCGATCCGACCGATTCGCTCGGCAAGCGCATCCGCGAAGGCGAGAAGCAGAAGATTAACTACCTGCTCGTGGTGGGCGACAAGGAGGTGGCGGATCGATCGCTGTCGGTGCGGAATGTGAAGACCAAGGCGCAAGTCACTGTTCCGTTCCAGGAGTTTCTGGAGAAAGCTGGAGCAGAGATACTAGATCGAACTCTGGAGAGTTCAATCGAGTGATGCGTTCGTCGATGGTCTCATGGGTTCTGTCGTTTAGGTAGAGTTCCAATCCGGTATGAGAGGCTTTCACCAGAGTCTCAATTGGTGAAGCAAGCAGCAGCCCAAGGTGTGTGTCGTATCGTGATTCTCTGGACGTGGAGGCTGTGTGCGGTGATTCGTCTGGCAGAGCCGTAACCGGTTGATGTGTTACATCTAGCACCATACAGCGGCAGGTTACCACACTTTACAGTGCCGATAATCCCTTTTTTGCACGGTTTCGATTCATCTTTGGTTTTAACTCACGAATGAGGCTGCTATGCTTGGTGCCGCATGTTCGAAGCCTTCCAGTTGGGCCCCTTTCTAATCTGGACGAATTTCCTGTTCCTGATGGTGGGGTTGTGGCTGTCGGCGGAGTTCTTCTTCCGTCTGGCGCAGAGCGCGAACTTGTCACTCACCCACTTCGTAGAGCAGGGAGTGTGGTACATCCTCGCGTTCTTCTTCGGCGGGCGCATCGTGGCGGTGGTGGCGGAGTACCGCGTGTACATCAAAGACGTCCTGCGCATCCTCATCTTCTGGGACGGCAACTTCAACATTCTCGGCGGCGCCATCGGCATCGGTGTGGTGCTGTACATCTTCAACCTCAAGCAGCGTTCCACCTTCCTCCAGTGGCTCGATGCGCTCGTGCCGGCGACGAGCTTGGCGCTCGTGTTCTCGTGGCTGGGAGCCTTCTTCGCGGGCACTGCCTACGGCCGACCGACGGATATGTTCTGGGGAATCACCTACGACGCCCAGAACGTCCGTTACGCCGTGCCGGTGCACCCGGTGCAGCTGTACTACGCCCTCTACTTCTTCTTCCTCACGTTCCTGCTGCTCGTCATCCGCAAGAAGGCGCGGCGCGTGGGGACCGAGACGCTGGCCGGCATCTTGTTCATGACACTCGGCACGCTGCTGTTCGAGAACTTCCGCGGCGACTTCGGCATCCCCGTATTCGCCACGCAGCTCGATTTCGCCCTCCTCCTCCTGCTCTTCGTGAGCCTCGCGGTGTTCGCGGCGGTGGAGTTGCAGTTGAGCAAACGGAGCATGTACCTCTACGAGGGCGCGCTCTTCGTCATCTGCCTCGTGTACATCTTCCTGCGGCGGTCGTGGGAACTCGAAGTCTACGAGTTGCGCTTCAGCCAACTGCTGGCGATGATGGGATTTTTGAGCACGCTCGTCTACGTCATTGTGCATCGACGCAAGTACCCTCACCTCTGAGCCATGAATTCCTTTCTGATGTTCCTACAGTCTCTGCCGTCCCTGGTGCCGGCGAACACGAATTTCTCGCCGACCCTCTTCGGGCTGCTGGCGCTCGACGTCTATCTCATCTTTTACGTGACGCGTGACGCGTTGCTGCGCATCCGGCCGTTCTTCCCGCAATTGCTGTGCATTCTCCTCGTGGCGGTGCTGCCGGGCGTCGGTTTTCTTCTGTACTTGCTCGTGCGCCCGGCGCGGCTTATCAAGGAGCGTGCATTGGAAGAGATGCTGCTCGAGCTGCTCGACCGCACGGAGTCGCAGCCCACGGAAGAACAAGAGCCCGAGCCGCTCCCGCCACCGAAGCAGAAGCGACCCACGGAGGGCCGGCTGATCGCCGCACTCCCTTCGAAGAAAGTGAAGAAGAAACAGCGCGAACCCGAGGACGAGGGAAGTGAGGAGCCAAGCGAGTAGCGCTTGCGGCCGGGGTGTGGTGTGTTACCATCCGCGCGATGAGTTTCCTCAGTTACATTTTTTGGCCGAACCCGCCGTTGACGTCGTACAGCAATCCGAAAGTACTCGCAGTGATGCTGCTGTGCCTCGCGTTGGTAGTGGGTGCCTACGCGGTGAAGAAATGGCGCGCGAAGCAGCAGCCCGTCACCAAGAAACTCAGTCGCAATTGGGCCAGCGCCGCGTTTGGGTTCGGATTGGCGGGGCTGTTCCTCGTTGTGTGCCGGGTGGAGGGAATTCAGTTCTTCTCGATGCGCTTCTTCTGGGTGCTGTGGGCGGCGTCTATCGCGTTCTATCTTTGGCTCCAGATGCGTCTCTTCCGCGCGCGACACTACGAGGTGATGCCGGCCGAGCGGGTGGTGGATCCGATGGAGAAGTATCTGCCGGGGAGGAAGAAGCGATAGTGCTTCGTACGCCTCGCGAGTTAGAGCCTGTTTAAAAAGCCGTCAAACGCGTGTCGTCCCTCGTCTCCGCTCGGGAT
>CAZWBO010000081.1:0-3495 GCA_964632375.1 uncultured Candidatus Peribacteria bacterium | reverse complement strand
CTAGCCACTCAATGCAGAGAATCCAAACCGATTCGTGCATTGAGTGGATGGAGCGAACGCCCCGTCCAATTCGTTCATTGTCGTTTCCATGCTTGACGACAATGGAACATTCACATCCCTCGACTTCGGTCGAGGGATGTTGCGTTTTCATGCAAAAACTATCCACGGAAATTTTTGAAATAGAAATGCCCGGCTCACACGAAGGTGAAACCGGGCACTGTTCCTTCGCGGGGAGAACCGCGAGGCACTCACACGTCTGCAGACGTGTGTAGAGGCTGTTCTCTCGCTCTCTGCAGAGAGCTGGGGCGCCGTAGACCCTTCTAGGGCGACACCCTGCGACACGTGCCGTTGGCTTCTGCCGCCGCCATGTTGGCGGCATCAGTCGCAAGCGGCGGGACGTGGGACACGAAACAGTCGATGGTGCAGTCGAACTGTCCTGACACGCCATCGACGTGGCAAAGCGCGTTGTAGGCAGTTGCCGCGTCAGCCCCCTGAGCGCCCGCTGCCTGCCCTGCCTGCGGAAGATACATCGGCGCATGGAAGACTTGCGCGCAGAGCGCGAAGCTCAACCAGAGACCGAGCAAGCCCCCGATGACAAGAACGAGCGACCGAAGAACCGGCGACTTGATCTTCTCCAGACCTTCGCTCAGCGGCAGCCAGAAGTACCTGAGCACCGCTGCCACGACGAACACGAGGACCGTGAACGCGATCCCCCCGTAGATATTCATTCCGCCCAGGAGACTGACGTAATGACCCGTCGGTCCGGCTGCTTGCTCACCAGCGAGAGCAACCGTATCACCCGCCGACTCGAATCCTTCAGTAATACCCTGCCAGTAGTACAGAGGTGAGACCACTCCATTCCCATCGCCTCCCACGATGAGGCCGTAGAGAGACGGAATCATGGGCACTACGGAGAGAGCTTTGCTCCAATGAGGTCGATCATGAACGACCGGTACCTGATCGGTAAGCCGGTTGACCACTGCGGTCTCGATGATAAGCAGGACGATTCCGGCTACTGCCGTGTCAATCGTCACCGCAAAATACATCGTCCTTCGCGCAACCAGAAGTTGCAGCCCAGAGCCGATCATGACTCCGAAGAACGGGTGCTCGATCTCATTTCGAAGAACATCCACCGCCGTTCTGTAGGTGTTTCCGTACTTCGCATCAAGCGCGAGGTCGCGGACTTCGATGTCGTGCGTTACCACGCCGTCGATCAGTGCGGCTTCGCCGTTCTGCATGGCGCGAACGATAGCGCGTTCTGCCTTGCTCGCGAGGCGCGCAATGGGTACGATGATCCACTTGGGAGCACCGTACAACGCGAGGAACCAGAGCGGACCGGCGTAGCACAGAGCGCCGAACCAGAACTCGTTGGCCGCCCGGTTACGGTTCGTGAGGACGTCTGCCAACTTCGGGAAGGTGGTGTGGTACGCCTCCTCACCGTGGAAGAAGTAGGAGAACCCTTCGATCACCAGGCACAGCCAGGTGATGAAGCACACCTGAAAGAATCCGATCCAGAGGGTTCCGGCTCGCTTCTCCCAGCGGCGGAAGTTCTCGCGCTCGCGACTCTCGAGCGCCTGCGCGACGGTGAGGTCATTCCCCGTCATCGTCTTGGCATCGACGCCCTTCTGCACTTCTTCGACGCGCTTGCGAGCGTCGTCGTAGGGCTTACGGGCGGCATCACGGTCGACTGAGGTGACCGGTCGAACCGCCAGCCAGATATAGAGTGCCAGCACGACGATGATCGCCGTGCAGACCCAGAAGGGTACGCTCGTCCCTCCTCGGAGAGACGGGTGCACCGCCGTGTAGCGGGCGAGGATCGTGATGGCGACGATGGTCAGCATCGTCGGAACGATCCTCCTGACGCCCCACCGGTCGAGCGTGTACGAGATGTCCTCGTACCGCCTGACGGCGAAGTGCCAGAAGAGGCTGAGCGCCGCATGGGCGTTCGGTCCCACGAAGAGGACGAGGATTCCCCAAGCCACGGCGGCCGTGAGCTTTCCTCCCTCTTCCTTCGGATGTGTGGCGGGGTCTGGCATCAGCCGTTCCTATTCTCGCCGCAGGAGGCGGCGCGCTTTCTCAAGGAGTGAAGGGTTTTCATATGCTGCATCTTCGCGATCCCGCAGTTCAGCGTAGCGCGCATTGCGCGCCGTTTCCGCTTGCGGGTTGAGATCGACGATTTCTCTGGCCGTCTCCACGGCCACGTCGAGCCCGTGATGGAGAGGGTTGGGGAGTTCACGCCCCAGGACATTGAACGTCTTGGCGCCCACCGTGAGCGCCGGCCCCTTGACGGTGGAGGTCTCGGCCGTGCTCTTGTCCTTCGGCCCTGTTCCGTCTTCCTCGCGCGCCTTCGCGACGAGCTTCTTGCAGCTCGCGGCGAGGCGCTTGAGTGCGAAGACGCGGTTCGTGACGAGAGCCGTTCCCCCATCGGGGTCGGCGAGCTCTCCGTCGTCCGGTGCTTCGAAGGCACGGATGATCACGTCGGGATCGACGAGGAGGCGCTCCGACGCCTCGTTGATGGCCTGCCAGTGAGAGCGAAAGCTCCCACCGAAGACCGTGATTGACACGCGGATGTCTTCGACGCGCGTCGCCTCCGTTGCTGCGAGCCTACGGAGTCGCTCATGGAGCGTCTCCTTCATGTCTCCCATGCCTTCCATCCTTTTGCCGTAGCCACCTGCAGATGTCGATGCGGTCGGGCTCGGCAAACCGGAGGCCTTTCCGCTGATTTTCGCCCAGTTGAACTCGATGATTCCCTCGGCGACACCGAGAGCAGGCCCCATGGCAGCTTCGGGGTTAGCCATCTTCGACCAGGCGCTCAGGTATTTGATTACCATTCGCCGAGCGCGATCGATTGACCCGCTGACCACCCCCTTCCCGACCGGACCGAAGGCCCGAAGGAGGTTGAAGAGCGGTCGCGGAACATTGCTGTTGCTTGCAAGCGCCCCGAGGGCCGTAAACATCCCTCGCGCCAAGTGCTTGGCCCCAAAGAAGGGGTCTGCGCCCATGGCCGCAAACGGTCCGAACGCCGCGATCTTCTTCGCGGCGACGTAGGGAATGGCCGCAAGGACGGCTGCCGCAGAGGTTCCGTCCAACTTGATGTCCTTGTCCTCCACGAAGCCTTCTGCGGCTCCCTGCAGGTATTCTCCGAAGAATTCCTCGGCCGCCGAACGCGGTCCGAGGTCTTCCTCGAAACCATCGTCCTCGAGTCCCAGCGTTGTCATGCTCGTTCGCGCTCCTTTCAGCGCTTTCTGTTGTTGGGGTTTTGACCACGTGGGCATTGGGCCCGGAATCTTGAACAAACCACCCTTGCGGGATGGCTTGTGATGTTTCTGTCTTTGACAATCCTTGCTCAGGTTGTCGAAAGAGCCGGTTGTTCTCGTTCTAAAACAAGCACTGCCAGAAACGAAGAACCCGGCATCTTCACATGTATTTGGCCTTTTGTCAATCTTTCAGAGCTCTTTTCTACGAACCGACAACGCGTAAAGATTCGGCTTCTAT
>CAZWBO010000080.1:0-3702 GCA_964632375.1 uncultured Candidatus Peribacteria bacterium | reverse complement strand
ATCTGTTTCGTGCGAACAGGCCCCTGCTTCTTGATATACGCAAAGATATTGTGAGCAGTTGGCGTGGTCATAGGATCAATATAGCATATATCATAATGGTATGTGAAATATGCTATATAGATTGAAAAAAGCGCTGTAAGACGCGTAAAAGGTTGACAAAGCAGGAAAGAGCCATGTACGGTGCGCTGTTTCATGGCTTTTAGCAGCGCTTTTTATCACCTTCTTGGCCGCAGGTAGGGGAATCGTTTGCCTATCTTCGCCCAAGAAGCCCAGCTTCGGTGCTGTTACCGAACTGGAATTGGTGATAGGAGCGTCTCGTATGAGCATGAGGCAGAAGCAAGGGGGTCGGATCGTATCCGGTCTCCTGATGGCGGCCATCGTGGCCGCCATCAACCTCTACTGCGCAGTTGGAAACGCGCAGGGGAGGCATTCGGGCAGGCACCACGACACCGCTGCGACAGCGCCGCAGCAGCGCCAGAGCGCCTGTCAGGTCGTAGCGACCCTGCAGGACGCAGCAGGCCCCGAGGCATCACGCCTCCTCGAGGCGGCCTCTGCCGAGGTGATGAATGGGGGACGCGACGACGCAGACTGCGCCGTCGTCGTTGCCCAGCACTACCTCCGTGCTCGGCGGTGTGGCGAGGCGGAAGCGCTCACGCGCTTCGCCCTGTCCCGGTGGGCTGGCATCCCGGGTGTGCAATGTGTGAGTGGCATCGCTGCCACCTGCGCACTGACCACCAATCAACGACAGACGCAGTCTGTCGGATCGCCGTCGGACCCGTACGCGCCGCGTGAATGCGGAGCGGAAGCGTCCCAGGCGATCAACCAGATCGCGCGCGGCTGCGCGCTCGCCATGAACAGCGAACTGGCACAAGCCGGTATCGCAGCGATTGAATCGCTGGCCGGCCCGGGCCGGTGCATCGACCATGGGGAGATGCTCGCCAGCGTCGACTTCCTCTCGTCGGTCTACAACCACGAGCGCGAGTCGATGCAATTCTATCGCCGCACGGCGACACCCCAAGAGGGGGACGTGACCGTCGAGGTCTACCCGCACAGGCTCACTGACGCGCTCTTCGTAAAGGAGCTTCTTCAGTGGATGCGTTCGGGCATGTCGCCCAACGAGCTCGTTCCGGGTTACGCCGGTGGAGCTCGGGAGTACCTTCATCGGCTGGCGGCCTCGCGTGCCCAGCTGACGACCGGCCGTCGACTGCCTCTCGTGGAAGCAGTCATTCTGACCGCCCGCTCTATGCTGGCTGCGGACGCGCTCCTCGGGAGCACCTACGCAACCAGTATGAACGAGCAGCTCGAGGATCTGGCATTCGTTGCCGGACACGATCTGCTGCTGCAACCGCAGGTCATCGCGGCCGCACGGTCAATGACCTGGACGAACATCATCGGGGGCGTGATCCCCGAGAGGTCAACGACCGGTGGTGTCACCGTCGCCACTCTGAACGAGATCATCGCGAGGGTCAGTCGTACGACGGCGGCAGACCCCGCACTCGTTCGCCTCAGGATCGAGATGATCCTGGCGGGTCGGCGAAACGAGGGTGGGCAGCTCACGCTCACTCCCTGTGATCGAGCCGCGGCCTTTCAGGCAGCACTGGATCATTTCGGAAATTCGGAGTTCAGATCACTGCCGTCGTCTTGGTATGCCCAGGACCTGAACACGGCGGTGACGGCCGCCATCGAGTCCGCGGGGCAGTGCCCCACCGGCGAAGGCGCGCATGCGCGCCTTCAGTCTCTACGGGAGAGCATCTCCCACGGGCAGTTCAGTGGCATCAACGTCGTCTTCGGAGACGGACGATGACGCGCGCTTCTACCATCGCTCTGCTCGCGACCCTCTGGCTGTTCGCGTACGCACCGCAGGCGGAATGTCAGGACCGCGCTCCCGCTGCACCCACCGCGGTGGTGAGTGCTGGGCACGACCTGATCGTGCCCGAGAGCGCTACGATGGGGAGCCTGTGCCCGGGAGACAGGCTCACCACCACCTGTCTGCAGGGCGACTGGGGGCTGCGTCTCGCGGCGCTGAGCGCGGCGCAGGGCAGCTGCGAGGCTCTCCAACTCGCACGTATGGCGTGCGCCGGTGCGCTCAGTGCCGCTCAAGATGGCCAAGCATTCGCCTCGACCGGCGTCTACAGCACGTCGGGACAGAGTCAGGGGCACTCCTACGTGCCCCAAAGCCGGGTCGGTTCACCTCCCCCGCTTCGGGTGGCGGAGGCCTTCTGTAGCGATCTGATGGATGTCTTGGCTGGCCGCGAAGCGACTCGTCAGGCCGTATACAGAAACGGGACGGTTCGGGGCATCGCACAGACGATGACCCTGGTCCACCCGATGCAAGTCGCTGCAGCGACAGCCCGTACGTGCTCGCAGCAGGAGACGTCTTCACAGCCTGAAGCTGAGCCGCCTGTACCGTCCGCGGCCCCTGCGTCTCCGGTCGGACCGGCGGGCAGCCCCCTGCAGATCGCTCCGCGTCATGGCGGCTGCGCCGGATGCACGATTTCTGGGCGGTCATCGCCGCCGCTCTCGGTCGTGTTCGCTCTGCTCGCGCTCGTTCTCTGCGCTCGGCGTCGTCGGCAGACGATGTGCTGATTGGCCCTTTTTATCCAACTCCCGCCCCGTGAGCTGAGACTACATCGGGACCCGCGGACCTTGTCTCCGAAGCCTGTGCATCACTCTCTTGTTTTCTTTGAAATACAAGTGATGCGCAGGCTTTCGTCGTTTTTAGGAACTAGCGAGCTTAGAAGGGCGAGAGTTGACGCCGCCGCTTTTTTAATGGTATATTCCGCGCGGAAAAACCTACCTCAACGATCGATATTTTGATCAAATGCCTGCTTTGCCCATGCAGACTTCGCGCTTGTAACGCTTAGAACCCTTCCCGATAACGATCTGGGAGGGGATTTTGCGCTTCAAGACGGTTGTGACAGGTTTTTACATCTCGGCTCCACTCTTGGTTGAAACGGACACGAACTTCCACCGGCTGCGAGGTCCTCGCTCGTTCGTCCCGCGTTCAACCGTAGAGTGTGTTAACTCCCCTCAGCCGTTTTATATGATTTTCCGTCGCCAGCCTTCCGTTGACGTCGAGCGTCGGTACTTTACCGCGACTCGTGATGCGATGGCCCTCCCTGACCTCATTGAGGTCCAAAAGGATTCGTGAGCTGGTCAAAGAGATTTCGCCGATCAAAGATTTTATTGGTCGCGATCTCGAATTGCATTTGGATGATTATTTTGTCGATGAGCCAAAATTCGACGAAAAGACATCAACGGCCAAGAATGTGAACTTTGAAGCCGCTCTTCGCGTCAAAGCACGTCTGACCAACCGCCGCACAGGAGCTTCCAAGGATCAGGAAGTCTATCTTGGAGATCTTCCGCTTATGACAGAACGTGGAACGTTCATCATTAACGGGATCGAGCGTGTGATCGTGTCGCAGCTTGTACGTTCCGCCGGTGCTTTTTTCAGCGCTGAGTTGAACCATGGCCGCAAACAGTACGGAGCCAAGATCATTCCAAACCGTGGAGCCTGGTTGGAATTTGAAACAGACAGCAACAACGTTATTTGGGTTAAAATCGACCGTAAGCGCAAGGTGGCGGCAACGTCGCTTTTGCGTGCTTTTGGCGTTGGTCATGACGACGAAATTCGAATGCTCTTCACGGACGTCGATATCCACCCATTGAACCGTTACATCGATTCAACCTTGGGCAAGGATG
>CAZWBO010000079.1:0-3746 GCA_964632375.1 uncultured Candidatus Peribacteria bacterium | reverse complement strand
GCGCAATGAAGGCCAACGGCTTGTCTAAGAAGGAAGCGTGCGAACGTGCCCGCGGCTTACTGCCGTCGTGCCTCGAAAGCCGCATCGGGCTGACGATGAACGCTCGCGCGATTCGCCACTTCTGTGAACTGAGGGGTAAGGCGGACAATGCCCTCGAGATTCGGCTCGTTGCATGCGCGATGGCAAGCATCATGATGGCCGAAGCCCCGGCGCTGTTTCAAGATTTCACAATTGGGCAAAATGCTGATGGTCATCCGATTGTGCTCTCGCTTCACGAGAAGGTGTAGCTGATGAAATACTACATTGCAACGCGTCTTGAGAACGCCGCCGGCCACAACGCCTTGCGGGATCTACTCAATGGCGCCGGCCACAAGTTGACCTACGACTGGACGCGTCACGGCTCTGTCAAGGATAAGGGACGTGCCGTCCTGGCGCAAGTCGCCGAGAACGAGATTGAGGGTGTACGCGAGGCGGATTTCGTCGTTGCCCTCCTGCCAGGTGGCCGCGGCACGCACACTGAGATCGGCGCCGCGCTTGCCCTCGGCAAACCGACAATCATTCATGATTCGGATGCGAGAACGGACATCGACGGCGCGTTTTCGTACGGCGCAGCAACGTGCTCGTTCTATCATCACCCCCTTGCGCTCAAGTTGCAGGGATCCTCGCCATTGGCCGAAGACGTCGAAGGCGTACTCCTTTATGGTCCCTGTTCTTCACTAATTGAAATCTGGCGCAGAAAGATCGGCAAATGACCGACTTCCGCATGCGCCCAGAAGGCCGTCACTCGACTGACGATTGGTTGACAGATCCACGAGTCATCGAGCGCCTTGGGCCGTTCGATCTCGACCCCGCGTGCCATCCAGCGATGCCGCACCGTACGGCGCGGAAGATGATTTCCATCCATGAGCCACGCCCGAACGCTGCCGGCGTGACGTTGTGCGAGCACGGCGACGGGTTGACGATGCTCTGGGAAGGTTCGGTCTTCAACAATCCGCCGTGGTCGGATATCGAGATTTGGGCGGAGAAGCACGCTCGCCATATGGATTCGATCTTCCTGACGCCGGCGAAGTCGTGGGAGACTAAGTGGGGCAGGTCGATGCTCAAGCACGGCGACCTGTTCCTGATGCTAGACTATCGGCCATTGTTCTTGTACCCTGACGGTAGGCTGTCGGAGGGACGGTGGACGCCGTGCGTACTCACGGCTTACGGTGATCGGATGTCGACCAAGTTGATCGAGGCGCATAAGTCCGGTGATCCACTGTTCGGCGGCACGCTACTCACGAGGTGGTGATGTCTAAGCGCACCGACGGCACCGAGCGCCCCGAACTGGGCGAAGTCTTCCTCGAGATGGCGACGTCCATGGCGCGACGGTCGACGTGCCCAGAGGGTGCTCGGCACGGTGCAATTGCTGAACGCAATGGACGCGTGCTTGCGACTGGCTATGGTTCACCACCGGCCGGCATGAATCCTTGCCCAGTCTGTTGGTTGCGGAAGAAATTCGACGAGACCGGTGTCAAGGATTTCAGCGTCTGCCCGGCTGTACATGCTGAGAGCAACTGCGTCGCATCCGCTGCCCGACACGGGGTGTCCCTCGAGGGGGCGACTGTGCATGTGACCAGGGATCCCTGCCAAGGGTGCGACGGACTGCTGAGGAACGCTGGGGTGAAGACCATTGTCTGGCCAGGCGGGTGGAGGACTCTTGGCAGAAAATGAGTGGTACCCACCCGAGCCGCCGGACCTCCCCGACGGCGATCGGTTGATCGTCAACTTTGAGACGACTGGCCTGGACTGGCGCGGTGGCGCAAAGCCGCTGGCCGTAGCGGTGCACCAGCCGGCGTCCGGCCGTTCCTGGTACCTGCCATTCGGTCACCGCGGCCCGAGGAATCTCGACGAGGAACAGGTCAAGCGCTGGGCGAAGGAGCAGCTCAGGAATCGCCGCATCGACAACGCGAACACCAAGTTTGAGCTCCACATGGGCCGTTCCTGGGGTGTCGATCTGGACGAGGCCGGGTGTACGTTCGGCGATGTGCAGCATTATGCGGCGCTGCTTGACGACGCACGTTACGAAGTGAACCTCGATTCGCTCATCAAGACAGAATTAGGCGAGCAGCCAATGGCACGCCTCGATGAAAGTCGCATGGCGGAGTGGCGATCGCAGGACGCCGCGCCGCGTGCGATGTACGGTGTTGAAGCGGTCGAGCGTGTACTGAAGACGTTCCGGCCGCGCCTTGCCGAGGAGGGACTCGAAGAAGTCGCCGCGTTGGAAGACGCCGTCATCCCAGCCGTCGTCGAGATGGAGCACAACGGGGCGCCGATTGACGTCGATAAGTGCGTCGCGTGGCAGCGGGAAACATATGCTGAAATCGACGAGCTGCACCGGCAAATCGCCACGGCGATCGGCCGTAAGCTGCAGGAGGCCCTGTTCGAGGGCGGACGCAGAGATAGCGGCTATCTGAACGCCCACTCGGGCAAGCAGATGGTCGAGCTCTACGAAAAACTCGGTATTGAACCAGAACGAGGCGCTCCAACAGAAGCCCACCCAGATGGAAACCCGCGCTTCGATTCGGAAGCCCTTGAGCTACATGAGGATCATCCAGTTATCGCGTTGATCATCCGTCAGAAACGGCTTGAGGACCTCGACTCGAAATACTTCAAGCCTTACCTGAAGCGGATAGACAGTAACGGCATTTTGCCGTATCAGCTGCATCAGACGCGTGGCGACGAGAAGGGTACGCGCCGTGGCCGGTTCTCAGCGTCGGATGTGAACATTCAGCAGGTCATGAAGGCTAAGAAGCAAGCTGAGAAGTACGGCGCCGGCCGTATCATCCGTGAGCTGTTCCTGCCGGCCCGTGGTCGGTTGTTTGTGTCGTGTGACGCTGCGCAGATCGAGTATCGGATCTTTGCGCACTTAGCAAAGAATCCGGACATTTTGAAGGCGTACGCAAACGAGGATCCGACGGACCCTAAAACGTGGTTAAACTTCCACAAAAAGTCCGAGGCGATGGTGTGCTCCCTCGGCAAGTTTATTGATTACGACAAAGCGAAGACGCTTTCCTTCCTCACGATTTACGGAGGAGGCCTCGCGAAGCTCGCACTGCAGCTGAAGTTCATCACCAAGAAGCAGCACGCGGACCTGACGCGTGAGTACAAGGACAAGAAATACGGCGTACCACGTGATCATCCGCTGCTGCGGGAAACGCTGAAAATCAAGAAGGCTTATGAAAAAGCTATTCCCGAGGTGGGACCACTGTCTAAGCAAGCCCGTGAGCTTGCCGCTGAACGTGGCTGGGTCAAGGACTTCCTCGGGCGGCGGGCCAGATTTCCTGGTGGCAAAGGGGCGCACGGCGCATTAAATGCCGTCATCCAACCGGGTGCCGCCGAAGTGATGAAAAAGAAGATCGTCGCTGTGCATAAGATGCGCCACGCAATCGGTGTGACGCCACGGATGACTATCCACGATGACTGGCTTGGCGATTGCGACGGGCAGGAATCCGCACGGCAACTCGGGTTGCTCATGAACGAGCAAGAATACGAGTTTCGTGTTAAAATCCTATGGGACGTAAAAGCTTCTTGGCGCAATTGGGCGGCGTGCGGACCAGTCGAAGACCAGCACGAGGGGATGCACCTCGATCCGAAAAATATAATGCAGCCTGAAGAATGGAAACGATGATGGCGAAATCAGACTACGACAGCGTCGGCGAGTTCCACCAGAAATTCGGTTTGCCGACGGAGGCGGATGGGCCGCC
>CAZWBO010000078.1:0-3953 GCA_964632375.1 uncultured Candidatus Peribacteria bacterium | reverse complement strand
ACTCGGTCGCCTTCACGTTGTCGAGCTCTTCGATGAGCGTCTTGCCGGCCTTGAAGGTCGGGACCTTCATCGCGGGGATGGAGATCTTCTGCTTGGGATTGCGCGGGTTCACACCCTGGCGCGCGCGGCGCGCGCTGAGTTTGAAGGTGCCGAAGCCGGTGATGGTGACGGGCTGCCCCTTCTTCAGGTTTTTGATGACCAGGTTGATGAGAGCCTGGAGTGCATCGGCGGCGGCGCGCTTGGTGATGCCGGATGCGTCGGCAATCGCAGCGATCAGATCCTGCTTGGACATGGGAGGAATGGGAAAGAAAATAGGGATACGACCGATTGTACGCGCCGTATAAGGCCATGCAAGCCGCCGTGGTCGATTTTTTCGCTTGCGTAAGGGATATTTTTTTGATTTCTGCTTCTATTAGCCAAAAAAGTTGAATACAAAGAATACTTTACAGGGAGGGAAAAAATGAAATTTTCGTCGATGGGAGAAGGATTATTTCGCCAAGTCAAACGGTCGATCTGGTTCAGAATCTCTTTGGAGACAATCAATTTGAATGTGTAACACTCCACATGCGGCGACGGCATGTACCGCCCCTGAAACGCCTCTCGGCATTTGACACACACCTTCCTTGTTCCTAGTCTCCCCCACACTATTAATAAGGAGGAACGCACTGCGGGGACATCGGAAGAGCTGATACTTTCTCTTCTGGAACGACCGCGCCTCTTGAATTCCTTCCACACCTCATGAGCACCAACCTCGTCATCGTCGAGAGCCCGGCGAAGGCCAAAACCATCAAGCGCTTTCTGGGCAAAGACTACATCGTGGAAGCGAGCATGGGACACGTGCGCGATCTGCCGAGCTCCACGCTCGCCGTCGACACGAAGGATTTCGAGCCGGAGTACGAAGTGCCGAAAGAGAAAGCGACGGTGGTGAAGAAACTGCGCGACGCGCTCAAACAGGCCGACACGCTGTGGATCGCGACCGACGAAGACCGCGAGGGCGAGGCGATCGGCTGGCACCTCACGCAGGTGCTGAAGGTGAAGAATCCCGAGAGCGTGAAGCGCATCGTCTTCCACGAGATCACCGAGAGCGCCATTAAGGAGGCGGTGCTGCATCCGCGCACGCTGAACATGCAATTGGTGGATGCGCAACAAGCGCGCCGCGTGCTCGACCGTTTGGTGGGCTACACGCTCTCGCCGTTTCTGTGGAAGAAAGTGTACCGCGGACTCAGCGCGGGACGCGTGCAGTCGGTGGCCGTGCGCATCATCGTCGACCGCGAGCGCGAGATCAAAGCGTTCGTGCCGGTGGAGTACTGGTCGCTCGATGCCGAGCTCGAGACGGCGGAGAAGAAATCGTTCGTGGCGGCACTGAGCAAATATAAGAATGAGAAGATCGAGCTGCACTCGGAAGCCGAGACGCAGAAAGTTCTGAAGGATCTGGAAGGCGCGTCGTACGTCGTCGTCGGCACCGACGAGAAGGAACTGAAGAAGACGCCGCCCGCGCCGTTCACTACTTCGACGCTGCAGCAGGAAGCCGCGCGCAAGTTGGGATTCTCCGTGAAGCAGACGATGGTGATCGCGCAGCAGCTGTACGAAGGCGTGAGCCTCGGGCGCGGCGAGGGGCACATGGGTTTGATCACGTACATGCGTACCGATTCGGTGAATCTGTCGCAGAAGGCGCTCGGCGACGCGAACCGCGTGATCGAGAAGCATTACGGCCGCGAGTACTTGCTGGCCGAGCCGCGCAAGTACAAGACGAAGGCGAAGGGCGCGCAGGAGGCGCACGAAGCCATCCGCCCCACCGAGATGGACCGCACGCCGCAGTCGCTTAGCAGCGTGCTGGACCATCAGCAATTGAAGCTGTACACGCTCATTTGGAACCGCACGGTGGCGACGCAGATGGCCGCCGCCGAGCTCAAGCGCGTGGGTGTGGATATCAAGGCGCACGACTACACGTTCCGCGCCACCGGGCAGACCATCACCTTCGACGGCTACCTGCGCCTGTACCAAGAAGGCCGGGACGAAGGCGATGCAAAAAAAGTAGATGACGTGAAC
Source organism: uncultured Candidatus Peribacteria bacterium (assembly GCA_964632375.1). GTDB lineage: Bacteria > Patescibacteriota > Gracilibacteria > Peribacterales > Peribacteraceae > JAQBQQ01. The sequence goes on along the minus strand of CAZWBO010000078.1, from coordinate 1,904 downwards.
GACGACGACAAGTTGCTCCCGCCGCTGCGCGAGGGCGAGGATCTGGCGCTCGTGGAACTGCGCCCCGAGCAGCACTTCACCAAGCCGCCTCCCCGCTACACCGAAGCGAGTCTCGTGAAGAAGATGGAGGAGGAAGGCATCGGCCGACCAAGCACGTACGCGCCGACCATCTCGACCATCCAAGCGCGCGGATACATCAAGAAGGAAGGCAGCCAGCTCGTGCCGCAGGACATCGCGTTCATGGTGACCGACTTGTTGGCGGAGCACTTCCAGAACATCGTCGACCTGCAGTTCACGGCGAAGATGGAGCAGTCGCTCGACGACATCGCCGAGGGCGAGGCGACGAGCGCGGAATTTCTACGCGGGTTCTACCAGCCGTTCAGCGCGCTGGTGAAAGAGAAGACCGAGGAGATTCAGAAGAAAGATGTATTAAAGGAGCGCACATTGGGGAAGGATCCCGAAACCGGTTTGGACGTGGTGGTGCGCACCGGACGCTTCGGCCCGTACGTGCAACTGGGCAAGCCGGAGGATCTGCCGGAGAAGAAAGGCAAGAAGAAGGTGAAGCTCAAGAGCGCGTCCATCCCCAAGCACCTCTCGATGGACGATGTGACGCTGGAGCAAGCGCTCTCGCTGCTCAGCTTCCCGAAAGAACTCGGCATGCACGAGGGTACCACGGTCACGCTCGCGTTCGGCCGCTTCGGCCCGTACTTCACGTGGGGCGAGACGAAAGCCGCGCTGCCGATGGGCGAGGATCCGCTTAGTATTTCGCTCGACCGCGCGATGGAGATCATCAAGACCGCGAAGTTGCAGAAGGATCAGGCGGCCAAACCGCTGCGCACGTTCCCCGCATCGCCGGTGACGCAGAAGCCCGTGCTGGTGAAGGACGGCCGCTTCGGCCCCTACGTGACCGACGGCGTCACCAACTGTTCGCTCGGCAAGAAGCGCGACCCCATGACCATCACTTTCGAAGAAGCGGTGGAATTGCTGGCGAAGAAGGTGGAGCGTGGACCGAGCAAGTGGCGACGCAGAGGATAGACAGCATCGCCGACGATTCATCCGTGTCGGTATCGTGCTGCCTACGCGCTCGTGTCCATGTGTACCCACATGGATGGATGCTCAATATCGGCTTTATTAATAATGATGTCGGCATATTTCTTTGGTTGAGCTTCTTCAAGATACAACTGCTGCCCAGGCAAATACCGCAACTGATACTGCTTTCTCGTTTCTTCGTTCCCACCATCTCTGTGAACTGCGCGGGGAACGGTGACGGAGAAGGGAGCATCGACAAAGAGCTTTACATCCCAGTACTCTCTCAATTCCGGCCGAAACAGAAAAACGCCATCCATGAGCAGAATATCATCACGTCCGGCTTTCCTCGTCGGAATGTCGACTTCACTATCGGTTCGGTAATCAAATATGGCTGTGCGATACTCGGCCGTGCCGCTTGGACCTAGTGGCGCAAGGAGAACATCAATCACCTGCTGGTTATTGAATGAATCGTAGTAATAACCTTCGGGCGATAGAGAGCCGCGCTGGTAGCGCACAGTTCGGGGATGATGAAACCCATCGATTGATGCGCGTATCACCGGCCGCTTGATGGCGCGTGCCAACTCATCAGCGAGAATCGTTTTCCCCGCTCCATCGACGCCGTCGATACCCACACGTAGAGGATGTGCTCTGCGTTCCTGAGAAATAATAGCAGCCACAGTGTGGATCATCTCCGCTCTATTCACACCTCTGAGCATACAAGAGTCGCTAATGAATGGCAGGCGCGGCAGGGCTCCCTCCGGTGCGCTCGTCTGCGGACTCGCTTACTCAGGATAAACTTCTCGCCCTTCTCCGTCATTATTTAGAGCCTGTTTGAAAACCCTACCAACCACGCGCCATCCGATGGGTCATCGACA
>CAZWBO010000077.1:753-4031 GCA_964632375.1 uncultured Candidatus Peribacteria bacterium | reverse complement strand
GGGAAGGGTGGGAAGGGTGGGCAGGAGGTGGTGTCCTCTTTCGATTGTCTGGAAAGGAGAGTATGACGTTGGTTGGGCTATGGCCCAGGAGAAAAGCCATGATCTATCGAGATGTGTTCAATTTCTGGCCGAGTGTGATGCTCGAGCGATGTGTGATCGCTCTGGGCATCGTTGTCATCGTGGCAGTGCTCTTCTTCCTTAAGTGAGCCGCCAGTTCGCTGGCGGAGAGGGCGGCCGCCCGTCGGCCGCCCTTTTTTTGGCTGCCACCTCTGGAGTTAATTTTTGGCATACGTACCATAAAATTCTTCAGTTTTATATTCTGTCATTTGACAGGAGACTTTTCTTTGACAGTATGTGCGGCAGCCACGCTGTAAACTTGGGGGTCTATCCCGGGAAGCGAGGCTTCGACGTTTTTTGGAGAAATCCAATGGAACGGCTCGACGAACTCCGGGTCGCGCAGAGCGCGACCCTGACGGCCAAGAGTTCGGCCAGCAACTCGACCCACCCCGTCGCGGCCATTGTCGGCATCGCCGCAGGCGGCAGGTGACGCCCCGGTCACTGAAGCCGGGGCTGACTTCGCCCCCCGGTGGGGGCACCACGTCAAAATCGGCCATCAGTGATGGCCACCCCGATTCCCGCTCCGCTTTACGCGGAGCGGCCTACCCCCTCTACGGAGGGGGTTTGGTTGTGTTGTTTTCTGTTCTGCCCTCCCCCGGCCCCTTCCACCTGCAAAGTCACTACTCACCATCAGACCGAATCCTTCATCAGTGCTGGCTCGAAGACCTGCCGGGAGGGGGCTAGGGGGAGGGCAAAAAAAAGAGCGGCCCACGCCGCTCTCTTCGAGTTGATCGAGTGAGATTCACATGAACAGCGCCGCCAGCGCCAACGTGAGCGTGCTGAACAGCTTGATGAGCACGTGGAGGCTGGGGCCCGCGGTGTCTTTGAATGGATCGCCGACGGTATCGCCGGTGACGGCCGCCTGGTGCGCGGGGCTCTTCTTGCCGCCGTGGTAGCCGGTCTCAATCAATTTCTTCGCGTTATCCCACGCGCCGCCGGCGTTGTTGAGGAAGCAGGCGAGCAGCACGCCGGCGATGGTCGAGACCATCAACATGCCGGCCACTGCCTCGGCCTTGAGCGTGACGCCTACCACGATGGGGGCGGCGACGGCGACGAAGCCGGGGAGGATCATCTCGCGTAGGGCCGATTTGGTGGCGATGTCCACCGCGGCGGCGTAATCGGGCTGATCCGTCCCATCCATGATGCCTTTCTTCTCGCGGAATTGTCTGCGCACTTCCTCCACGATCACGCCCGCCGCCTTGCCCACGGCGCGAATAGTGAGCGAGGTGAAGAAGAACACGACCATGGCGCCGAAGAAGGCGCCGACGAACACCGGTACCTTGGCAAGATTCACGGTATCGAGGTGTACGGATTCCATGAACGCGGAGAAGAGGAGGAACGCGGCGAGCGCGGCCGAGCCGACGGCGTAGCCCTTCGTGAGTGCTTTGGTCGTATTGCCCGTTGCATCAAGTTCGTCGGTCACATCGCGGAGCGACTGGGACGCGCCGGACATCTCGACGATGCCGCCGGCGTTGTCGGTGATGGGACCGAACATATCCATGGCCAAGATGTACCCGACGGTCGAGAGCATGCCGATGGTGGCTACAGCCGTACCGTAGAGGCCGCCGTTCGCAATGCCCGTGTGCTCGCCCAGCGCGTACGAACCCAGCAGCGCCGCGCAGACGGCGAGCACGCTGAGGCCGGTCGATTCCATGCCAATGGCCACGCCGGCGATCACATTGGTGCCGTGGCCGGTGGTTGATGCATCGGCAATCGATCGTACCGGGCGGAAATCCTTGCCCGTGTAGTAATCGGTGAGGTAGACGAAGGCGATGGATGTGGCCACGCCCACGAGGCTGCAGAAGAAGAACCACAACGATGCATCTTCCCTGCCTACGGCACGGGAGGCGCCGAGGACGCGGACACTCGCCGGGTTCAGGAGGTACTTCGTGGCGAAGAACAGCACGACGACCATCAGCAGCGTCGTCACCCAGTAGCCGCGCACCATTGCCTTCATGGGTGTCTCGCCCTGCTTCGCCTTCACGAAGTACACGCCGATGATGGTGGCGATGAGGCCGGCGGCGCCGACGACGAGCGGGAAGAGGACGCCGTTCGTCCCGAACGTGCGAAACAACACGGCGCCGAGCACCATGGCGCCGACGTTCTCGGCCGAGATGGATTCGAACAAGTCTGCGCCGCGGCCGGCGCAGTCACCCACGTTGTCGCCCACGAGGTCGGCGATCACCGCCGGGTTGCGCGGGTCGTCTTCCGGAATGCCGGCTTCGATTTTTCCCACCAAGTCCGCGCCGACATCGGCCGCTTTCGTGTAGATGCCGCCGCCGAGCTGCGCGAACAGCGCGACGAACGATGCGCCGAATCCGTAACCGACGATCAGTTCCGGGATCGAGTTGGCCGGCTGGCCCAAGTATGTGTAGAGCAAATACAGCGCGCTGATACCCAAAATGGAGAGCGCCGTAATGACGAGCGCCGATACCGTCCCTCCGCGCAGCGACATGCGCAGCGCGGCATTCAATCCTTTATCCGCGACCGCGGCCGTCTTCAAGTTCGTCTTGGTGGCCACTACCATGCTCACCACGCCCGAGAGGCCGGAGAGGATGGCGCCGAGAAGGAAGGCGCCGCCGACTACCAATCCTTTCGTCCAACCCGACGCAGCACCGAGTTCGAGCGCGCGTCCTGCCGAAACTACCCCCGCATCGTTCGTGCCCGTGAGGCCGTAGACGACGATGATCAATACACCGACAGCGATCGAGAGGAGCGCGATGGTGCGGTACTGTCTGCGGATGAACGCGCGCGCGCCGGTCGAGATGGCGCTCGCCACTTTCTGCATCTCGGCCGTGCCGTTCGGCCCGCGGCCGACTTCGCTCCAGAACACGAGCGAGTAGAGGAGCCCGGCCACCGCCACGACGGGGATGAGGATTTCGAGAGAGAGGAAAGACATAACGGAATGGGGAAACGCAAAAGAGGCGAAGCCTCAGGATCGACAGAATGGGGAGAGGGTAGGGGAGGGGGGGAATTTGTCAATACGAAGCGGAGAGCGGCTACAGAGGAGTTGAGAGTCGAGAGTTGAGACTAGCAATTGAAAATTGAAAATGGAGAATGGAAAATGATGGAAGTACTGAGTGATGCCGATTTTGTGTTGCCTCTTCATTCTCAATTCTCCATGTTCCTTTCATGACGCATTGCAATTTCATCAGCATATA
>CAZWBO010000077.1:0-743 GCA_964632375.1 uncultured Candidatus Peribacteria bacterium | reverse complement strand
TCAATTCTCCATTTTCCATTCTCAATTTCGCTATCATTTCCTCATGACCAAGGAACAGCCCCGTTCCACCACCGACCCACTCGCCCTTCTGCGCGATCGCGTGAAGAAGTCTCCGCTGGAGCCGGGCGTGTACCGCTGGCTGAACAAGAACGGCGATGTGCTGTACGTCGGCAAGGCCAAGAACCTGCGTAAGCGTTTGCGTCAGTACGTGGTGCCGGTGAAGGGAAATATCGGACCGTGGCGGCAGTCGTTTTTGCAGCAGATTGCGGATTTCGATGTCACTGTCACGAATACCGAGCTCGAGGCGTTGATGCTCGAGACGCACCTGATCAAGCAACTCAAACCCAAGTACAACGTGCTGATGAAGGATGATAAGAACTACGTCTACATCCGCATCAGCATGCAGGATCCATACCCGCGCATCGATATCGTGCGGCGGATCTTCCACGACGGCGCCCGGTATTTCGGGCCGAAGACGACGGCGGACGAGGCGCAGACGATTCTGGATCTGCTGCGGAAAATTTACCCGTTCCGGACGTGCAAGATGGAGATAGAACCAGGGGAATCAGGGGAAACAGGGGAATCAGGGGAAACAGGGGAATCAGGAGACGTAGAGACGCCATACCATGGCGTCTCGGCACCAAGCCCATACGACAGCCAGCACGTAACCGATTCCGGCGTCTCGGTATCCAGACAGGCGGATGACAAACATGCAATGCATCTGGACGTCATCTGCCGCCATA
>CAZWBO010000076.1:0-4122 GCA_964632375.1 uncultured Candidatus Peribacteria bacterium | reverse complement strand
GGAATGTTCATTCCATCCACACCGCGAAGCCGGGAAATCCGGTGGGTGGCTCCACTCGTCTTCGCCCGCCATTTCACAAGCTGGACTGTTTAGCTTTAGGTTTTACATGAACAGACCATGGCTACGCCGCAGTGGATTATTGTTTTCCGGATTTGCCACGGCGTAGCGGGATCGCCATGACAGAAAGATGTGATACGAGGGAATGTTCATTCCATCCACACCGCGAAGCCGGGAAATCCGGTGGGTGGCTCCACCATCAAAACCCACTTCCACCCCTGCCAACGTCATCTTCCCAAATTCCCTTCCATCCATTATCTCTAAGAAATACTGGGTGAATGTATCCAGGAGGGTATGATGAAAAGTTCATCATTCTTTCTCTGTACGATTATGCCCACCCCCCAAGAACTCCAGCAGCGGCAGCGCGATGAGCAGCGCATGAAAGACGAAGATGCGAAAGCGATTACAGCTCGGAAAGTCGTACTGAAGAAGCGACAGAGCGAAATTGCGCAGAACAAAACGGATCTGGACAGGCAATCGCGGGAGATTGCCACCGAGCTCGCCGGGCTTTAAGCGACAACCGTCACGGGGAGGCTGAGCGTGAATGTACTGCCGCTTCTTTTCCCTTCTTTCGAGACGAACGAGATTTTGCCATTCAGCAGACCGGCAATGAGCGAGACGAGATACAATCCGAGACCCGTACCATCGGTATCTTTGCTGGCAATGTTCTCGCTCCGAAAGAATTTGCGGAAGATTTTCTTGCGATCGTGCAGTGGGATTCCGTAGCCGGAATCCCGAACGTCGATGATAATTTCCTCCTTTTCCCTACGCACCCGAATGGCGATCTTGCCATGCTCCGGCGTGTATTTGAACGCATTGCTCAACAGATTATTCAGTATTTCCTGCAAGAGCCTGGCATCGGTTTTTACGGAACATCTGGGCGGGCAGCTCAGCGATACTTTCTGCATCTTCGCCTTTATTTCTCTCTCTGCTATGAGCTTTCGGATGAACGGACGCAGCGCAATGCGCGAGACGGTGATGTGCGTCTCGTTGGATTCGATGCGTGCGATTTGGAGCATGGCATCGATGGTATCGGACATGCGAATGGCTGCCTTCTTCCCCTCGTCGATCAGCTTGCTGTCATCAGCGTCAATCTTCGTCGCCAGTCTCTTGCTCAGGCGCCCCATCGACCAGCGGATGGTCGTGAGCGGCGTGCGCAGTTGGTGGCTGGCCAGCGACATGAATTCGGATTTGGCCGCGTCGATACGGCGCTCGCGGGTGACATCGCGGTACAGGAGCAGATGACCGGTGTGAACATTGTTATGGAACACAGGCGCGTAGTCGCACAGCAGAATGCGCCCGTCTTTCAGCAAGACTTCCTGCTCCAGCAACGGCGTTGTCATCTGCCAAATCTTCTTCAGCTTCGTATCGTACCCTTCGGCATCGACGACCTGCTCGCGCAGCTTGTCGATGATGTCGGGCAAGTCGAGCTGTTGTTTCGCATAGCGCGTATGATCCAAGCTGAAGAGCATGCAGAGCTGCTCATTGGCGTGCAAAGTGCCCTGCTTCGCCGAAATAGCGAGCCCGGCCATGGGAATATTGGCGAGCATATCTTTGAGTATTTGCAGATGCGTCCGTTCTTCCTGCGCCTCATTTCGGTGACGTCTTCTATGGCCAGAAGGATGAGCTGCTCACCGGTGCTCGTGAGCGGCTCGATGGTGCGCGCATTCAGGAGCATCGACTTGCGCCCGATGCCGGGGAACGTATGAACCACTCGAAAGTCTTCGAAGTGCGTATCCTGCGGGATGATGTTCTCGAGCAGCCGGCGCAATTCCGGAATATCCCACTGGCCGTTGCCGAGATCGTACACGAGCTGCCGGGTCGTCTTGATCTCTTGCACCTTGAAAGTGTGGTAGAACGCCTGGTTCGCCATCTGGACCCGGAGCGCGTAATTCATGACCAGCAGCGGCTGGCGTACGGTCTTCAAAATCGCTTCGCTGTACTTCTCCGAGAAAGTGAGCGCGCTGTTCAGCTCGCTCATCTCCGTGTTGCGGTTCTGCAGTTCCTCGTTCACGGTGGTCAGTTCCTCATTGGTGGATTGCAGCTCTTCCTTCGATGTTTCCAGCTCTTCGTTCGCGCTCTGGAACTCCTCATTACTCGAAAGAACTTCCTCGTTCGCTAGCTGCAGCTCTTCACTGTCCCTCTCATGTTCCCGCATGATCGTCTGCAAGTAGTCGCGCGCGAGTGTCAGCTCTTGCTCCATCTGGATGATGAGCTGGTGTTCGGTCGACAGCGTTTTGTTGCGGGCCTTACGGGGATTCTTGGCCAAAGAACTGAGCGTGCGCTGGAACAGAATGAGGAAGCAGCGCTCGCCGGATGAGGACGTAAGAGGGAGTATTTCGAACGAAATCGTATGGTCGCCACTCAGGCGAATGCCCTCCCGGTGCAGCGGGACATTGCTCTTCATCACCTGCCGCAGCGCGGAATGCAGTTCGGCGAGTATGGATTCGCGTGCCATCTTCAGCAGGAGCAAACTGGCTTTTCCCGGTGCGGATTTGAGGTACGGGCTCGTGTCTCCCCGAAACTCCAGTATCTGCAGATCCTCGTTGACGATCACGCCCGCCGGCGCGAACCGCGCGAGAATGATGCGGTCGGCATCTTCCTGCACTGTCCGCGCATGCGCATCTGTCTGCTTCCCCGCATGCGACGAACGTTCCTCGACAATGTGCAGGGCGAACTTCTTGTGTGCCCGGTTCGGGACGGCCTTGCGCGCGTAGATCCTCGCCTTCTTGTGCAGTACGCCAAACAAATCTGCAGACGCACCGACCGTCTCGGACTTGCCCAGCAGCAGACAGCCGTGCGGCTTGAGTGCGTAATGGAACGTAGCGAGAACTTTTTTCTGAAGATCGGGAGTGAAGTAAATGAGGACATTCCGACACGAGACGAGATCCAGTTGTGAGAAAGGCGGATCCTGCGCGACGTTCTGCCTGGCGAACACGCAGAGATCGCGGATGGCCTTGGACACCTGATACGTGTTCCCGATTTTGATGAAGAACTTCTTCAATCGGGCCGGCGACACGTCGAGCGCGATGGTCTCGGGGTAGATCCCCAGCCGCGCTTTCTCGAGCGCCGCTTCGCTGAGATCCGACGCGAAGATTTGCACGGGGATTGCGACTGCGTTCTTCGCCAGAAATTCCTGCAGGCAGATCGCGAGTGAATAGACTTCCTGTCCCGTGGAGCACCCCACGATCCAGATGCGCAGAGGGTCGCCGGGGGACAGGTTCCGCACCAGGCCCGGGAAGATTGCGGTGCCGAGCGTCTTGAAGACGTAGGCGTCGCGGAAGAAGCTCGTCACCGGGATGAGAAATTCTTGAGACAGCATCCGCACTTCGTCCGGATGCGCCCGAAGGTAGGCAATGTAGTCGGGAAGCTTCTTCATGTTCCTCACTGCCAGCCGCCGCGCAACGCGTCGTTGCAGCGTGGAGTATTTGTACTGGCTGAAATCCATCCCGGTCGCCGAGTGGATGATGCGAAGCACCTCCAGCAGATGTGTCTCTTCGGCGGGCACAGCCGTATGCGCCTGTGCTTTGGATGCGGCGAGCAGGCGGGGAACAAGGAGCGAGAGTTCACGAGCGATGCGATCGGGCGAGAAGATGAAATCCACATGCCCGGTCGCGGCGGCGTTGCGCGGCATCTCGGTGAATTTGGCCGACCGCTCATCTTGCGCGAAGGTGGTGCCGCCCTCGCCCTTGATCTCCTTCATGGCCAGCGTACCGTCCGAACCGGTTCCCGAGAGGATGACGCCGACAGCCTGGTTCTTCTGGTCGCTCGCGAGAGACCGCAGGAAGTAATCGATCGGCATGTGCAGCCCTCTGGCCGCAGAGCGCGGTATCAGCTTCAGAACCCCTCGCCGTATCGCCATATTCGTATTCGGCGGTTTGATGTAGACATGATTCGGCTTGATGCGCGTGCCATTTTTTACCGTCCTCACGGGCATAGAAGTCTCTTTGGAGAGTATGTCGGACAAAATACTCTCGTGCGTGGGATCCAAATGCTGCACCAACACGAATGCCATGCCGGTCTCGACCGGCAGATGCGAGAGTAATCTCGCAAAGGCGTCCAAAC
>CAZWBO010000075.1:0-4217 GCA_964632375.1 uncultured Candidatus Peribacteria bacterium | reverse complement strand
CGCTCGTAGTGCTTGTCGGGCTACGGTGCAAAGTACTCTCGTAGATTTCGCTCAATCCGTTCCTCTGTTTTCGTATTGTCGGGTAACACAAACATTCCGCCGGTGATGCGCTCGTAGAGATCGATGTACTTCTGCGCCAGCATCAGCCGTACATTGTCGCTGATCTCCGGATGTCTGCCGCCATATTCAAAGCCCTGCTCGCGCAGCCAGAGGCGGAAGAATTCTTTGTCGAGGCTCTCGGGCTCTTCGCCGCGTGCGTGGCGCTCTTCGTACGTGCTTGCCACCCAGTAACGCGAGGAATCCGGTGTGTGCACTTCGTCGCCCACGGTGAGCACGCCCTGCTCGTCGTAGCCCATCTCGTACTTGGTATCGACGAGAATGAGACCGCGCTCGGCGGCGATCTGCTGGCCGCGCGAAAACAGCGCGAGCGCTTTCTCTGCGATCGCATCCCATTCCTGCTGCGTGGCGAAGCCACGGGCAACGATTTCTTGCGGGCTGATCAATTCGTCTTCCTCTCCCTTCGTCGTCGGCGTGAGGATCGGCGACGCGAACGTGTCGTTCTTTCGCATATTCTCCGGCAACCGCACGCCGCAGAAGTCGCGCACGCCCTTCGCGTAATTCACCCACGCCGACGTGCCGGTGGAGCCGGTGAGGTAGCCGCGCACCACAATTTCCACGCGCAGCATGCGCAGAGCGCGTGCCACCATCACGTTCGGGTCGGGAACGGCGATCACGTGCGTCGGCATCACGTCTTGCACGCGGTCGAACCACCAGCGGCTGATCTGCGTCAGCACTTGTCCTTTCAAGGGCACGGTGCACCAGAGGATGTCGAAGGCCGACTGCCGGTCGGTCGCCACGAGGACGCGCGTGCGAGGGTCCGGCGTGTACACGTCGCGCACCTTGCCCTCGTACCGCTCGCCCAGGCCCGCTAGCGCCGTTCGTGCAAGCGCGTGCGGAAGAAACGGACGAAGAACTTCTATATCGTGCATCGGCTCGATGGTAGCAGCTGCTCGGAGGCGAGCGAAGGCCATCCGGGGATTGACGCCCCCCTGCAATCATCGTTGCTTGCCACAAGAGCTCTTGCACAACTGCGTCACTCATGGGCGGATGCAATCCGCTGCCGTACATTCGTCTTGCCAAGTGGAGATGTGTTTCTTAGCATCACGATGTTCGCAGATTTCTGCCCCTTTCACCTTACTTTTGTATGGATGCATCCGCAAAGGCAAACGGCTCTCTGGCAAAAACCCTGGCCATCATCATCGTTATCGCACTCCTCGCACTCGTCTTCACCATCGATGCCAAGCGCCGCGCCGCCGAGGCGCAGCTGAAGCAGCTCACCATGAAAGTGGAACAGCTCACTAAGGGCCCGCAGGAGAACGTGGAAGAGGCGAAGGCGATCGTCGACAAGGTCAAGAAGATCTTCCTGGTTCCAGACGGCATCGAGCCCACTGTCGCGACCATCGTGAAGATCGAGGAGCTACGCAAGCAGAATCCGTTCTACAACAAGGCGAAGAATGGAGACCACCTGGTAGTCACCAGCGACCGCGCCATCCTCTACGATCCGGTTGCCAACAGGATTATCGATGTCGTGCCGGTGCAGATTCAGCCCACCGACCAGCAGGGCGCAGCGCAGCAAAAGCCCGCCGCACAACAGCCTGCTCAACAGAAGCCTGCTGCCCAGCAGCCGGCACCCGTCGCGCAGCCCAGTTCTGTTGCACAGTAGAACGCCTTTTCTCAGCGGAATTCAGAATCGAGGGCGGCATTCCGCCCTCTTTTCGTAGGTGATGTGTCAGAAATGGACTCGCGCGGAGTGTTGGAGTTGCTACGGTGATGTCATGCCTCCGTCGGAACGTGCGTTTCTCATCGGCCTTCTCGCTCTCGCCGTCCTGTTCGGCTACGGTGTCGGTCGCATCGTGTCCGTCGAAGGGAGAGCATCACCGCCGCTTACGCTCTATGCATCATCGGGAGCCGCGCGTCTCCCCGTTGTCACTATCGACGACATGCAGGATCTTCGGGGGTCGATCAGCGGTAACGTGCGGGTGTTCGTAGGCAAGGCGCCAGTCAGCGTCGATGCGCATGGGGCATTCACCACCGCTGCAATCACGCGCGGTTCGCCGTCCGCATCGGCATCACCGGCACCGGCCGGCATGCGTTTCGTCGCATCGAAGCGCGGCAAAAAGTACTATGCCGCCGGGTCGAAGGCCGCGGCGAAACTCTCGCCCAAGAACCGCATCTATTTTCCAGATGCCATCAGTGCCGAGCGAGCAGGGTATCGGCAATGAGTAAGGAATAGATTTGCAATCTTGCATTCTTGCAATCTTGCAATCTTTTACATCGTGAAGATGTACACGAAGAACAACACGCACAGCAGTCCAAACAAGTGCAGTGCATCGCGGCTGAAGCGGCGCAGCCAGGCGGGAAGGAGGCCGATTCCCCGGGTGATGTAATAGGCTGCAGGAACAATAAGCAGAATGGAGTACCGGAAATCCTGCGAGGAGCTGAACGGCACTGTGGCACGGAACGCGGTGTGTGCCGCTACCAGAACAACGAACGTGAGCGCGAGCGGTACGGCGTACGGCCGGCGCTTCCACAGGTCGAACGCAAAACCCACGAGCATCACCGGCAGGAAGAAGAGCGCGACGCCGAGGAGCGATCGTGCGAGGAACAGCGCCTGGTCGCCGAATTGAAACTCGCCGAACAGCGCGGAGCGGAAGAAATACTCGTAGAAGTACGCGCGACGCTCGCGGTCATCCCATGCGTTGTTGTACGGATGCATCAGCATTTGGACCGGATCGAACGTGAAGTACGTGTCCAGCGTGTTGCGCACGCGCAGCGCGCCGTTGAGGGATCCGATGTTCCCCACCACCACCTCGCTCGCCTGGTGCTTCTGCAGAGCGCGCGGCAGGTGGAACGGCCCCGCCATCAGCAGCATGATCGCCAGCATGAGCAGGCCGTAGAGCGTTTTCTTCTTCCACGTGAGTCCGCGTATGGCTGCGAGGCAGAGGAAACTGATGCCGGCGAGCACGGCGGCATTCGTCTTGGTCAGCAGGCCGAGACCCACGAGGAGAGCCAGCACGGCCCAGTGGCGGAGTCGCGGCGTGCGCCAGCAGACCAGTTGCTGCCCCATCCACGCGAACGCGAGCGGTTTGTAGAGGATGTCGTTATTGATGCGCGCTCCGAAGAACACCAGGCTCGGCAGCACCGCGAGAATACTGATGAACGTGAAGAGCGACGCGCGTTCATCCTTGCGAGGGAACAGCAGCGTGCCGATCCACGCGCCAATGCCGAGCGTGGCGATGGAGCACAGAACGGCCAGGAGCTGCAACTGCGTGTACGCCGAGAGGGTGACGAAGGCGAACTTCGCCGTGAGAGCCAGCAGGGCCGCGCCCATCGCGTAGTAGAGCGGCGGCTGGTAGAACTCCCATCCTTTCGTCGGATCCGGGAGCGAGAAGTGATGCAGCAGATACTCGATGTACTCGTAGTGGCCGCCCCAGTCGTGCCCGCGCTCGGTGTGCGGCGTGGCCAGCAGGTAGAGGACGCGGATGGCGGTTCCCCCGAACAGCAGGAGCGAGAGCGGAAGCGTATTGAACGACTTCGTGAGCGAGAGGCAGAAGCGGATGAGGAGCCAGAGCGATGCGAGGAGGGTCGCGGCCAGGAGGATGAGCCGCGGATCCGTCCACGACGGGCGGATCATCAGCCCCGCGGCGGAGCCGTCGTTGCGCACGGTGGCGACGACGTGGTTCACGCCCGGTACGAGTGCCGCGCCGAAATCCATGGTGCGGCCCTTGGAGTAGTCGCAGAAGGGAATGGCCGGCTCGAAGACGGGTGCGCCGTTGATGCGCACGTCTGTCAGGCAATCGTCGGGCACGACCGTGTACCGGTGCGGCGCGAGGAGCGGCATGCGCACGTCCATTGTCACTTCCATGGTTCCGACCGGCGTATCGGGCAGCGAGAGCGGAGGCCCGAACGGCTGCGCGTCGCCGCCGTTGATGCGGTACGTGCTCGAGAGCACCGTGGGCATGGTGAGACGGAACAGTGCGAATGTGAGCGCGAACGCGCCGACGACGGTGATGGCGGACAGCAGCACCAGTAGACTCCTCTTCTTCGGCATGGAGGGCAGGGTAGTCAAGAACAGCGGCATCGGCAAACCGATGCGGTCGCCGCATGCGTTGAATGTGAGGAAATGAATGAATAGGAATGGTCTGCTCCTCGTAAGA
>CAZWBO010000074.1:0-4273 GCA_964632375.1 uncultured Candidatus Peribacteria bacterium | reverse complement strand
ACGAGGCTTCCAAAATGTCCGAGAGGAGTGAGTTGAGCCGACGGATGCGGGCGTAGAGCGTATTCACTTTGTTGGCGTTGCCGGGCTTGCCGATGGTTGCAGAGAGCGCTTTGGCTTGCTTCGAGAGCAGCCGTACTTCCTGTTCGATGTGCTGCTGCAGCTGCTTCTGCAGCACGACTGATTCGGTCGGTATCGCGGCGATGGCCTGGTCGCGCGGCGAGGCGCCTTTGGCGGAGTCGTCGCGTTTTGCGCCGCCGCTCGTGCCCGCGCCGCCCATATCGCCGGAGCGGTCTTCGCCCGTACGCTCGCTCACTTTGTTCGAGAAACTCTCGAACGTCATCAACAGATCGTTCAGCTCAGCCAGCTTGGCCGGCTGTGTCACGATCAACTTACTCGATGTCACCGAGTTGCTGAGGGTCAGGCCTTTTTCTGGGGAGGAGGGTGTCGACACCATCGCGGGGGTATTGTTGTTTTTCTGGCGCGAAAGTCAATGAATGCTCGTAGGAAGTTCCATCAAGAATTCCCTTTATTCTACCATAATATCGCATTATATGCCATATCGCAGGATCCGCGCCGTTCCACGATTGTCGGCGCATTCTGTGTCTCGTATGATCACCGCATGGAAGAACGCACTATTTTCCACAAGATCCGCGACAAAGAAATCCCCGCCGACATCGTGTACGAGGATGATCATGTTCTCGCATTCAAAGACATTCATCCCAAAGCGCCGACGCATGTCCTGTTTGTCCCGAAGACATTCGTCTCCTCCATTGCCGAGTGCCACGGCGACCAGGAGCACATCCCCGGCCTGCTCATCGAGACGGCGCGGAAGTTCGCGGCGGAGAAGGGGATTGACGGGTACAAGTTAACGTTCCACGTGGGGGCGAAGGGCGGGCAGGAGATTATGTATGTGCATTTGCATTTTCTGTCGGAGCAGAAGCTGTTGGGGAGTGAGTAGTGTGTAGTTGGTAGTTGGTAGGGCATGAAAAAAGAAGCAGGTGACTGCTTCTTTTTGGAGTTTCTACTCACTACTCACTACAAACTACCAACTAATCACTACGCCTCGAATCCCGCCGCCTTCGCCTCGTCTTCCGTTGCGAACGCCACGCGGTTCTCGGCTTTGATCTTCTTCGCCGCGGCGGAATCCGCCGGGTAGTACTTCTTACCCGTCTTCGACGCTACAAAACCTTCGGTCGGAGCACTTTCATCAGATTCCTCGGCTTCCTCGGATTCTTTGGATTCCTTAGCCTCGTTCTTCCCCGCCTCTTCCTCCTCGCGCTCGCGCTTCAGACGATCCATCGTCTCTTTATCGATGGGTTGGATAGCCTTGATGGAGAGGCCGATGCGGCGTTCGTCGACATCGATGTTGATGACCTGCGCATCCACCTTCTGGCCGATGGTGAGCACCTCGGACGGATCCGTCACCTTGTGGTGCGCCAGCTCGCTCAGGTGCACGAGGCCGTTGATCTCTTTCTCGAGCTTGAGGAACGCGCCGTAATCCGCGAAGCGAATGACCGTGCCCTGCACTTTCTTGCCCACCGGGTAGCGTTCGGCGATCTCCTCCCACGGGTCCTTCGACATCTGCTTGATGGAGAGGCTGAGCTTCTCGCCGTCGATCCCGATAACCTTCACCTTCACGCGGTCGCCCACTTCGGCGAACTCCGAGGGGTTCTTCACGTGGCCCCACGCGATCTCCGAGATGTGCACGAGGCCTTCCAGGCCGTCGAACGCGACGAACAGGCCGAACTTCACGATGCCGCTCACGATGCCTTCCTTCACGTCGCCCGCGTGCAGCTGTTCGAGCGACTTGGATCTCTCCTCGCTGAGCGCCTCGCGCTCCGACACCACGATCTTTCCGGCATCTTCATCCATGGTGATGATCTTGACCGTGAACGTGTGGCCGATGAACTTGCTGAGGCGGGTGATAATCTCGCTGGCGTCGGCGTTATTCACGCGCGGGTAGTTGACCGGTGCCAACTGCGACACGGGCAGGAACGTGCGGATGCCGTCGATATTGGCGAGCAGGCCACCCTTGTTGGCTTCCTGCGCCGTGAACTTCATGGTCGTGTCCTGCTCCACCATCTTGTGGAAGCGGTCCCACGCTTTCTGTTGGCTCGCCATGCGCAGGCTCATCACGATCATGCCTTCGTCGTTCTCCTCTTCCAGCACGAGTGCGTTCACCGGGTCGCCCAGGTGGAGCTCTTTGAACGTATTGAACGAATCGCGCAGCTCGCGGCCCGAGATGATGCCGGTGGCCACGCCGTCGATATCGACGAGCAGCTTATTCTTACCCTTAAAGACGACCGTGCCTTCGCGCAGTTCGCCGGGGCGGACGCGGAGGACGGCGGGGGAATCCTTGAGCAGTTCGTCCATGATGGACGGCTGCCGCTTTTCTTTGGTGGCGGTTGCCATAGAAAAAGAGAGGTGCGAGGGAAGAGAGTAAAAAAAGAGGGTGAACGTCCTCGCACGAGCGACGTTCGATCGATGCCATTGTCTCAGGAGAGGGGAGAATATGTCAAATGGTTTTGACTCCCTCTGGCGTTATGACGAACGTATCTCAGTCCAAGAAATGTACGAGTTTGCTTATGGGGCGCAAGCGATGTCTTTTGGTCGGGAGGTGAGCACGCCTTCCTTGGACGGATCTGGTATGCCCGCTCTGCCAAAGTTCCTCAGATCACATTTCGACAAGCTCAATGTGACAGTGAATCAGCTTTCTTTGTCACCCTGAGCTTGTCGAAGGGTGCTCTCTGGGATGCGCTTCCTCCCGGAAGTACCAGATATGTTCAAGGACAAGCAGTAAAGGAAACTGACACAAAGACATCGCGCTTCGACGCGCTCAGCACAGGCTCTGCGCCCCGTCATCGCTTGATCATCTCCTGAAGTTGGTCGCCCTACGCCGCTCTTCACAGCACATTCTTCGCGATCTTCATCGCCGCCTCGTCGCCCAGCTTCTGTTCCTGGCTCGTGGCCGGGGTGTAGATCTGGTAGTAGAGCTCGATCAGTTCCTGCGTGTTCAGGCGCTTGCTCTGCAGGCCGAGCTTGTCCAGGCCGGTCTGCACGAGGTTCACGCGTTCTTTGAGGATGCGGCTGTTGAAGGCGAAGTCGCGCTCGCGCTGCGATGCCTTCGAGACGGAATCGTCGGGGCTGATCCAGCCGAAGAACTGCTCCACGAGCGTCTTCTTGCGCGGCGCCGCGTCCATCGGTATCACCACATGGAAGCGCTTCTGGCGGATGTCGGCCACGTCGATGAGTTTCTCGATGAAGTCGGCGTACGAGAGGGTCTGTTCCTTCAGGAGGCCGTTGGTCTGCACGCCGCCGATGGCGCGCAAGTCGGCGAGGTACGGGTCGATGTTCATCTTCGACGAACGAATGACAATCTGCAGCGGGAAGCTGAGCGTGTTCACGAACGATTCGTACCCGGCGATGATACCCTGTTGTTCCGTCTCGCTCTTGAGGCTGAAGTTCAGTGCCTCCACCTGCAGCACCGCGCGGTGGCCGCCGTTCTTCAGCAGCACCGTGTCGTTGCGAATCTCACCGATAGGCAGGAAGCGCTGCGTGGAACTCAGGCTGCTCTTCTTGCGATTGCGCACGGTGTCTTTGGCCTTCGGCTGCGTGTCGTGCTGGTCCATCAGGAGGTGTGCGGGAAGATGTCGCGGAATACCGAGAGATCCGAGAGCTGCGTGCTACCGAGCGGGTTGTCGGTTTTGACGCGCGACGGATCGACGGGCAGGGGAGCGGAGCGGTCGGCTTCGTCGAGCACGGTCACCTCTTCGGCCGACGGGATGTCGTGCTTCACAATCGCCGCGGGCGCCGGCCCTCCTTCTGTCGCGGCGATGCCGCGGTCGAGCACGCCGCTCAGTTCCTGGATCTTCTTCTGGGTCTTGGCTGTTTCCGGGTCTGCATCCGCCGCGCGTTGCTGATTCACGAGCGCGGCCGTGCGGATGTGAATCGCCAAACCGCGGCGCGGCGTGTACACGCGCTGAGACGGCTTGTTCACCCGTTCGAGCATGAGGAGGCAGATGCGCGCGAGCGTGAGGTCGTTCACTTTGATGAGCGCGAAGATGGCCGAGAGGATCGCCGGCAGCCACACGAGCGTCGTCACGATGAGGTTCGGCGGCCCGTACGATTTGGCGATGCTCGCGTACAGCGCGTAGCTGAACCCGCCGCCCACGGCGATCATGATGATCTGCCGCAGCGTCAGCGGCCCGACAATGCGGTCCTCGATGTACACGTTCTGCGGAATTTTGACGGGTTCGACGGGCATGGGGTTTGT
>CAZWBO010000073.1:0-4316 GCA_964632375.1 uncultured Candidatus Peribacteria bacterium | reverse complement strand
TTCGTTCCGGCGAGAGGGTAGTTTCGCGAGCTATGAATTCTCCATTTATGCTCGCCCCTATGGGCGGTCTCACTCTTTATTTTCTAGTCGTGCTCGCGGTGAACCTCGGTATCGCGGTGTGGGTGCGACGGTGCCTGCTGACACGTACGCCGGCGCCGTCCGCGGCAATGGCTGCAGTGTCCCCTGATGCTTCCTGATGGTCTTGTGCGCTTCTGCCGGAATGTCGGCCAGGGGTGCGATACTCATCCGCCCGTAGGAGTTGGCCGATACGGCTCACTCTCACTCCATCAGCTTCCTCACCTCCTGCAAGCGCTCCTCCGCCGCCCTCACTCCCGCCTGCCAGAAATCTTCGGCATGGTCGAAGCGGAACGGCTGATGCGGTTGTGCCGGTTTTATCACCAGGTCGCAGGCTGCCTTGCTCTCGTCGAGCGACGCGTATCCTGCGGCGATGAACTCGCTCCAGCCGTGGGGGAGGTACTGCATGGTGTCCTGCCAATGGGGGTTTGTGTCCGTGCCAATGACGATGTCTGGTTGGAAAACCGAACGGAGTGTCCGTGAAGGGATGGCGCCGAAGCTGAGGAGATCGACGAAGAGCTCGCCATTCACCTCTGCCGGCTGGAAGAGCACCGGCATCGCGCTTGTGGCATGCAATGCATCGAGCAGCCGCGTCTTAGGCGGGAAGACGTGCAGCTCAATGCAGTTCATCGCGTGCCGCATGAATCCATCTTGCAGGATGCGGATCCAGCGAATAGGTTGCTTCACGCGGCCGGCAATGCAGGTGAAAGGGATGCGGCAGTCGGCCAACGTCGCCTCGCCGAAGAGCGGACGCAGGTGCTCGTCCAAGCGCTGGCGCAGGAAGCCGCCGTGCAGGCCGTCTTTCAGCGACGGTCCCGTCCACTCGGCCACGTTCGTGAGCGAGAGCGTTCGCGCGAGTGCGTGAATCTGCTCGATGGGAATGCCGAACGCGTACAGCGCGCCGATGATGGCACCCATGCTGCTGCCGGCGATGCAGTCGGGCGCAATACCCTCTCGATCGAGTACTGCGAGCACGCCGCCGTTGGCGATGCCCACGGCAATGCCGCCAGAGAGTGCGAGGCCAAGTGTCATTCTGGAGGTGGCGGAATGATTTCTTCCACGGTGGCCTCTGCCTTTGTCGGCTTCTTCTTTGCTGTGCGCTTTGGAGAAGTCTTCGTGCGTCGAGGCTTGTTGGCCGCCTCACGTTCGAATACCACCACATCGCCGCTGGGTGCGCCGCGCAGCGCACCGAAGAGGAGGACGTTTGCGAGCAGGAAGATCAGACCGACGTAGCCGAACACGACGCTCTCGATGATGTCGAGAATCAAAGGTTGATTGAATGCGGATAGCATCGCGGCGATCTCATGCGTCGGCAGCCAGGTGATTGCCGAAATTTGCGCTATGCTCTCGAGGACCAGTTCCAGGCTGCCGATGACCAGAAACGGCGGGACATAGATGATGAGGAAGAGCCCCGCGATGGTGCGGGCGACCGTGCCTGTGCGTCCCATCGTGAGCTCACGGCTGCGCGAGAGGGCGTTGCGGTACATGCGTTCTTCGACGACGACGATCATGTCGAAGAAGAATGTCCGGATGGCATAGAGAAGTGCCGGGACGACGAGTGGTACGAGCAGGAGCAGCGGGTAGATGCAGCGGATGACCGCCGGCCACGCATTGCTGGCCGCCATGCAGGTTGGCTCGATGACGACGTACAGGCCAGCGAGCAGGAATGCTGCGACGAGTCGGTACGCGATGAAACACAGCCACAGGAGCGAAGTGAGAAACAGCGGGACGACGTACGCCTGCGCCTCGCGCGCCACGGATTTACACGACGTGCGTGCGCGTCCGGCGCGGTTCTGAATCTGCCGCTGCGCCACCAAGTACACCGACGCGAACCCCCAGGCATTCAGCAGTTCCTGTATCAGCGTCCCAAGCCAGCTCAGGCTTACCAGCGTCCAGTGCTGCGCAGGCGGGACGTTGGGCCGTGCGAGAAGCATCTCCCACACTGGGTGCAAGATCGCCTGCAGTATGGATGGCACGACGAACAGCCACAGTGTCACCCACAGCAGCGCGTGGTGCTTGCGCGCGAATGCAATGCTCTCGCGCACCATCGCCAGAAGATCCGCAAACCCAAAACGGGGCATGGGAGAGAAAAAAAGGGAGAGAAGGGAGTATAGGGGTTGGCGGCGGAGAGGGAAAGGTTGGGAAATGGAAAATTGAGAATGGAAAATGGAGAATGATGGAAGCAACTCAGTAGTCAGAGCAGCTTCCAACGTTTTCCATTCTCAATTTTCAATTCTCAATTTGGAATCTCACTTCCGCTTTACCCGCACGAAGCCCGATGTGTCGATCGTGCGCAGCTTCTTCTCTTCCTTGCTCAAGCGGTCGAGCAGCAGATTGATGCCGATGGTATCGGAGGCCATGTGGCTGCACTGGATCATGTTCACGTTGTGCTTGCGCGCTTCCTCCAGCGTCTTCTCGGTCACGTGCATCGAGAGGATGGTGCCGATGCCGGCTTTCGACTGCGATTCGAGGAACTCTTCCGGGCCGTTCGTACCGCCGGTGAACTCCGTCGCGGCGATCTTGCCCGGGCGACTCGTGCCGCCGCCGTGCACGATGATGGGCGGGTTGCCCTTCTTGGCGAAGTACTTGTACTCCGGAATGTCTTCGATGGCTTTGATTACTTCGTTGAGATCGTCGAATTGCTTGTTGCAGATGGTGTCTTCCATGAACCGCCACACCAGGTTGTCGGTGATGGTGTGGCACGTGAAGGCGGGGAGGCCGAGCAGCTCGGCCGCGCGCTCGGTGCGGAAGAGGTTGTCGGCGTGGATGGCGCGCCACACACGCTCCATGCGCGGGCGGATGTGCGCCTCGGAATGGTTGACCGGCACGCCGTGCAGTTCCAACAGATCCACTTGCATGCTCATCACTTTGTCCAGATCCGCCAGCGCGCGGCCCTCCGGGTGGTGGATGAACAGCGCGTCGATGCGCTCGCCCTTCTCGCGCAGGCGGTCGGCCAGGAGCACTTCGGGCGTCTCGATGTCGATGCCCACCATCAGCACCTCCACGTTCTCGTCGCCGGTCCCGTTGATGATGCGCGAGTCGTGGTAGGGATTGACGAGCCGATCGGCGTCGAACATCTCCTTCTCGCGGCCTTCGAGCTTGGCGTAGCGATCCTTCTGCTTCTTGAGGAGTTTGTCGACTGTTTTCTTGCCGCGGGGATCTTCGCTGATGCCGATTTCGATGGCACGCTGCATGAACGTCTTCAATTTCATGGGAGATGTGGGAAATGACAGAAAGGTTCGGGCCGAGGATAGTGGAAGAGACGGGAAGGGGGAAGGTTTCTGACGGAAATGATGGGCCCTCGATACGCCTCGCCGGCTGTGCATGATGCAGGAAGGCGTTTTGCAGCTGAGCATAATACACAGGCGAGGCTACTCGGCCTGACACGGCTTGTGCCGTGTACACGCAAGTCTCTTGCGTGTCAGGCCGAGTAGCCCGCAGCGAAGCGGAGGGCGTATCGAGGCCCTCCCCATTGACTCCCTCCCCGTCATCCCTGCACAATCCGCACCTATGTACACAATCACCGATCTCAAACCCGGCCGTGCCGTCAACCTCGACGGCGAGCCGTACCTCATCATCAGCTCGCAGTTCGGGCGCAAGAGCCAGAGCAAGGCGAACATGCAGACGAAGCTCAAGAACCTGAAGACGGGCGCCATCGTCGCGCGGAATTTCCAGGGTTCCGAGAAGATCGAGCCGGCCGACGTGGGCTACCGCAAGGTGCAGTACTTATATAACGACGGATCGAATTACACCTTCATGGACCTGCAGACGTACGATCAGTACGAGCTCTCTGCGGAGGTGATGGAGGAGACCGGCAACTACTTGATCGACGGCCAGGAAGTCGACGCACTGATGTTCGAGGAGCGGCCGATCGGCATCAATCTTCCTTCCACTGTCACACTGAAGGTGAAGGAGACGATCCCCGGCGTGAAGGGCGATACGGCGACGGGCGGCTCCAAGCCCGCCACGCTGGAAACGGGTATGTCGGTGAACGTACCGCTGTTCATCAACGAAGGCGATAGAGTGAAGGTGAATACCGAGACGGGGGAGTACATGGAGCGGGTGAATTCCTGACATTCGCTCTGGGTGTCATGCTGAGGCGCGTTGTGCTCAGCGATCAGTAGTACTGCTTGGCCTCCTTTGATCGGGATAGAGCGAAGCCACGAAGCGTGACACATTTATATATTTTTTGAGGGATATAGGGAATAAATGAGAGATAAAAATATTGTCTGATCATCTTT
>CAZWBO010000072.1:0-4325 GCA_964632375.1 uncultured Candidatus Peribacteria bacterium | reverse complement strand
AAGGTCCACCTCTGGAATCTTGTTCCGGCAGGAAAGGCAGACCCATTTCGGGGTGTTCGAGGGGATATACATTTTCTTCCCGCAGTGGCAGACGACGAAGCCAGTGAACGCGCTCTTACCCTTCTTCGCCGCCGGTTTCCCGGAGGTCCTGCGGGCTTCCAAGACCGCGTTGCAGGTCTCCCACAGCTCAACCGAGACGATGGCGGGCACCTTGTTCACGACCCATTCATGTTCTGGCTTGAAGGCCCACCGCTTCCCGCTCCCGAGGCTCTTCGTGTAGTTGAGGCGATGTTCACCCTTGGCGGTCGTGTCGGTTAAGATGCGCCCGACAGTGGGGCTCGTAAAAAGACCTCCCTTGCGGGAGGTGCCGTCACGGGTGCGGAAGCCCTTTTCGTTGAGGAGCCGCGCAACCGTCTTCTTGCGCTTGTGCTCGGCGAATAGCTCGTATGCGAGCTTCCTCACGGGGGCGTCTTTCGGATCAAGAACGAGTTGCTTCCCTTCCCAGCGATACCCGAAGGGCGCGAACCCGCCGAGCGACTTGCCGAGTTTGGCGCGGATCGGGATCGAGGCAGCGACGCGCGAGGCGAGTTCCTCCCGTTCAAACTGAGCCAGACCGGCGCTCACCGTGAAGAAGAGCCGGCCCGCCGGGGTTGACGTATCAATGGCCTCTTGAAGTGAAACCAAGTCAGCCCGGTGCTCTTGGAAGAACTCAGAGAGGCCGAGCAGCTCTTTTGTGTTTCTGGCAAAGCGGGCAAGCTTCGAGAAAATGAGGCCGGTGATGCGGCCACGCTTCACGTCGGCCATCATGCGTTTGGTCTCGGGGTATTCCATCACTGACTTCCCGGTCATGCCCGCGAGGTCATACACTTCCTGCACGATCCACCCCTTTGCTTCCGCATATGCCCGGGCGCGCAACTCGTGATGTTTCGGACTGTCACCCTGCGCTTGCTCGTCTGTTGAAACGCGTATCCAAATTCCTACAAATCGGCTGTCTCCGGGGGCTGATTTAAGCGGGGTTTTCATAGGTAAAAGCGTCTCGGAAATCGACTGCTTGTTCAATGCGAAAAGCGGCGATTTTCGCTCTTTTTATCGTATCCAAATATACACTTCACTAAACTTTTCTCACCCTCTTTTTCATCGTCTCCGCCATGAGCCGGTGAGCGGCGTCCTCTCTCGCTTTCGCCTCCTCTGGGGAAAGCGCAGTGAACGTCCGTTTCACCACGCGTCCACCTCGTGAGCGGATTTCAGGCTCTGGAGCTGCCGGAATCGGAGCCTCCCGTTTTCGCAGCGCCTCCATGAACGCGTCGGGCAGGTGATACGTGACGAGCTTCGCTTTCTCCGCCCCCAGGCTATGCCCCACCGCCGCCCGAATTTTCCCCAACTTTTCCTCACTCATCGCCACCACCGCGATCCTCGTGAAGCCTGCCTTCACGCACTTTGAGACGTTTCCGACCTCATGGTCGATTGTCGTCGTCACCGTCACCTCGCACGCGGTCGCCTGCTCATCGCGAACAAGCACTAAATCCACGCGCCCGACGCCGCCGAGGATTTCGTGTTCAACCGTCACCCGATACCCGAGCCTTTCCGCCTCATCCTTGATCCTGTCTTGAATGGCTTTGTGCTGCGCCCCGCCCCGGCCGAGATCGGCAATGGCCTTCCTCTCCGGCGTCGATATCGGCGCCTCCACTTTGGCTGACGGCACAGGCTCCGTTTTGGGCGCGACCGGTTGCGCCGGCTGCGCGACGACTGGTTCTTCTTCAGTTCGAAAATTTTCCGAGCCAACGACTGGTTTCTCACTCCTTCGCGACTCGCTCGGCGTGACAGGTGGCGGCGCAGGAGCCGCGAACATTTTTTCAATTTCAGCCCTCGGCGTCCCATATTTCTTGCGGGACGCCTCGACGACGAGTTCGCGCCGTGCGCGCGCATCCTCGCGAGACGGGTATTCGGGTTTCTCGACCGTCAGATTGAAATCGTTGTCGCTTCTCTCCACGCGGCAAATTGCCTGCCCCGTAGCAAGGTTCTGCATGTCCTTCGCCTCAAATGTGGAGAAGCCGTTTTCAAGCGTCCGGGCATCCCTGTCGCCGACCCGAAAGACAATACGGGTGTATGCGTTCGAAAGGAGCGCGCTCGCCACATCCGGTTCTCGCTCAACCTGCCGCAATTCTTGGTGCCCGAGAACGAGTCCCAACCGATACTTCCTGACTCCCGCAAGGGTCTCGGCGAGCGACGGCGTGAGGAAGTCATGGAATTCGTCGATGTATAGGAAATGGTCTCGGCGATTCGCCTCACTCTCCCGCTGCCGGCTCATCGCCTCCGACTGAATCTTGGCAACGAGGAGACTCCCCAAGAGGTGCGAGTTGTCTCGTCCGATCGCTCCTTGCGAGAGCTTCGCAAGGAGGATCTTTCCTGCGCCCATGATGTCGCCGAAATCCAAACGATTCGCTTTCTGTCCGACCATGTATCGCAGGGGCTTGGGGCTGAGAAACGCATCGAGGCGAGTGACGATGGAACCGACCGACTTATTGCCCGAGAGCGACATGAAGCCGTGCCGCCAGTAGTATAGGAGGTTGTCGTCGCGGATCGATTTGAGGAATTCGCTGCGGAATGCCGGCTCCAGGAGGAAGCGGCGCAGGTCAAGGAGCGTCCCGCCTCGGTCGCTTTCAAGGATGGCTAGTATCGCGTTTTGCAGGACGCTGTTCATCTGGTCGCCCCACGCGGTCGAATTGCGCCGGAAGACCGACACCAAGTCCGAAGCGAGCAGGTTCTTCTCCCAATCGCTGTGCGCGGACAGGATATTGAAGCCGACCGTGAATTCCTCATCCGATGGGTCGATGAGCACCACATCCCCGATACGTTCGAGCGGAATGATTTCCAGAACCCTGTCCACCAAGTCCCCATGAGGATCGAGAAGCGTGAGGCCGGCGCCCGACTCCACATCCTGCCTCACCATATTGAAAAGCAGGCTGCTCTTGCCGGTGCCGGAGGCTCCGATGACGTGGACGTGACGCACCCTCTGCTCGTTCGTGAGGACAAACGGAGTTTCGACCCCATGGTGGAGATTCATCCCGATCTCTATCCCACGTCCCCGCTTAAGCTCAGAAGGCAGCGCCTTCGTCTTCCCCGTCTTAACCCTCAGTCGCGGCGACGCCACATCCCCCGACGGCACATGCACAAAGCCAGTCAGCTCCTTCGCATTGAGGAGCATTCCCGAGCGCCGCGTCTGGCGACGGAGGAGGTCGATTTCATGCTCCGCCGCCGGATACTCGTCGTTTCGCAGCGGCACCAATTCGTTCCCGCTTTGGCTGCCGTATGCGCCGAGCGCCCCAGCCACGTTCGTCGCTATCTCCCAGACCCGCCCATTGCTTTCGGCCGAGACCGCTACGCGCACGACCGCCGCGAAGAGCTGTTTCGATACCTTCTCCTTCGCACCAGGCAGAAGCTCCGGCGCGTTCACGAACATCGCGCTGCCGTCCGCATGCGTCACCGACCGCAGCATGCTTTCATCCCATGGATGCGTCGTCGGGGCATAGATGACTTGGAACACCGCGACTTCGCCCTTCTCAATTTCCGACAGCGCACCGACGAGCCCCACAAACGGGTCGCTGTGCCCGACCACAAGCGGAATCACGAATTCCTTCCCCAACCCGAATTCAACGACCGCCACGTCAGAGCTTCCGGGTTCGCCCCACGCGTCTTCGAGGTGTCCCCTCGTTGGCTCAAACGACACATCGGGCAAGAACGCTTCGAGTTGCCGGCGGTATAATCGTCCGTCCTTCTCCGATACAGCATACTGCACCGTGATCTTCTTCCCCGTGGCGATGATCTCAAACGTCACCGGCTCCGCACACGCGGTGACACTTTTGAGAAAACCCTCATACGCATCGCCGGAGATTTTCAATCCATCCGGCAGGTGCGCCTGAAGCTCGACCAGCTCATCCCGCTCAAATACCTCTGGCGACGTGGACTCCTCGTCATCGCGGACGGTCGCCCCTGACGGTGGCGGGGCGAGCCGCTCACTCACTTGCCGGAGAAGGCCCGAGAGAAACGTCGACTTCCTTCCGTCATCGACGGGCGAAGCGTTTGTGACGGCGCCGAGATACGGTCGAAAAGGCGGCTCCGGCAAAACCGGGTGCGCCCAGACGTGAAACCCGCGGCCACGGGATTCCCATTCGAGAAACTCCCGTGACCGTCTCTCTGATTTCCCGATCATGCGTCAGGGGCGGCCGGTGTCCGAGCTTTCGGCGCAACATCCCTCGCCGCATAGAGATCACCGAAGAACGGGCTATACGAATACTCTCGAATGAGCTTCACGCCCTTCGCGGCCG
>CAZWBO010000071.1:0-4385 GCA_964632375.1 uncultured Candidatus Peribacteria bacterium | reverse complement strand
GCTCGAGGCCGCAGCCGAAGAACCATGAGCGAGCGAAGCGAGTCGAATGGTGGGCAATACTGGACTTGAACCAGTGACCTCCACAATGTCAATGTGGCGCTCTAGCCAGCTGAGCTAATTGCCCGATGAATCGAAGATGCTTATTGTAAAAAAGCGGACGAAGGGTACCAATACTCGCGGCCTGCAACAAGCTATACTGGGCAACTATGTTCGAGATCTTGCTCGATTTCTTCTTTCCGCGGCGTTCGCTGCGCGGGGAGGAAGGCGGCTTCATCACTGCGGATGAGATCGCGCTGCTGCGATCACATCCGGTGGTGCTGGATGGAAAGGAGCTCCAGGGCGCAGACGTGCGGTTTTTGGACCGCGTCGTGGCGGCCGCCGACTATCGGTCGGTCCCGCTCCTGCGGAAGGCGATCCACACGTTCAAGTACAAGCGGATTCCTCAGCTCTCGCGGGAGTTGGGTGATCTGCTCGTCGCAGCAGCGGATCAGTTGGATCTGCGCGAAGCGGTGCTGTGTCCGGTTCCCTTACACTGGTCGCGAAGATTCGTACGCGGGTTCAATCAGGCGGAACTGCTTGCGCGGCGCGTGGCGGAGAAGAGGGGAGTGGAGGTGCGCCACATTCTGCGTCGCACAAGACCCACCGGCCACCAGGCGTGGCGGCATCGCGAGGAACGTTTCGCGGCGATGCACCGGGCTTTTCGTTGCGTCGACCCGCACCCACCACGTCATGTCATCCTGGTCGACGACGTGTTCACCACCGGCGCAACGATCGACAGATGCGCGAGAGCGCTGACGGTGGCGGGAGTGGAGCGGGTGGAGGCGTTGGTGCTGGCAAGAGGATAAGGTTTCAAGATTGCAAGAATGCAAGATTGCAATTTTCATCTTCTCTATTTCTCAGCGAAAATACCAACGCCGCAACTCAAACCACTGTGGAAAACTTTTGAGTTATCCACTTCCTGGGTACCATCCAGAGCCCATGCTTTCCATCATCATCTCTGCGATCGCGTTCGTGTTTCTGTTGAGCTTCCTCGTGCTGCTGCACGAGTTCGGGCATTTCAGCATGGCGCGGCTCTTCGGCGTGAGGGTAGAGGAATTCGGCTTCGGGCTGCCGCCGCGCGTTCTCACCATCTTCAAGAAAGCAGGGACGATCTACTCGCTGAATTGGATTCCCTTCGGTGGATTCGTGAGGCTGCAGGGGGAGAACGGCTCCGAAGGAAACGTACAGCCCGGCGACTTCGCCGCCGCGGGCTTCGCTCAGCGCATCATCATTCTCACGGCAGGTGTGTTCATGAACTTCCTCCTCGCCATCGCCATCTTCACCCTCGGCTTCGCGTTCGCGCGGTGGATTCCCACGTACCTCACATTCGACGACATGCTCGTCGCCGCGAGCCACGGCGAAATCCAGCTGCCGGAGGGTGTGCTCATCAACAAGGTGTTGCCGGGCTCGACGGCGGAAGCGGCCGGCGTGCCGGTGAAGTCGGTGCTCATCAAAGTGGACGGCGTGTCGGTCTTCGTGCCCGAGCAAGTTCCCTCGCTGCAACAGGGGAAGAGGGAAGTGACGTACACGCTGCTCACCGGTCCGGCACAGGATCAGCCGCGCAGCGTTGTCGTGCCCATCCGCGAGGGGCGCACCGGCATCCAGATCGAGGCCATCGAGCGCGAGATTTCCGCACCGCACCGCAGCATCGTGAGTGCGTTCCTGCTCTCGCTGCGCGAGGTGAAACTCATGACCATCCAGACGATCCTCGGCATCGCCGCGCTGTTCCGGTCGCTGGCGCAGCACGGCACGGTGCCGCAGGGGATCACGGGCATCATCGGCATCGCCGAACTCACGCACGCTTCGGTGCAACAGGGATTCATGACGTACCTGCGGCTCGTGGCGCTGCTCAGCCTCAGCCTCGGCGTGCTGAACATCCTGCCCTTTCCGGCGCTCGACGGCGGCCGCGTTCTGTTCGTCTTCATCGAGATGATCCGCCGCCGGCCCGCCAATCAGAAATTCGAAGTCATGACGAACACCATCGGGTTCCTGTGCCTCATCGGTTTGATCCTCATCATCACTTTCTATGATATCAAGCGACTCATCCTCTAGCATCCTGCCCGCCGATACCGACACGCGCGTCCCGCCATTCGACCCGACGCTCCGCGATTTCTGGGTGGAGGTGCTGCGAGGTATGGAGGCGAAGCTGCAGCGCAGCCAGTTCATCACATGGTTCAAAGACACGGCCGCGCTCGGCTGCGAGGATGGCACGCTCATTGTCGGGTTGCCGCTGCCGATGTTTTTGGGTTGGCACATGGAGCACTACCGCACCATGACCCTCGAGATCGCGCGCGAGCTGCGGCCCGAGATCGGGCAGATCATCTACAAGGTCGATCTCGCGCTGAAAGACAATCCCGAACGGTCCATCAATGTCGTCGAGCAGTTTCCGGAGCAGAGGCGGCGCAAATTACCGGGCAAGCAGGAGATCAAGCTGGCCGAAGGACTCGTGAGCAAGATTCTGAATCCGCGCTACGCGCTGGATAACTTCGTGGTGGGCGCCAACAACCGCCTTGCGCACGCGGCGTGCATGGCGGTGGCCACGCAGCCGGGCGGCAAGTACAACCCGCTCTTCCTGTACGGCGGCGTGGGGCTGGGCAAGACGCACTTGCTGCAGGGCACGGGCAACGCGATCCTCAAATCCAACCCGCGTTCGACGGTGGTGTATACGACCACGGAGGATTTCACGAACCAGGTGATCGAGGCCATCCAGCATCAGAAGATGGATCAGTTCCGCCGCCGCTACCGGCCGGTGGACGTGCTCATCATCGACGACGTGCAGTTCTTGGCCAACAAGGAGCGCACCCAGGAGGAGTTCTTCCACACCTTCAACGCGCTCTACGAGGAGCGCAAGCAGGTGATCATCTCGGCCGACCGCCCGCCGCAGGAGCTGCAGCTCGAAGACCGCCTCATCTCGCGATTCGAGCGCGGCATGATCGCCGACGTCTCGGCGCCGGACTACGAGACGCGCCTCGCGATCCTCACCGAGAAGGCGCAGGAGTACGAGATCTTCCTGGATAAAACGCTCCTGCAGTTCATCGCCGAACATGTGACGCGCAACGTCCGAGAACTCGAGGGCATCCTGATGCAGGCCGTGGCGCTCTACGAGCTGGAGCAGCGCATGCCCACCATCAAGTCGCTGGCCGACATTTTGCGCAAGCTGAACAAAGACCCGTACATCGCCGAGGAGCAGGTGGGCTTCGAGATGCAGCAGAAGAAGCAATCGACGTTCCAAGAAGTGCTCGAGTGCGTGTCGCGGTACTACTCGGTGTCGGTGCAGGACATGATCGGCAGCTCGCGCGTGAAGGAAATTTTGTTCCCGCGCCAGATCGTCATGTACCTCGGCAAGAAGTACCTGCGCGTCAGCTACGTGCGTTTGGGTGAACTGTTCTCCGGCCGCGACCACACCACGGTGATGAACGCCTGCGAGAAGATCGAGCAGAAATTGCAGAACGATCCGCAGCTTCTGCGCGAGGTGCGGGCGCTGGAGCAGGAGTTGGGGTTTGTGTGAGGTTCTTTAGATGGTGATTCGTTCCTCCGGAACGCGCCGAGCGACGGCGCTCTCCGGGAGGAAAAAATCTCGTTGGCATGAGTTTGCCTCTCCCTCAGGCGAACAATGACGTTCTGTATGGCTGTAGAACGGTCTTGGCTGAATTTACCTCGTCTGCACTTCCCTGTACTCTCCCCTCATGTCCAATCCCCACATCGACGATCTCTACAAACTCCGCCACTCCCTCGCGCACGTGCTGGCGCAGGCGGTGCTGAAGTTGTGGCCGGAGACGAAGATCACCATCGGGCCGCCCATCGAGTACGGGTGCTACTACGATTTCCTGTTTGCAAAGCCCATCTCCGATGCCGATTTCGGTGCCATCGAGAAAGAGATGCGCAAGATCATCAACCAAGGGCAGACGTTCGCAGTCGACTCTCTCACGCCCGACGATGCCATCAAGTTCTGGAAAGAACGCGGACAGCCTTTCAAAGTGGAGCTGATCGAAGATCTGGTGAAGAACGACGGTGTGACGGAGGTGACGCACTACAAGAATCTCGATGCGAAGGGGGAGGAGACGTTTGTGGATCTGTGCCGCGGCGGGCACGTGGAGAACCTGAAGGAGATTGCAGCCGATGGGTTTAAGATCACGAACTTGGCCGGCGCCTACTGGCGCGGCGACGAGAAGCGCGAGCAACTGACGCGCATCTACGTGACGGCGTTCACATCCAAAGAAGAGCTGAAGACGCACATAGAAATGCTGGAAGAGGCGAAGCGGCGGGATCATCGCCAGTTGGGACCGGAGTTGGAGCTGGTCACGTTCCGCGCGTTGGTCGGACCCGGTCTGCCGCTGTGGACGCCG
>CAZWBO010000070.1:0-4554 GCA_964632375.1 uncultured Candidatus Peribacteria bacterium | reverse complement strand
TTCTCAATTCTCAATTCTCAATTCTCAATTCTCAATTCTCAATTCTCAATTCTCCATTCTCCCCCCGTCCCACTCTCTTCAACACAAACTTTACCCGATTCATCCCCTCACCGGTAGGCTCCACCGACATGGTATCGAGCGTGGCGTACGGCATGGGCCAGAGCTTCTGATCCAGGATCGCGCGCCCGACATCGGTATTGAAGAACCGACCCGCCTCCTCAAGCAGAGGCGTTGCAAGTGCGCCTTGGAGCGCGGCGGCGAACGTGCCGCCCGACACCGAGCCGAGCAGACGATCTCGGTAGCCGACAGGATCCGTCGCGTACGTGGACAGATCCATCGAGAGGAATTTTTGCAGTGCATCGATGGACATGGGGCTCTCCTTCTCCGCCGTCGTCGTGAGCAGACGGATATCGTCTGCCGAGAACGCATCTGCCACCGTCACGTAGCCGAGCAGATCGATGAACGACAGCCACGCATCCAACCCTTCCGGCGCCACGATGACCGAGAATGTCACGGGCTGCTGCAGCAGATCATTCGCCATCGGCGCAGCGTCGCCGAACGAAACAGCCGAGGCGTGCACTTCCCAGTCGCGCTTCTGCAACGTGTCGGACACGGCCGCGAAGAGCGCGAGGAAGCGATCGGTGCTGACGATGGGCGGCAAAACGTGCATCTGGATGCGTTCGTGGAAGGAACCGGCTCGCTCCGCCGAGGACAGAGCCGAGAGATCCACCTGCTGACGCAGGAGATCACGACGGTGTTCCAAGTTAGAGACCTGCGTGGCCCGCGGCAAGACATCCTGTTCCATGGCCTGCGTCTGCCGCACGTGCGCCACGATGAGCAGGCACGCGAGACCGAGCAAGGCGGCACCGGAGACGATCAATTGCAGCGGATGCCGGTGCTGGAGAGCGACGATCATCGGAGCGTGAGTGCGATGCGGAACGGTGAGTGCGGGCCGACAACAGGATCGTCTTGCCGCACGAAGCTCGGTTGTTCCATCGAGACGACAAAGGACATCTTCGAAAGCTGCTCCGCGAACTGCGCGAGCACCGTCATGCTCGAGGGACCGACAGATCGCACGTCACCCGTGAGCACGAGTGTCTTCGTATCGGATCGATAATCCGCATGGTCGACGCGCACGGCATCCGGCACCGCCGAAAGTACACGCGCCTGTTCCTGAATCTGTCGCACCGCCGCCGCGAGCGGCACAATGCGCGACTTCTGCGCCTGCAGATCCGCGTGCACGGCATCGTGCGGGTACAGCGACGCATCGCGCTCGCGCTCCAGCAATACCAGACTCGCCTGCAGCGACTGCTCGTACGACTGCAACTGCGTCTTGCCATAGGTCTTCCCCGCGATTTCGATGGTCGACCATCGCGGCAGCACGAACAGCCACGTGAATCCCAACGCCATACACAGGAACGCGCCGAACAAGAAGAACGGCATCGCCACGCGCTGGAGCAAGCTCGGCGGCTGCACGTCGGTCACCCAGTCGACGATAGGAGTGTCTGTCATGAGTTTTCTGCTCATTATAGCAGAAAAGAGCTGACCGAGGAAGCCGGCAGAGGGAGTCCTGAAGACGCAGCATAGCGCCATCCGCGGGCCGAAGGCCCGCTCTCCTTCAATGAAGGTCTAGGTTCTTGTAATTATGCCGCCAACGCAAACTAAAAACTATCAATTAATAACCAATAAACCAATCAACTATCCAATCCCCCGCCACTTCCGCTACCATACAGCCCTACTCGTTTCCCCCTTCCTGTGGAAGAACTCCTGCAGAAATTACAGGACCTGCACTCGGCCGTGAGCCAGGGGAAGGACTCTCTTTGAGGCACGGGGCATTCCACGACAGATCGCGGAACTGGAGGAAAAGACGAACCGCCCGGACATCTGGAACGATCAGAAGGAAGCGAATGTGCTCTTCGCGAAGCTGAAAATTTTGCGCAAGCAGTGGGAGCCGATCGCCACGCTGTGGCAGGAGACGAGTGATCTGATGGAACTGACCAAGCAGGCGGAAGAAACGGATTTGCCGGATTTGGAGAGTGAATTCGGCAAACTGCAATCGCGGTGGGCGACACTGGAGACGCAGCTCTATTTGGGAGGAGAATTCGACGCGAGCAACTGCTACCTCACGATCTCCAGCGGCGCCGGCGGTACAGAGGCGCAGGATTGGGCCTCCATGCTCGCGCGCATGTACCTGCGCTACTGCGAGCGCCAGAGTTGGCAGTGCAACGTGCTCGAAAAGACCGACGGCCAGGAGGCGGGCATCAAGACCGTCACGTTTCATGTGGTAGGCGACATGGCCTACGGCAATGTGAAGTGCGAGCGCGGCACGCACCGCCTGGTGCGGCTGTCGCCGTTCAACGCGAAGAACCTGCGACAGACGAGCTTCGCACTGGTGGAAGTGTTACCGGAGATCACCGAGACGGACGAGATCGAAATCGCCCAGAGCGATCTGCGCGTCGACACCTACCGCAGCGGCGGCGCGGGCGGCCAGCACGTGAACAAGACCGACAGCGCCGTGCGCATCACGCACCTCCCCACCGGCATCGTCGTGGCGTGCCAGACGGAACGGAGCCAGCAGCAGAACCGCGCGCAGGCGATGAACATGCTCCGCGCGAAACTCCTCGAGAAGAAGCGCGCCGAGGAGGAAGTACAGAAATCCGAACTGAAAGGCGCCACCCAGTCGGCCGACTTCGGCCAGCAGATCCGCAGTTACGTCCTGCATCCGTATCAGATGGTGAAGGATTTACGAACGGATACCGAGACGAGTAATACCACCGCGGTACTCGACGGCGAGATTCAGATGTTCATCGATGCGGAGTTAAAGAGAGAAGCGAGGGGAGACGGTGAGTCTTGAGTGTTGAATCTTGAGTCTTGAAGGACACTGCTTTTTGCAATCTTGCATTCTTGCAGTCTTGGAATCTTTTCCCCACTCGGTTCAGGACTACTAAAGAAAAGCCGACCCTTACGGATCGGCTTTTCTCGAAAGAACAATGAATCTGCTGAGACTAAAGATCGTCCGGGCGGACCGTCTTGCGACCGTTGGCCTGGGCGCGCTTGGCAGCCATCTTGATGGCGCTCTCGAGGAAGGCCGAGGCGGCCTCCGGGAAATCGCCAGCCGTCATCATGTCCTGCTTCTTCAGAAGCTCCTTGATGGCGGATGCAACAACGTACGACATAGAATTGTTGGAGAAAGAGATAAAACGGTAAGAATTCTAAGGGCTTACCTCCCTTCCGCAAGTGCAAATCGGCTTGAAAATGCCCCTAGAGCCGCTTCCTCTGCTACCAGACCGCGTTTTCTGCGGTTGATGTCCTGCGAATTCATGGGATGGATAGGGGTGATTTCTGCATGCGAATCAGCATTTGCCTCTACTCGTCAATGCAGCTTCGAGGGTACACGAAGATATTTCCTTCCAGGAATCAATGCGTCACAATGGCCCGCGCGCGGAGAGATGGCCGAGTGGTCGAAGGCGCTCGACTCGAAATCGAGTATGCCCCACAAGGGCATCGAGGGTTCGAATCCCTCTCTCTCCGCCATTCGGCTTCGCGACGTGGGAGTAGCAAGTGTGCAACTGATTATTGATGTAGTGAGACGGCGATATCGCTACGCCGCAATGGCTAGGCGGGGAGTTGGGCCTTCCGCTCCGTCGGCTCCACCCACGGAAGACCGAGCGCTTTATAGATATCTTCTTCCGTCTTCTGCGCGATGATTCTGTCACCTTCGGACAAACTGTATTCGTTCAGTTTCCACCCGCGCTCGATGGCGCGCTTGCGGAGGCTGATGTTGTGCTCCTTGTCGCCGGTGAAGTACAGGAGCGCGCTCCCCCACTCATTCGCCTTCACAAAGCGCACATCCACGCGCAGGAGCGACTGCAAGTTGAACGACAGTTTCGTCTCGCCCTTCGCCACCACCTGCTGCACGAGCGGCAGCGCACTCACGGCATCGATCACACGTGCGTGATCAGCCGTCACAACGAGAATATCAATATCACCGACAGTAGATTTATGACGTCGATACGATCCGGCTGCTTCGGCCTTCTGCACACCCGGCACGGATCGAATGGCCGTCAGAATTCTCTCTACATCGTCGACCACTTCCGCGCGCGGGTACCGCTTTGATCTCTCGGCCACGCGCCGGGCATTCTCTGCAATCTTCTGCTCCATGTGCTCGGATAATCGCGGCAAGCTGCGCAGCTTGCCCGCTTCGGCCGCCTTGATCAAATCTGCGACGGTTTGGATCCCCAACTCCTTCTGCATCTCGCGGATGCGCTTGGGTCCCAAATCCTCCACGTCCAACAGTTCCGTAGGAAGATCGCCCTGTTCGGCGCGTAGATTTTCCAAATGCTGGATCTTCCCCGTCTCGAGAAACTCCAGAATCTTGTCGGCGATGGCGTTCCCGATGCCGGGCAATTCCATCAGCTTCTTCTTGTCGCCGATCTCGGACACGTCTGTCTGCATGTCCTCCAACACCTGCGCCGCCTTACGGTACGCATTGGCCTTGAACGTCTCGCCCTTCTCGCCAAGCAGCGCGGCGATTTGGTGGAAGAGGTGGATGAG
>CAZWBO010000069.1:0-4837 GCA_964632375.1 uncultured Candidatus Peribacteria bacterium | reverse complement strand
ACCAAAACCCAAGAGTTCTCCCCTTGGGTTTTCTTTGCAATCTTGCATTCTTGCAGTCTTGCAATCTTTCACCCCAAGTGGTGCATTACTCTCTCCGCCACCTGATCAATGCCCAGGGAATTCTTCACCAGATATTCCTTCGCTCCGCATTCCAAGCAGCGATGCTTGAACTCGTCGTTGTGGAAGTGCGTGAGGACGAGGACAGGGAAATCGTACGATTGTGCGCGCAGCTGCTCCAGTACGGCGAAACCGTCTTCCTTGGGCATGCGGAGATCCAGCAGCATCAAGTGCGGCAGCTGCTCTACCACCAGCTGCATCGCCCTCTCGCCGTTGTCGGCCGTGGCGATGTCGACATCCACGTCGCGTCGCTCGAACTCGAGCGCGAGGAGCTTTTGAAAGACGGAGTCGTCATCGGCAATGATGATGCGCTTGCGCATGCGTGAGGAGTGGGAAGTAGATCGTTCCAGTATACAATTTTTTGCGTATATCTGCAATGTCGTCTGCGTCCAACGACTCATCGGTAGATCGTCAGAATCACGAGGGCGGAGAGTCGTAGATTCCGATGCAGTAGCGTCAGATTCACCCGTGGAACGTCGCACCCGCACGGAACCCCGAGCGAGCTTCGGCCGGCAACCTGCTGCGCAGGTTGGAGCCGCTTCGGGGATTCGAACCCCGGACCTACCGCTTACAAGGCGGTTGCTCTACCCCTGAGCTAAAGCGGAATGAATGACCGGAAGAAGAGTACCCTACCCCTGCTTGCCCGCCGTAGCCCAGAGGCGAAAGTGGGCTTGTCCACCGTAGCCAAGAGGCGAAGGTGGAAGCTAAAGCGGCATACGAATGGAAAATTGAAAATGGAGAATTGAGAATGCTATCCGCCAAATCCTTTGAAATTATCAATTATCAATTCTCAATTATCAATTCAAAAGCAAAAGTGCTTATGTATTCCTTGAATCCGCTGACCGCTCGGTTAGAATACCTCCCCTGCTCCTTCGATGATCGCTCCGGCTTCGCCCGTCTGCTCCGCAGCCGCGGCTACGCCGCGAGAGGAACGTCCGGGCACTACTGGAACGCCCTATGGGTAACACCCATCCACGCGTCATATATCCGGTAAAGGCGCGTGAGGACCAGTGCCACAGAGACGAGCCCCCTCCGCTCTCCGTTCGCTTCGCTCGCTGCGAGCTACGGGGGCCAAGGCCCCTTATTCAAGCGAATGAAGGGCGGAGGGGGTGTGAAACGCCTCGGAAACCGAGGCATTACGTTCTGAACTTCGTGGGCTTGCCCCGCGAAGCTCGCAGAGCGTAGTGGGGTAAACTCTGGGTAGTGCAAGGAGGAATTGGGCGGTCGGGCCCGATGATGGTTCCGTCATCCCGTCCGCGCCTCCGCATTGAGGCGACGAGCGATCGTCGTCCCAGAGAGATGATCATCCGACTTGTCGCGGTGCGAGAGCACCAACGCAGGACCGACAGAACCCGGCGTATGAGGGGGCGGGATAAAGAACAGGAACCAAGGTTCCTGTTTTTTGTATCGCCGGGGAAAGATTGCAAGATTGCAAGACTTCAAGATTGCAAAGCAAAAACCAAGGGAAGAGCTCTTGTGTCTTCCTTGGGTTCTTGCAGTCTTGCAATCTTGAAGTCTTATTCCTGAGTCGACGATACGCTTCCACTCTTTCCCGCCAGCGGAACACTGACCGTAAACACCGATCCCTTCCCCTCCGTGCTCACAAACGAGATCGTGCCGCCGAGGGTCTCGATGGAGTGCTTGGCGATGTAGAGCCCCAGACCGGAGCCGTCGGTATCCTTCTGGCGGATGTTGTGCGCACGGAAGAAGCGGTGGAACACGCGACTCTGCTCGCCGGCGGGGATCCCCATGCCGTGGTCCTCCACCGCGATGGTCGCGGCGGTCGGCGAGGCCGTCATGCTCAGGTGCACTTCGCTGCCGGCGTTCGAGTACTTCACGGCGTTTGCGAGGATGTTCTGCACCGTCACTTCCAGAAGGAGCGGATCGGTAGTGATGGAAACCGGCTGCTCGGGCAGCGCCAACGTGAGGCGGATGGTCGACTTGCGCGCCATGGGTTCGTTGTCGTGCGCGATGCGCTGGAGGAACGCCACAAGATCGATCTGCTGGAGCGTGACTGTCCGCTCGCTCTCTTCCAGCTTGGCTGCGCGCAGGAGCTCGTCGAGCACGTTCGCCATGCGTGTGGAAGAATTCGAGATCTCTTGGAGGAACGCCTTCTGGCTCTCGCTGAGCGCACCGTTCTCCTCGCCCATCAGTTCCAAGTTCCATCGCACAGCCGAGAGTGGCGTCCGCAGCTGGTGGCTCGCGAGCGTGATGAACTCCGATTTCATATAATCGATCTGGCGCTCTTCGGTGATGTCTTGGAACAGCACGATGGCACCGAGCGACGTCTGTTCCTGCATCAGCGGCGTCACGGTCAGCGTCACGGGCAGCAGCGTCTGATCCCGCTTGAGCAAGCTCATATGCTGGAAGGAGTTGCTGCGGAAGGTCTGACGCGCCGAGAGCGCGAGGGTAACAGGGTGCTGCTCGGCTGTGCCTTCCAAATGCCGCTGCGAGATGCGCAGCATGTCGACAGCCGGCTTGCCGATCACCTCCTCCTTCTTGTACCCGAGCAGCGTGTATGCCGCCGGGTTCGCGTCGGTGATGATACCCTGCGTGTCGACGGTGACCACGCCGGATTCGATGCCGTCGAGGATAGCCCGGTCGAGCGCGTACGCCTTCTGCAGTTCCTGGGTGCGCTCCGCCACCAGTTCCTCGAGGTGATCGTACGTTTTCTTAAGCCGCGCGCTGAGATCGGCGATCACGCGATCGAGCGCTTCTACTTCGTCGCCCGTGTGCACGGTGCGCTTGAACGACCAGTGGCCGGGCTTCAGCAAATGCAGGCGCGACGACAGCCGTGTGAGCGGCGCCGTGAGCGATGCGGCCAGAAAGTACCCGATGATGGCGGCGCACCCCATGAGCAGCATGCTGATGAGGAGCAATTGGAGAGCGAACGTGCGCACGCCGCCGAGCGCGCTCTCGCGGTCGACAGCCACGACCATCCCCCAGCCGACCGTCGGCAGGAAGCGGTATGCGGCGAGGATCGTCTCACCCGCGGAGTTCACGATCTTCTGCGACCCTTCGCCGCCGCCGATGGCGCGCGTCAGCAGCACACCTTCCGTCGACTGTTCGTTGGTCGCGCCGAGCGAGAACGAGTGCACGTTGTCTTTCTCCAGGTAGTGGTGCAGCACGCTCGTATTGCCGTTCACAGTGTGCCCCAAAACGATGTCGGCACTCTCGCCGGCATCGACGTTGCCGAACACGTGCGCCAGGAGCGGCACGGCATCGTAGTGCATGGCCAGCGTGCCGGTCTGCGTGGTGGCAGTCGCCCGCACCGGCGTGTACACGTCGTACCCGCGCCAAGCGCCGACGCTGTCGATCGCCGGCACGAAGGTCGTGGCCGTCGTCACCGACGGCGGCTCGCTCTCAATACCCACGCTCGCGAAAGCCTGGTGCGATGCGTCGAAGAGCGTGATACCCAGGAGGGGCAGACTCTCTGCGCGCTGATCGTCGAAGAGCAATGCAAGCGGCACTCTGCTCTGCAACTGAAAGGCCTGCTTCACCTCGGTGCGATCGCGCATCAGCGCAACACGCTCGCGGTCGTACTGGATGGTTGATTCCAAAATATCTTTGCGTGCCGACGCAATGGACGACACCTGCGCAAGCACGCGGTCGGTGAGCAACGTGCGCACGACCAGAATCGAAAGCAGCGACAGCACGGCGATCGAGAGCGCCGCCACGAGGAGCGAGGCGCGGATGATGCGATGCCGGATCGATGTGCGTGGCGCGGGAGAGCTCGATTTCTGAGCCTCCGACGAACGCGCAGCACGCGAACGAGATGGGCGGGAAGTCATGTGTGTCTTTGCAAGAATTATAGCACAAAATGGCAATCCGAACCAGATCAGGAAACTCCCACTGCGTCTGCTACAAGCAGTGAGCTACATTGCGCAAAATGGCTGATACATTCATATAATCAGCAGATAGGAAGGATACGATGGCGACAGAAGAAAAGCCCCTCTACAGAGGGGCTCTTCGTATCCTTGGTTCTTCCTTCGATTAGCGGGAAGCGCTGATAGGCACGGCGCGGTCGGTCGTGGTGGCCGTGATGGTGACGCGGTTATTGACTGAATCCTTCCAGATGCTGTAGCGGGAACCGGTGGCCGTCTGCGCGGAAGTGAGCGACGGATCGCGCGGCACCGAGACGATGTACGTACCCGAGAGAGCGCGGAGGCTCACGCCGCTGATACCAGCAGGTGTACCACCGACAGCGTTGTTGCAGTTCGGTGTGGCGAGGTCAGACTGACAAATAATCTTCGCCGTGGCGGCTGTCGTCGGGATGTTTGCACTGTCCGGCAGTGCGCCGCCGTTGTCGATGGCGTACTGGTACACGGCGTTCAGAATCGTATTCACATCCGAGCGGCGCTGCGCGTTGCGGGCGTCACCCAGCTGCTTGGTCGGGTTGATGGCGACGATCACGATGCTGGCAAGGATCGCGATGATGCCGATCACGAGCAGAAGTTCGATGAGGGTGAACCCCTGCGTCGAACGCTGCGAGAGGGAGCGGGACTTCATAAAGAAAAGAGGGAAGAAGAAAGGGAAAGAGAACCAAAGGGGATCTGGCAGTGGAGTATACCAACACTTCGCGAGCAGAGTGCTTCTTTCGCTTGACCAGTACAGGTGTTCGGTTCTCCGATGCTCATGGGAAAAAAAGATTGCAAGACTGCAAGATTGCAATCTTCACCTATAGCACGTCATCGCCGTATTATTCGTCCCACAAGAACCG
>CAZWBO010000068.1:0-5016 GCA_964632375.1 uncultured Candidatus Peribacteria bacterium | reverse complement strand
ACGATACCGATGCTCTACCAGCTGAGCTAGGGTGGCTTGAGATGATGACAGAAAGGACCAATGACGATCGAGCAACCTTATATATAACGCCTCGCAGGCTCGGCTAGGCAGCTGAGCTAGGGTGGCTTGAGTGAACGATAGATAAAGAGCGACTAAGGACGAGCAAGTTTTTCACGACGCCTCGCAGGCTCGGCTAGGCAGCTGAGCTAGGGTGGCTTGAGATGATGACTGAATAAGAACGATTGAAGTTCTGCGGCACAGGCGGGACGGGAAGTATAAAGGAGTTTCCAGGGAAAAATAAAGCAAACTTCCGGGCGTTCTATTCACGAATGGAACGCCTTTCGCTCAGTCCTGGATTCAAGGAATCGACCTGCGCACATTTTCGTCTTATTTCTCTGCAATCCCTCTTCCTTCTGCAGTCGCTCGTGCGGATACTTTACGTACATGCTCTCGCCCGCACTCCTCACCTGGTTCTCGCTCGGCATCCTCACCAAAGACCGCTACCGCGCGCTGCTCGATGTGTACGAATCGCTCAATGAGGCGCTCGCGCGGCTCTCGCCGGAGGTGCTGCAGGCGCTCGGGTGCCGGAGCGATACCATCGAGAAGACGCTCGCGCGCATCGAGGATTTCGATGCGGCGCGGTACGCGCGCGAACTGCAGAAGCGCGGCATCGACGTGATCGCCCTCGAAGACCCGCTGTACCCCGCGCGGCTCGCCGACGTCGCCGACCCGCCGGTGTTCCTCTCGTACCGCGGCGATCTGCGCGTCGTCGATCAGCCGTGCATCGGGGTGGTGGGCACGCGGCAGATGAGCGCGTACGGCAAGCGCGTCACCGAGACGTTCGTGCCGGCGTTCGTGCGCGCGGGGCTGACGACGGTGAGCGGCTTGGCGCTGGGCGTCGATGCCGCGGTCGCGGAAGAGACGCTGCGCGCCGGCGGCAAAACGGTCGCCGCGCTTGGGCACGGGCTCAGTTCCATTTACCCGCAGCGCAACGCGCGGTTGGCGGAGCAGATCGTGGCGAGCGGCGGGTTGCTGCTCTCGGAGTTCCCGTTCGAAATGCCGCCGGATAAATTCGCCTTCCCCGCGCGCAATCGCATCATCGCCGGGCTGACGCTCGGTACGCTCGTCATCGAAGCGCCGGAAGGCAGCGGCTCCATCATCACGGCCGAGCTCGCGCTCGGCTACGGCCGCGACGTGTTCGCGGTGCCGGGACAGATCTTCGACGACCACTACGCCGGGTGCCACCGGCTCATCGCGCGCAGCCAGGCGAAGCTGGCGCAGCAGCCCGAGGACGTGCTGCGCGAACTCGGCATCGTCGCGTCGGAAGCATCAACTTCCACGTACGAATCCGCAAACGAGGAAGAAAAAATTCTCTACGCACTGCTCACGTCCATGCCGCAAGCGACTGACGACCTCGTGGCGAAATCAACACTCAATGCCGGTGTCGTCGCGGCGACGCTCACCATGCTTGAGCTCGCGGGTGCGGCGAAGAACGTGGGCGGTGGATCGTGGGTGAGACGCTGATCGCGCGCGGCGCGCAATTGTCATCGGCGAAGCGGAGTTGTATTCTCGACGAAATTCCTCCCCCCGTTTTCATGCCGCTCTCTTTCGGTTCGCTCGTCGGCGCCGCCGTCACACTCGTGAAGAACCGCGCCGTCGACATGTTCAAGCTCATCGCGTTTTTCCTCGTCATCGCCTACGTCTTCATCGGCGTGGCCGGACCGCTTGCGATGCAAGAGACGGCGGCCGTCCTGCGGCAGATCGGCGTGCAGCAGAGCGATGCTGAAATCAACGCCACTCTCTGGCGCATGATGTCCGGGGATAAGAACGCAGCGAAAGTGCTGATGGGGCAGCTGGAGACGGCCATGTCGACCGGCAGCGAGACGGAAGCGACCGCGCTGGTGCAGCAGTTCCTCGCCGAGGATCCGAAGGCCGAGCAGGAGATTACTCGTCTGCTGACGGACGCGCGCGCGAACGGATCGAAGACGGAGAGCGCCGGCACGAGTGCGAGCGACACGCAGACACTGATGAGCGCGGCGCGAGAGGGGAATACGCAGGCGCAGACGAAACTGATCGAACAAGTGCGCGGCGCCATTCGCACAGGCCAGGTGGAGGATATAGTCGGGAGTGCTGTCGAGAGAATTATATTCAATCCGGTGGTGATTGCAGTGTTGGTGCTGATGGTGCTCGTAGGCATCTACATGGGCATCGCCACCAAGGCGTACTTGTATCTCCTTGCGCTTGGCGAGCGAGGCACGTTCGCGTCGCTCTTCCTGCGCGCGCTGGGGCTCGTACCGGGAATGGTGGGTGTGACGTTCTGGGTCTTCATTCGCTCGTTCGTGTGGGTGCCCATTCTCTTCACGCTGTTGGCAGCCATGCTGCCGCCGCTCGTGCTGCTGGTCCCTCTTGCCGTGCTGGCGATCTTCGTGCTCGCCCTGGTGTTCGTGCCGCGTCTCGCGTTCGCCACCATGCTCTACATCCGCGACCGCAACGGCGTGATGCGCAGCGTGGAGATGAGCTACCAGGCGACCCGTAATTATTGGGGAAAAATCGTGGGCAATGGCATTCTGTGGATTGTCTGCTTCACCATTACCGCCCAGCTCGTCAGCCTGGTGCTCGGTATGCTGGCGTTGTCCGTGGCGGCGTTCGTACCTGCGGTGATCGCCCTCATGATCGTCATAGCCGTGAACATGGCGGTGGGGCAGTTTGCCGCCGCGGTCAACATCGCGTTCTGGACGCAGCTCGGCCTGACCATCGTGGCCAACCCCCGCCGGCTTGTGCCCACCGGATCCATGGTCGGCTCAGTATCGTCAGCAGCGATGCCCGCCAAGCCGGTCGTTGCCATCGCTGTAGACTCACAGCCGGCGAAGCCGAGTGCGAAGAAATCTCCGGCGAAACCGCGAAAGAAATCTGCCAGCAAGAACCCGAAGCCCGCTACGAATGAGTAGCGCGACTGCAGCGTAATGACTTATGCCGCCTCCAGCATCTGACTGAGTCGCTGCACTTCCTGCTCTCGGTCGCGCAGTTCATCGGCTCGGCGCTGCTCGCGCTGGGCGCGCTGCTCGGCATCCTCACGGAATGTCTTGATGCGATCGACGGATTCGTGTGCAACCTGCTCGGCGCCCTGGCGTAGGTCCGTCAGATCCGATTGATCGATGGGGTTCGGATCCGGCTGCGGCCGTTGGATGGGCTGGGGTATGGGGCCGGTCGGTTCGATGCGTTCGGGCATGAGGAAAGAGGGGAAGTCGGCATTGTTGACGTCCCCTCAAGTTCACTCTTGCAGTTTCCGCCGATTACTTGTTCTTCTTCAGTAGCGCTTCGATGCCTTCCAGTGCTCTCAGTGCTTCGATGGGAACCATCCACACCGTCGTGTTCGACTGGTCCGAACTCAGGTCGTTGATGCTCTGCAGCGTGCGCAAGTGCAGCGCGCCCGGCGAGGCCGCCAGCATCTGCGCGGCCTTCGCCACGTTCTCGGCCGCACCGAGTTCGCCTTCCGAATTGATGATCACCGCCTGCTTCTCGCGTTCCGCCTCGGCCACTTTGGCAATGGTGCGCTTGAGACTCTCGGGCAGCACGATGTCCTTCAGCTCCAGCTTCTGCACGTCGATGCCCCACGTCTCCGACACGTGATCCACCTGCGTCTGGATACGCTCGCCGATCTGCTGCTTATTGGAGAGGAGCTCGTTGAGCGTCACCTCGCCGACGGCGTTGCGCATCGTCACCTGCGCCAGCTGCCCCACGGCGTAGTTGTAGTTCTCCACTTCGATCACGGCCTTCTCGGCGCTCGACACC
Organism: uncultured Candidatus Peribacteria bacterium; assembly: GCA_964632375.1. Lineage (GTDB taxonomy): Bacteria > Patescibacteriota > Gracilibacteria > Peribacterales > Peribacteraceae > JAQBQQ01. The sequence continues at coordinate 1,224 of CAZWBO010000068.1, read as the reverse complement.
TTGTAGTACAGCACGGCGTTGATGTGGATGGGGATGTTATCTTTCGTGATGGTCTCTTGATCCGGCACGTCCACCGCCTTCACGCGGATATCTACTTTCATCATCCGCTGAAATACCGGGATGAGCAGATGCCAGCCGGCATCCCAGGTTTTACTGTATTTTCCCGTGGTGAAGACGATACCGCGCTCGTACTGGTTCACCTGACGGATGCAGGAGAGGACGAGGACGACAATGATGATGCCAAACGGCGAGAGGGAGATGAGCTCCATAGAGAAGAGAAGGAAGGATGAGGAGATGATACCCCTTGGCGGAAGAATGCAAGACTGCAAGACTGCAAAGAAGCCAAAACAAAACCCAAGAGAGTACCCCTTGGGTTTTGTTTGCAATCTTGAAGTCTTGCATTCTTGCAATCTTCCTCCTCCTCACTCTCTTCCTGCAATCTCTACAATCCCGCGGAACTCCTCTTTTTTCAGCGACGCTCCTCCTATAAGTCCGCCGTCGATGTCCGGCTGGATCAGCAATGATTCCGCGTTGGCGGCGTTCATGGATCCGCCGTAGAGGATGCGGGTCGATGCGCGCAAGTCTTCCGGCAGCAATGAGCGGATGAAGGCGTGCATCTCTTGTGCCTGTTCCGGCGTGGCGGTCTTGCCCGTGCCGATGGCCCACACGGGTTCGTACGCGATGATGATGTTGGCGGGCAGCACGGCCATCTGCCGCTCGATCACTTCTTTCTCTTTCCCTGCGTTACGCTCTTCCTCCGTTTCACCGACGCATACCACCGGCTGCAGCTCCAGCGCGAGCGCGGCGCGCGCCTGCTCGGCGACGAATGCATCGGTTTCGCCATGGTAGCGGCGGCGTTCCGAGTGGCCGCACAGCACGTACTCGCACCCGAGTGCGCGGATCATCCGCATGCCGATATCGCCGGTGAAGGCGCCCTCTTCCTCCGGCCGCGCGCACTGCGCGCCGGTCGCAAGTTTTTCGGCGATGCACGAAGCCAAGCCGAGTGCGGTGGGGAACACGACAACATCCACGCGGTCCGTGCTGCGGTACGGTGATTCAATACTGCCGAAGCCGCTGGGTGCGGCGTTCATCTTCCAGTTTGCGGCGATGAGGGGGGTGCGGGGCATGGCCATTAGGATACACCAAGACTGCCTGAATTTCAGTACGGCGTTTGGAGGTTACGCCATGAAGCTCATCGTTGCTCTTCGAACTGTATCGACAGCG
>CAZWBO010000067.1:0-5246 GCA_964632375.1 uncultured Candidatus Peribacteria bacterium | reverse complement strand
CCTCGATGTACACGTTCTGCGGAATTTTGACGGGTTCGACGGGCATGGGGTTTGTTTGGGGTTTCTGTATAGTATAGCGGTTTTGGGGGGGATTCTCAATAAGGGAAATCAGGGGAATCAAGGAATTCGAAGAAATCAGAGCCTATGAGCGCTAATTCCCATGGTTTTATAGTGGCTTTTTCTGGAGAGCCTGTTGTTGATCTGTTCGTTTCACCGTACGGATATCCTCAAGCGTCACGGACTCGTTCCTTTCATCAATGGGCACGGCTTTCTTGTAATCTTTAACCTTTTGGCGGATAAAGGCAGTCATGCTTGGTTTTTCATGCGGTGGCAGTGCCCGTCGCCATTCGTCTGCTTCGCGTTCCCATTGCCATAATTCGGAGAGCTGCAGGGTGCGTCGGCTGCTGACCCAAGAGAGTAAATCACCCGGCACTTTCTGCGGTGCACATGGTTTCTCCTTTCCATCCTCCCTGTAGTTCAGTTCTTCGTCTCGCAGTGTTTTCTCGAATTTCACGCCGAAAAAAGTCGTCTGCATGATCTCTTTCCAAGTAGTAGGCTCCCACTCTTTCTCCTTCTCTGTTCCAGCGGGTTTAGGAATATCTTTATTCGGCGGATTCGTGTTTTTTTCTGCGGGGAGTTGAAATCCTTGCGTGTCCCATTGCTGATACTCTTTTTTGATGTAGGCGGTAGTCTTTGCTTTCACTGTTTCGATTTCCGCTTTCTCTTCTTCTTTCACTGTCTCGAGCACACCTCGTACTTTGCCCATGGCACGCTCGATAGCTGTCATGTATTCGTCTATAACGGCACTTGAAGCTTCCTGCCTCTCGCCTCTTGCGTTTGTTGACGCTAAGGAAAGGGTGAGAAGTTCGCGCAGGGAAATGGGAGGATTCTCCGAATCTTTCGCCGTTGATTTGCCGATGATGAAGAGGGGAATTAATTCGTCTCTGCCTAAGAGCGAGCTGTGTGTTGCGTCGAGCTCTTCGAGTTCTTGGAACGCTGCGCGCATGCCCGGGTGATTGATAATTTTGCGGAGCAATTTGAACATGAATTGAGTTGCTTCTGCCATTTCCTGTGGGACATCCGGTGGAATGACAATTCCCTTTTCGAGCAGCTTGCTCAAAGGCCCATGGACGACGGTATCGATATATCTGAAAGATTCCTTAGGTAAATCTACAATCTCTTGAACCACGCCCTCATAGGTGGTGGCATCCGCGAGCACATCGGCCATATCCTGCATCTCCTGCAGGAGCTTCATCGCTTCTTCCAGATTTGGCGACACCGCGAGCCGCTCGGCGGCGTACTCGATGTGCGTCGTCTTGTCGCCGAAGCGGAACTTCCAACTGGCTTGCCTCAGTCTGTCACTCCAGTACTGCTCCTTGTCAGCGGGCAATTTCTTCCTACTGAGGAGGCGGCTGATGTTCCAGTACTCGTCATCCGCGCTCTTGCGCGCAGCCCCGATCTCATTCAGCTTCTGCTGAATTATTACGTCGCCCGCTGGTTGATCCCTCGGCGTATCGCGGAGATCTTTCAGTGCATTAATCTCCCGGCTAATGGCAAGCTGGGGGTTGTCTTTCATTGGTCGCCCGGAAAGTTGCTGATGCTCTCTCCGATCATCGATTCATTTTCTTCCTGCTCCATTTGTTCATAGATCTGATGCATTCGCTGCTTCGCGTTTTTGCTCTCTTCCTTCGTTGCTACGACAAGTTGATCTGCCTCTGCAATGGCTTTTTGCCAATCAATGTCCTTTCTGCGTGCAAGGAGAGTCATAAGAGTTTCGCACTGTTGATCCGACATTGCATCGAGGTGCAAGAGGAATAGCAACTTCATCTGCCGAGGCATGTAGCCGGCTGAGGCCAGCTTGTCGCGGATGGATGGTTTGTCTGTCATTCAGACAATAATAGCATTTTTCTGTATCTTTGGCGATAGTGATTGACCCGCTCTCAGGGAATGAGATGGAAGCTTTGGTGCGTTCAGTGGCCAAAATTCTGTCTATAGCTGTCAATTTGTATTGACAGCCAAAAAATGAGCGATAGGGTACAAAACCCTTTGTACTCCCCCATGCAGCGCATTCATACGGTTTTCGATGTTGATTCGTCCGACGTTGATGGGATCGCCTACGTACGTGATGGTGTTCTCACGGCGCATGCCAGAGTGACTGCCGAGACCCGCAACCTACTGCGCAAGATGCATGATCTCATGCTTGTTTCGGTCGCCACGCATTACATGCACGAAGGTGCAACTCAACAAAACACGGCGGACTTGCTGGGAGTAAATCGTTCAACTTTCTTCCAGCACGTTGGGAGTAAACGCCATCTCCTGTCATCAGAGGATCGGAAACCGGCACTCACGCAATCAATGCGGCACTACCGCAGCGGATTCGATATCGTGGAACACGGGGTGGAGGAAGGGTCGGTAGGCCCACCTTCTTACCCGGATGTACCCCTTGGTGACAAGGGCATCGGTGTTGCCCTGCATCGACGCGATACGGTACCGGGAATCATGATTTCCATCGCTGCCGAACTGAGAACCGCATGCAGCGAGATTATCGCTCTGTCGCCGGTGATCACGAGGCTCGCTATCGAAGCATTGAGCCATGGTGCCAATTGTGCTTCGCATAAAGAAATCCTCGAAACGGTGAGCCGAGCTATCGCGCCTACGGTCAAGCCCGCGAGCAGGAGCAACGTGTTCAAACTACGAAAAGACGCAGTAGAATTGGCTGCGCAACTTTCTCTGCCCACAGACTTGTTTCGTTTCGAGCCGATGGGATGTCCATCTTCTGTACAAACTTTTTCTCCTCCGGATACGCGACAAGCACAAGTGGAGGAACAACCAAAGAAATTGCAACAGGGAGAACAAGTGGAACGGGGAATAGGCGCGGAAGATTGCCGCGGCATCTCACCCTGGCCCGGATCTTTCGAGGAATTGTTGCGTACACTTCGCGAAGGTTCGCCGCTGCCTCTGGGCATTGAGCCCAGGACTATTGTGTGGCAAGAAGGTGCCGACGATCCCGATCCAGTTCTCGCATCGCACGATCAGATCTATCATTCGGACCGCCAGCGATGCATCTACTACGGAGGCGACGTGCCGCGCGTGGTTGAGTCAAACGGAAGCTACGAGATCTTTCTGGGGCCGGAGACAATCCTCATTCGTGTCGATCACAGGGAGGATCAACGAGGAGAGATGGCGGAGTACCCCACTCGTGCGTTCGTCGGAAGAGGAATCCCCAGAAATGAGTCTCAGAATTGATTCACATCTCTACACCGTCACTCCTTCTTCCTGCTCCTGCTTCTTCAATGCGGGGATCAGCGGTTTCTTCTCGCCGGGGAGGAAATCGAAATCCTCCTTGCCTTTCTTTACCACGCGGATGGTGTCGCCGTCGTGGAAGATGCCGCGGAGGATATGCTCGGCGATTTCGGATTCGATGCGGTCTTGGATGACGCGGCGGACGGGGCGTGCGCCGTACTCGGGGTCGAACCCGGCTTCGGCCAGCAGGTTCAAGGCCTTCTGGTCGATATCGAGGTTGTACCCTTGGTCGCGCAGGCGTTCGGTCAGCTTATCGAGGTGGATCTTCACGATCTTGCGGATGTGCTGCTGGTTCAACGCGTTGAACACGATGATGTGATCGATACGATTGAGGAACTCGGGGCGCAGGTTGTCTTTCAACTCGCCGATGACCTCCTCGCACTTCTCCTCGTACGCTTTCTCTTCGTCCTGGGCCTCTTCCTCCAACTTGAAGCCGATCTTCGCGGCCTGCTTCGTCAGTTTCTCGGCACCGATGTTCGAGGTCATCACGATGATGGTGTTGGTGAAGTCGACTTGCTTGCCGGTGCCGTCGGTCAGCTGGCCGTCTTCCAGAATCTGGAGGAGGAGATTGAAGAACTCCGGATGCGCTTTCTCGATCTCGTCGAACAGGATCACCGAGTACGGCTTGCGGCGGACGGATTCCGTCAGCTGGCCGCCTTCCTCGTAGCCGACGTAGCCGGCCGTGGTGCCGATGAGGCGCGAGACGTTGTGGCGCTCCATGAACTCCGACATGTCGATCTTGATGAGCGCGTCCTCGCGGTTGAAGACTTCCCTGGCGATGGTGCGGACGAGTTCCGTCTTGCCCACGCCCGTGGGGCCGAGGAAGAGGAACGAGCCGATGGGCCGACGCGAATCGCCGATGCCCACTCGGGAGCGGCGGATGGCGCGGGCGACTTTCTTGATGGCTTCGTCCTGCCCGACGATGCTCTTGCGCAGCACGAGCTCGAGGTTCGTCAGCCGCTTCGCTTCGGATTTCATCAGCTTTGTCACCGGAATGCCTGTCATGCGGCCGATGACGGTCGCGATGTCGTCGGCATTGATGACGAGCGGCGTGCGGCGGTCGCCGTCGGCGTTCGACTTCACCTTCTCAATATCTTCCTTCAGTTGCTGCTGCTCCTGCTTGAGCCGCAGAGCCAGATGGTACTTCTGCTCCTTCACCGCCTGCTGCTGCTTCTGCAGCAGCGTCTCGAGTTTCTCGTCCATCTTGCGCAGCTCGGGCGAGCCGCCGGAGTGCTGCAGGCTCTTGCCGGCCGAGGCTTCGTCGATGACATCGATGGCCTTGTCCGGCAGGTAGCGTTCGGTGATGTAGCGCTTGCTGAGCGTGACGGCGGCGTCGATGGCGTCTTCCGTGATGCTGAGGTGGTGGAACTGCTCGAAGCTCTCGCGGATGCCGTGCAGGATGCGGATGGAATCCTCCACCGTCGGTTCGTTGACCATGATGGACTGGAACCGGCGCTCGAGGGCGCGGTCTTTCTCCACGGTGCGGAATTCGTCAACGGTGGTCGCACCGATGACGCGCAGTGCGCCGCGCGAGAGTGCGGGCTTGAGGATATTCGCGGCATCGAGCGAACCTTCGGCGGAGCCGGCGCCCACGACTGCCATGGGGACAGCGAAGAGCGGCGGATCAGCCTGGTCCAGCAACCAGGTGGTGAACCCCGCCCGGCAGGCTGGTCGCTACCACGGCGACGAGCCGGACGCCTCGTCGCGGTACAACTCGCGGCTGGCGTCCAGCAGCAGCAGGCGCAGGCGGTCGATCGCATGGTCCAGACCCGGGTCCGGGCGGATACGCCTTGCCTGCTCGATCGCGTGCGCCGTGGGTGTGCGCTTCGGGTCCTTCGCATGGGCATTGGCCGCGCGGCGCAGCGTCTCGAGAATGAGCTGCGTGCGTCGGATGCGATTGTGCAGGCGGTAGGAGCGGAAATAGTCGGCGAGACGCGCATACG
>CAZWBO010000066.1:0-5269 GCA_964632375.1 uncultured Candidatus Peribacteria bacterium | reverse complement strand
GGTGGACGGGGGAAGGTGCCCCGCGGAGCCCACAGGCGGAGTGGGGCGGATGGGGCCCTACTTCCACACCGTCCCCCTCGCCACCGGCGCATCCAGCTCCACCCAGTTGAAGTGCCCGTAGCCGTCGGTCCACAAAATGGACCCGGGATCGCCCACGGAACCGGCCTTGTTGATCGTCACCTGCAGCGAGGGATTCTGCGCATTGGCGGCGAGTGCAACGTCACCGTACAGGCGAATGGTGCGTTTGCCATCTTGGAAAATGCCGATGCCGTCGGTGATGCCGGGACACGAGACCGTGGAGCCACTCACAATGCAAGTGACGCGGTCGGGCGCATCCGGCGCGCCGAGCTGCCAGTTGGTCACCGTCACGTTATCGGTCTTGCCCACCTGGAACGAGAGCTCTTCCAATTTATTCTTCGCCGGGCTCAGGCTCGTGCCGGCGAACTCGAAGGCGGCGACGATCTGGTTCGTGCCGACAGGCAACGGATCTTGGTCGGGCAGCGCATTCTTCACCGCGGTGATCGCGCCTTGGACGGTGGAATGCTTGGGAAACTCGAAATCGGTCGGTGGCGGCGCAACGGCGGATGAAGTCCACACGCCCTGGAACGACATCGTCCACTGCGTCACTTCGAGCATCTCGCCCGAGTACCCGCCGCGATCTTTGTCGTACAACTTCACCTCGATGGCGAATGTGCGCGTGCCGCTCTTGGGGATCTCGTAGTTCGCCGTGCCGAACGATCCCTTCCATGTGAGCTTATCGGCATCGTCGGCATCCAGCGACAGCTGGCCGACCTGCGTACCGGTACTGTCGACCAAATACATGGCACTGATGGAATCGACCTTATTCCGTAATTTGACGGTGGCGGCGCTGAGCTTCATCGGCTCGAGGTTCGCAAAGAAATCGACACTGGCCACCGGCAAACTCCGCTGGCCCAACATGAGGAAGTGGCTGCGCGCAGCCGAGACGGAACTGACGGATGACGATACCGAAGAGACTGAGGACACCGACGACATCGGCGAAGAGGAAGACGTTGATGGCGACGAGGAAGTTGAGACGGAAGACGAAGAGGAATGCACGCTCGATGACGACAGCGGCCGACCTGCCTCCGCCGCCAGGTACTGATCCAATTCGCCCTGCGATTCCGCGTAGAACGCCGCGCCCAGCCGCGCCATCTCGCCGCGAGTGAGGAAGCGGCCGAACCCGCCGGACGGATCATCTTCGTAGAGGAATGCCGTCTTATGCGCATCGGCGGCATCGACGTACCGCAGGAACCACGCCTCGCCCGGTGCCGCCGCCGGGATGTCGTAGCGGAAGACGTTCGCGAGAATCTTGAGCGCCTCCGCGTAATTTACCGATCGCTCCGGGTGAAAGAGGCCGTCGGGGTTCCCGGCGACGATGCCCCCCGCCTTCGCCGAGCACACGTACGGCGCGAACCAATCTGCCGAACGCACGTCGGGAAAACAATTCTGCGCAGGCGCGGATGACAGGGATCCCGCATCGACCTGCGCCGCGAGCAGCATGGCGATTTTGGTAAACTCCGCGCGGTTGAGCTGGCGCTTGGGCACGAAGCGGCCGCTCGGGTTCCCCTGCACGACACCGGCGTTGGTGAGCAGACTGATGCCGGCGGATTCCGCGGTAGAAAAGGAGCTGGCATCTTTGTACCGGAAACCGGCATCGGAGTAATCCAAAGCCAGCGCCGTGCGCGGCAGCAGAATGGCGACTATCAAGAGAGAGATTTTTTTCATAAAAAGATTGAGTGAGGTGAGGAATCCATCGTACCGATAGATCACGCACATTCAAACGACGAGGCGGGTAAAAGTGTTACAGAGAAACTCCTCAATCTTCTGGAGATCGAGGAGAATTCCCTGCTGCATATCTTGAAACGCAATTGACTACGGGACCTTGATGCACGCGCCGGCAATCTGACCGAACGATCCGGGACCCGCATTCGACTGACTCACGACTCCACCCAGGACATAATAACCCGGAGTCGTGAAAGCAGGGAGCGTCACATCTGCCCAGGGAGATGACCCCGGGTTTCCGCCACCGCCCAAGAACCAATTACCAGCTGGGAATACATTGCCTGTGATGCTCGCCGGTACGACCCTCGCGCCACCCATTGACCAAGGGGCCGTGCCCGTATTCTTGAAGGTGAAACGGAGGACGTACTGCGATCCCGTATTGATCGTCATGACGCTGTTCGATGGAAGAGGGTTGATAGCCTGTGAATCCCATGATGGAGCACCGGCCAGACCGCTGTTCGTCGTCACGCCGCAGTACGACCGACCGGTAACCGGAATTCCGAGTGCGGGATTGTTGCTCGCATTACTATTGATGGTGACAAATCCATTCCACGTCTGCGCCGGATCGATGGCAAGGAAGGTCAGCCACCAGGAGAAGCTATTGCCCGGCTGGATGGTCACGGGAGTGGTGAAGGTCACGGCGTAGCCGCTCGGTACCGAGAGGGAGGACACTGTGAGCGGCGCGGTGCCGTCATTGACTACGGTGAGGAGCTTCGAGAGTGCGTCACCGAAGATGTGGCTACCAAAATCGTAAACAGCCGGAGATCCATCGTAAAACACCGTAATGTGCGGCGCAGGCTCCGGCGTTCCCTTGCCCTTCACCGTGAAATGGAACGGATTTTTGCTTTGATCATTTGATACAACATTGACCAGAACACTGTCGTCGCCTTCGTATGTTGGACTGAACTTCACATAGAATGTTGCCGTCTGATTTGGTGCCAATGTGGCACCCGGGAACTCCGCTGGGTTCGTTGCCGATGTAGAGAGAGTGAATCTTGTGGACTGCGCATACCAAAGGTAGATGTTACTCACAATGAGCGGCGCCGTCCCCACGTTCTTCAGCGTGATCGTGCGGCCGACGCTCGTGTTCACCTGCGTGCTGCCCACATCCACCTGGCCGGTCGTGGGCGGCACATCGACGGTGCCGTCGAGCACCTGCAGCTTCGGCGCCGACACTCTTCCGAAGGGATAGAACTTGAAGAGCGCACTATTCGGATCATTATTTTGGATTTCTACTCTTCCCGTCGTCTGTCCCTCTGCCAGAGCATCGAAGCGGATGGAGAACGTCGCGGTCGCATTCGGCGCCAGCGATGAGGCGCTGAGCGGAGCAGCAACACTGAAGCCCGGGCCGCTGGGAATAGTGAGCGAACTCAGATTGAGTGTGCCGTTCCCGGTGTTCTTCACTGTGTACGTCTTCGTCACGGTCGAGCTCATGGGCGTGAGACCGTAATCGACGTACGATCCGCCGTTCGTGAGGATCGACGGGGTTCCGCCATTGTCGACGCTCACCTGGATCTGTGGGATTGGCCGCTCGAGCACGGTCCCGCTCAAGGTGGCGCTGAAGGAGGTGGGCGATGCGTTCGCCGCTTGATAGTAGAAGGACAGCTGAACAGAATACACGCCCGCCTTCGCCGTGTGCGCCTGATTAAGATAGGTTGAGTATTGCGAAACCTGCGCCGGGTTCAGCGTGCGCTGCGTGTTGGTCGTATTCCACACATCGAATGTGATGTTACCCGTGGGGAGCACGCCGATATCCGAGTAGTTGGTCGTCGGCAGAATTTGCACCGTCGTCGATCCGTTGTTCGCAATAGTCGCATTGTTGGCGATATCCTGATCGCTGTAGATCGTCGGCAGGTTATACTTGCCGCCATTCCTCAGTGTGACGCCTCCGTAGAGCAGACGCACGTCGGTGACGGCCGGCGCCGTGATCTTGCCGGTGACACTGAAGGAGAAGGGATTTTTGCCGGTAACGTTATTGCCCAGCTGCACCTGCGACGCGTAGTCGCCGGGCGAAAGCGGCGATTTCATGCCGAGGTGGAAGGTGGTCGTCTCGCCCGGCTGGAGTGTGGTCTTGTCGTAGGCGAGCGTCACCTGGAAGCCCGTGGGATCGGTGAAGGCGATAGGCGCGAGGGTGAGCGGCGCGGTGCCGATGTTCTTCACCGTGAAGAACATCTGGGTGCTGCTGCCGAACTGCGGCGATGCCCAGCCGCTGGGGATGACAGATGTCCCGTACCGCACCTCAATATCCGGAGCCGCCGCCGCATTCACCGTCCCCGCGACCGTGAAGGGAAAGGGCTGCGGCTGGCTCGTGTCATTGTGTCCGATCGTCACCGGGCCGCTCTTCGTCTCAACCGTCGTGGCATCCTTGCGCACGACGAACGTGGCGCTCGCGTTGGGCGCCAGCGAGAGCGAACTCAGGTTCTGCACCAGCGTGAACCCGGCCGGCACGGAACCAATCGACTGCAGCGTGAGGTACGTCGATCCGATATTCTTCACCGTGAAGGTCTTCGTGATGGGCGTACCCACCGTCGTGGCACCGAAGTTGACGGTCGCATTGGCGCTCACCGGCGTCGTCCCGTCGAGCACCTGGATTTTGGGAGCCGCACCGTTGGTGACTGCCGCCAGGAGATTGACGACATAGGGACGCTGGACGGGATCGTTATTGTCGAAGCTGATCCACCCGGTAAAGGAACCGACGGCATCCGTCTGCGAGCCGACCCTGAGCGTGGTGGATGCGCCCGGCGCCACGGGGGTGCCGTAGTAGCGCGCGATGTAGTACGGAGAGCCGGCGCTGCCGTTGATGCTGGTACTCAACGTGAGCGGCGCATTGCCGATGTTTTTGATGGTGAGTGTCTTCTCGAGGGTCGAATTCACGATGCCGGAACCGAGATCGACCGTGCCGCCGAGCGGGACGTCCGTCGTGCCGTCGAGCACTTGGATCTGTGGAATGGATGTTGATGCTGCCACCACTCTGCCTACCACCGTAAAGACGAATGGACTGCGCGGGGCATCGTTCGACGTAATGTACAGATCACCTTCGAAATACCCCTGGCTCGCATCGCCCAGGGTAATGGTAAATGGCATGCTCTGCCCTGGATTCAGCGTGAACGGCGGTACGAGATCGAGCACGAATGCCGAGCTGCCGACGAAGGTCGCGGCAGACACGGTGAGCGGCGCGGTGCCGACGTTCTTCACGGTAAAGGTCCTCTGGCGAGAACTCAGGGATGAACCCTGCGAAAATGTCCCATAGTCGAAGAGCCCGCTCATCGGCATGTCCGTCGCCCCCTGCAGTACCTGAATGCGCGGCACGAAGCCGGCCACGACGATGCCCTGCACCTGGAAGACGAAGGGGTTCTTCGTGAGATCCGTGTGGTCGATGCTCACTCGGCCGTTCGGCGCTCCTTCGGTCGCCGCATCCATCTGCACCGGGAAGGTGGCGGATCCGCCCGGTGCGATCTGCGTGGCG
>CAZWBO010000065.1:1770-5639 GCA_964632375.1 uncultured Candidatus Peribacteria bacterium | reverse complement strand
GAGGCATGGGAGCCATTCTACCTCATGTGTTGACTGGAGTTTTCAAATAGGCTCTGAGACCTTCACGGGGAAGGAAACATCTTTGAAGAACGTACAACGGCTCCCTTCCCCGGTAGGTCTCTGGTGTTCTCTTAAGAGAAGACTCGTTCAATTGTTCAATGATACGAAGGGAGGAGACGGGGGAAGGGTTGGGGATGGGGCCCTCCCACCTCCTATTTCTTCGGTACTACCAGCAAACTCGTCTTCTGGCATCGCACGCATGTGAGTTCCCAGAGGGGGAAGATTGCGCGGCGCTGCACTTGCGCGTCGGCCATCGGTTCGTAGTACGAGAACGGGCGGTACACCTGGAAGACGATGACGATGATGCTCGCGAAGACCATCAGCCCCAGGCTGCGTTGTTCCTCGCCGACCACGCGCTTGCCGATGCGTTGGATGTTCACGACGACGTACGCGAGCAGAATGAACGAGAAGAGGAGCGGGATAAAGTAGTGGTACAGATACAGCACGCGCTCGATGCGGCTCACGGCGATCATGTACGCGATGTACAGCGCGGTGAAGAACGCCATCATGAGCGGGTGCTTGAGTTTCTCGCGCGGCGGCGCGATGACGCTGCTCGCGAGCAGCGCCGCCGAGAGGAACACGGCGAGCAGGCCGCCCCACCACACCGCCGGGTTCGCCTGCAGGTAGAGGTAGCGGTACAGCGACGAGCCGGGCACTTGCTCCCACCGGTAATTGATGGATCGTGCGCCCAGCGGCCAGAAGAGCGGCAGACTGCCGTTCTCGTCCGGCTTGCAGAGATCGAGGCGCGGGGCGCCGCGTTCGTAGTGGCCCACGAACTTCCACGAGTCGACCAGCATGGTCGGGAACGCCGTGAGCGATCGCGTGTTCTTCTGCTTGAGGATCTGCTTGTACGCGGGCGATGCCTGGTAGTAGCCGCTGTCGGGCAGCGCCGGGTTGATGGTGCGCCCGAGCGCGAAGTGCGCGTACCACACGCCGCAGTACACGAGGAGGAACGGCAGTGTGGCCGCCAGCGTGAACTGCCACAGGCGCTGCCAGTTCGGGTACAGCGACATGGCGACCACCGGCACCATCAGCACCAGAATGAGCCCGGTCACTTTCGTCGTCAGCACGCAGGCGAACGCGACGCCGAGCAGCGCCGACGCGGCGACGAAGAATTTCGTGCGCGCGCGCACTTCGGGCTCGAAGAGCAGAAAGAACGCCAGAATGGTGAGCGTGACGAAGAAGACGAGCGATCCCTCCAGCATGGCGCCACGCAGGTGGACGATGAGCGCGTTGTCGAACACGTACAGAAAACTAAGCAGTGTCGACTGCAGCCCGCTCCGCGTGATGAGGAGGAAGATGACGAACAGCAGCGGCGCCGCCATCCAGCCGAGGAACGCCGAGAAGAAACGGTAGCCGGTGAAATCAACGTTGTTGAAATCGCGTCCGTAGTCGGTGCCGAGGAACTGATCCGTCTTCGCGTTCGTGTGGAAGATCTTCTCGCCCGCCGCGATCAGCAGTTTGCCCAGCGGCGGGTGCGGTTCCATGAAGTACACGCCGTGCAGATATTTCTGCGCGCTGGCGATGTGGTAGTTCTCGTCCCAGAAGACGGCCTTGGGCCGGTTGTACCCGTAGAAGTACGTGAAGAATGCGAGGATGACGACGAACCCCAGGTAGAACCAGGTGTCGGTTGTCCAGTGGCGAGCGGGAGGTTTAGACATAGATAGGAAGAGTGTAGTCGAGAGCGGAGGGGGAGGGAACAGGAGGAGGAGTGACTGAAGGATCCAAGATTGCAAGACTGCAAGATTGCAAACAAAAACCCAAGAGCTCTTCCCTTGGGCCTTCTTTGCAATCTTGAAATCTCCTATTCGTCACAACGCCGTGACCCGCCGCGCGATTGTTGCTACTCTTCCACCCTATGAACACCCCCTACCGACCGCCGCAGCGCAACCACCAGCAATGGCTTTGGACGCTCCTCTTCCTGTGCTCGCTCATTCTGTTGTCCTTCATGTTCCTCACGAACCCCGAGCGGGAGCGAGAACAGCAGTTCGCGACGGCGACGGACGTCCCCATCAGCCAGATCACGCAGGGGTATGCGCGTCAGGAGTACCAGAAGATCCTCATTCGCGGCAATAAGGTGTACGCCACGGCCAAGAACGGGCAGGTGTACCAGTCGTACAAAGAAGCGGGCGAGACGGTGAGCGATCTGGCTTGGAACGATCCGAAGAACACCACGGTGGTGGAAATCGAGAACCGCGAGGCGGCGAATCAGTTCTACCAGATTTTGCCGGATCTCATCTTCTTCCTGCTCATCATCGTCGGCGTGGTGTGGCTGTTCCGCGGCATCGCGCGCAGCCAATCCACCGCGCTCTCGTTCGGCAAGTCGCGCGCGCGCGTGGCCGATGCCAAGCAGGTGAAGACGCGCTTCATCGACGTGGCCGGCGCCGACGAGGCGAAGGAAGATTTGGTCGAGGTGGTCGACTTCCTCAAGAACCCCAAAAAATACACGTCCATCGGCGCGAAAATTCCCAAGGGCGTGCTGCTCGTGGGCGCGCCGGGAACGGGAAAGACGCTCCTGGCGCGCGCGGTGGCCGGCGAAGCCGGCGTGCCGTTCTTCAGCATCGCGGGCTCCGAGTTCGTCGAGATGTTCGTGGGCGTGGGCGCGAGCCGCGTGCGCGATCTGTTCGCCAAGGCGAAGCGCAACGCGCCGTGCATCATCTTCATCGACGAGATCGACGCCGTGGGCCGCCAGCGCGGCGGAGCCGGCTTCGGCGGCGGGCACGACGAGCGCGAGCAGACACTGAACCAGATCCTCACCGAGATGGACGGCTTCGAGCAGGAGACGAACGTGATCGTGATGGCCGCGACGAACCGGCCCGACGTGCTCGACGTCGCGCTCCTGCGGCCCGGGCGCTTCGACCGGCGCATCTTCATCGACAAGCCGGATTTGAATGCCCGCTTGCAGATCCTGCACGTGCACGCACGCAACAAGAAGATCGGCAAAGATGTGCGGATGGAGGACGTGGCGAAGCAGACGGTGGGGCTCACGGGCGCCGACTTGGAGAACCTGATGAACGAAGCGGCGATCTTCGCGGCCAAGCGCAAGCAGACGACCATCACGCAGGTGGATCTGGTCGATGCGGTGGAGAAGATCACCATCGGCGGCGAGCGGAAGTCGCGCAAGCTGAGTCAGAACGAGAAGAACATCACCGCGTACCACGAAGTGGGCCACGCCATCGTCGGGCACCTGTGCCCCAAGAGCGATCCGCTCCACAAGATCAGCATCGTGTCGCGCGGCTCCGCGCTGGGCGTCACGTGGTTCCTGCCGCAGGAGGATCAGTACACGACATCCAAGAGCAAGTTCCTCGACGAGGTCTGCGGTTTGCTCGGCGGCCGCGCAGCGGAGGAAATCGTCTTTAAGGAGATCACCACCGGCGCGAGCAACGACATCGAGCGCGCCTCGGCCATCGCCCGCAACATGGCGATGCGCTACGGCATGGCGGACGCGGAATTGGGCATCGTGGCGTACGGCGAGCGGCAGGGCTCTACCTTCGCCGGTATCGATCCTTCGCTGTCGCGCAATTATTCGGAGGAAATGGCCAAGAAGATCGACGACTGGGTGCTCAAGACGGTGCACGAGCAGTACGAGCGCGCCAAGGGCATGCTTGCCAAATACCGCAAGAAGCTCGATGACGTGACCGAGATTTTGCTGCAGAAAGAGACGATGAGCGTGGAGGAATTCTTGGAGATTTTTGAGGGAAAACCGGCCGTGAAGGCGGCGAAGGAGAAAGAGAAAGCGAAGAAGGAAATCGTGTGAGAGCGATGAGCGTGCAGCGGGCAGCGATCAGCAACGTGCAAACCCCCTCTTC
>CAZWBO010000065.1:0-1670 GCA_964632375.1 uncultured Candidatus Peribacteria bacterium | reverse complement strand
TCCCCGCGCCGATTGCTCGGCGCGGGGATGGGCGGTCATTCGTCGCGGCGGGTGGAAGTTGGTGCTTTCAGGCGGAAGATCGACCGTAATAAGTCGATCACCAACTGAGCTTCCTTCTCCTCATCAATAATTTCTTCTTGATCCGCCGCGTCGAAAGGCTTCGTCGCCATGCTTCTATTCTCCGATTGACCGGTGGGTATCTGCGAGCGCGCGCTCGCATGACAAATTAATAATACAATAATTAATATTTGTCAAATAGACGGATGGTGTTACACTCGTCACCAATGCTCCACGCACTCAGCCCACTCGACGGTCGCTACGAGAGAGAGGTGGAAGTGCTGCGTGGCTATTTCAGCGAGGAGGCGCTCATCCGCGCGCGGGTGCTCATCGAGGTGAGTTACTTCGTGGCGCTCGGCCAGGAATCGAAAGTTCCCGAACTGCCGCCCATGAATCCGAAGCAGATCGAAGCGCTCTGGAAGATCGTGCAGGAGTTCGATGCGGAAGACGCGCAGGCAATCAAAGACATCGAGAAGACGACCAAGCACGACGTGAAGGCGGTGGAGTACTTCCTCAAGAAGAAGATCGAGAAGATCAACGGTCTCGCGGATCACACCGAATTCATCCACTTCGCGCTCACGAGCGAGGACGTGAACAACCTCGCGTACGGCGTGCTCATCGCCGACGCGCTGCGGCTGGTGTTGATCCCTTCGGTTCAATCGCTTGCGAAGGAGTTTCGTACGTTGGCCAAATCGACTGCGAAAGTGCAGATGCTCAGTCTCACGCACGGGCAGCCGGCCACGCCGACGACGCTCGGCAAAGAGATGGAGGTGTTCGCCGCGCGTATCGATCGTCAGCTGAAGCAGTTCAAGCATTGGACAATGCAGGGGAAGCTCGGTGGCGCGGTCGGGAATTTCTCGGCGCACCGCGCCGCGTACCCGCAGGTGAATTGGGAGGCGTTTCGCAAGAAGTTCGTCTCGTCGCTGGGGCTGGATCCGCTCGATGTCTCCACGCAGATCAACCCGCACGACGACATCGCGGAGCTCAGTCACCTGTTCATCCGCATCAACACCATCCTCCTCGATTTCAGCCGCGACGCGTGGCTGTACATCTCGCGCGGCGTGTTCGGGCAGAAGGTGGTGGCCGGCGAAGTCGGCTCCTCCACCATGCCGCACAAGGTGAACCCCATCGATTTCGAGAACGCCGAGGGGAATCTCGGTCTCAGCAACGCACTCTTCGCGCACTTCGCCGAGAAGCTCCCCATCAGCCGCCTGCAGCGCGATCTCTCGGATTCCACCGTCCAGCGCAGCATCGGCACGGCGTTCGGGTACCACCTGCTGGCCATCCGCTCCCTCGAAAAGGGGCTGAGAAAACTCAGTGTGAATAAAAAAGCGATTCAGCAGGAGCTCGACCAGCATCCCGAAGTCTACGCCGAGGCGATCCAGACGGTGCTCCGCAAGAACGGCGTGAAGGGCGCGTACGAACAGCTGAAGGAGCTGACGCGGGGGGAGAAGGTGACGAAGGAAGGGTTGCGGGAATTTATTCAGTCGCTGGCGCTTCCTCTCGAGGACAAGCAACTGTTGATTTCACTGTTGGATCTGTAAGAGCCTGTGTAAAAAGCCGTCAAATGCGTGTCGTCCCTCGTCTCCGCTCGGGATGACACGCTTCGCTTC
>CAZWBO010000064.1:0-5703 GCA_964632375.1 uncultured Candidatus Peribacteria bacterium | reverse complement strand
TGTGGTCTTTTTTGCTATGAGTCTTGATGGGGAAGATTGCAATCTTGCAGTCTTGAATTCTTGTCTCCCCTACGCTGCCTTCTTCGCCATTCTCTGGCGGAAGCGGTCGACGCGGCCACCCTTGAGGTCCTTCTGCTGCTTACCCGTGTAGATGGGGTGACACATGCGGCAGACTTCCACAGACTCCGCCTGCACCGTCCCCGGAATCTCGAACACCGTCCCGCAGGTAGCGCAGGTGGTTTTGGCCTCGGCAAAGAGCTGTGGATGGATTCCGGTCTTCATAGCTGGAAGATTGTACTTATTTTTTAGCTGAGTGCAAGCGTATGCCCGCTTTGGGCAAATTGAAAATTGATGATTGAAAATTGATAATGATGGGAATCGTTCTATCTGCGTAGAAACTGCCATAATTATCAATTTTCAATTCTCAATTTTCAATTAAGCAGCCTTGGCCACCCGCTTCGCCTTGCGTTCCGCCTTCTTCGCTACCTTCTCGATCTCGCCGATCTCTTCGATCAACTCCTCCACCTCGCCCTCACGCTGCTGCATGGCCGCCTGTTCCATGGCCGCCTCGGCTTCTTTGTCCTCCAGCACCACGCTCATCGAGGCAACTTTGTCGCCGCCGTTGAGGCGCATGACGATGACGCCCTGTGTCGCGCGGCCGCGCGATGGGATGTCCGAGAGGCGCATGCGGATCATCTGACCTTGCCTGGATACGCAGAGAAGATCTCCATCCTCGCCCTGCTTCAGTACCGCACCGCCCACGATGTCGCCTGTCTTCGCCGTGAGCTGCGCGGCCTTGATGCCGCTGCCGGCGCGCCCCTGCAGACGGTACTCGTCGACATGTGTCATCTTGCCGAGCCCGTTCTCCATCACCACGAGCAGGTGGCTGTCGGTATCCGCGATCACCGCCGACTCCACCACCTCGTCGCCGGGCCCCAGTTTGACGCCGCGCACGCCCGCCGCCGCGCGGCCCATGGCGCGCACGTCGGTCTCGGGGAAGCGGATAGCCTTGCCCTTGCGCGTGAGCAGGAAGATCTCGTCCTTGCCGCTCGTCGCGAGCACCCAGCGCAGGTCGTCGCCCTGGTTCATCTTCTGCGCGATGAGGCCTGATTTACGAATGTTATCGAACTCACTCAGTTCCGTGCGCTTGATGGTCCCGTTCTTCGTCGCCATGAACAGGTGGGATTTGCCCTCCAAGTTCGATTTCAGGATGGCCGCAATGCGCTCGCCCGGCTGCAGCTGCAGCAAGTTCACGATGGCCTGACCCTTCGCCACACGGCTCGCCTGCGGCACCTCGTACACGGGCGCCTTAAATACGCGACCGGTGTTCGTGAAGAACAGCAAGTCGTCGTGGTTCATGGCGTACAGCAGCGACATCACTTCGTCTTCGTCCTTCGTCGTGAGGCCCTTGATCCCCTTCCCGCCGCGGTGCTGCGCGCGGAACTGGAGCGGACTCAGGCGCTTCACGTAGCCCGCACGCGTGAGAGTCACCATCATCGGCGCATTGGGGATGGTGTCCTTCGCGCTGAACTGCCCCACCTCGAACGGCGTAACAGTCGTGCGGCGCTTGTCCGCGTACGTCTTCTTCAGATCGCTGAGCTCCATGCGCAAAATGGCATCGATGCGCTTGGGATCGCCGAGGATCGCCTCGCACTCGGCGATGAACGCCAACTTCTCGGCCAGCTCATCCTCGATCTTCTGGCGCTCGAGACCGGCCAGCGTCTGCAGGCGCATCTGGAGAATAGCATCGGCCTGCAGGTCACTCAGCTTGAAGTTCTTCATCAAGTTCGCCTTCGCGATTTCCTTGGTCTCGCTGGAGCGGATCGTCTCGATCACTTCATCGATATTATCCAACGCAATCTTCAACCCTTCTAAAATATGTGCCCGCTCCTTGGCGCGATCGCGCTCGAAGGTGACGCGGCGGCGGATGACCACGCGGCGGTGCTCGACGAAAATCTGTAAAAGTTCCTGCAGGTTGAGCAGTCTGGGTTGAAGGCCGTCGGCCAGTGCGATCATGTTGTAGCCAAAACTGTTCTGGAGATCGGTGTGCTTGAAGAGCTGGTTGAGCACCTTCTGCGGGTACGCGTCTTTCTTCAGCTCGATGATGATGCGAATGCCGTTGCGGTCGGATTCGTCGCGAATGTCGGAAATTCCCAGGATGATCTTGTCCGTCACGAGCTGCGCCATCTTCTCGATCATGGTGGACTTGTTCACCTGGTACGGGATCTCGCTGATGCGGATGTGGTAGCGGCCTTCCTTCATCTCCTCGATCTCGGCCTTGCCGCGCACCACCACGCTGCCGCGCCCCGTCAGGTACGCCTGCCGCAGCGCTTCCTTGTTGTACACCACACCACCCGTCGGGAAATCCGGCCCCTGCACGAACTTGAGCAGATCCTCCACCGTCGCCTCCGGCGTCTCGAGCAGGTGCAGCGTGGCGTCGATGAGCTCGCCCAAATTGTGCGGCGGAATATTGGTGGCCATGCCCACCGCGATGCCCACGGTGCCGTTGAGCAGCAGGTTTGGCACCTTGCTCGGCAGCACGCTCGGCTCCTTGCGCGACGAATCGTAGTTCGGCACGAAATCGACCGTGTCTTTGTCGATATCCTGCATCATCTCCTCGGTGATCTTCATCATCTTCGCCTCGGTGTAGCGCATGGCTGCCGGGCTGTCGCCGTCGATGGAACCGAAGTTCCCCTGGCCGTGGATGAGCGGGTAGCGCATCGAGAAATCCTGCGCCATGCGGGCGAGCGCGTCGTACACGGACGAATCGCCGTGCGGGTGGTACTTACCCAGCACATCGCCGACCACGAGCGCCGATTTGCGGAACTTGGCGGCAGGGCGCAGGCCCAGCTCGTTCATGGCGTAGAGGATGCGACGGTGCACCGGCTTCATGCCGTCGCGCGCATCGGGCAGCGCGCGCGCGACGATGACGCTCATCGCGTAGTTCAGGTAGCTCTCCTCCATCTCGGCCACGATGGGCCGCGCTTCGATGCGGCCGATCTGGGAGATTCCTTCTAATTCAGGCTGAGTATTCGACTGCGCTGGAGACATGGGAAAATGCGGGTGAATTCCACTCTAGCGTAGCGTTTTTTGCAATAATTCCAAGCCTATGAGGCAACTATTTGTTCTTTCTCCCGCGCTCAGGACGCTTGGGATAATGGCTGTGGAGAGACGGACTTCGCGCTATGCTTTCGCTCATGCTCTCCATTATCGCCACACCCATCGGCAATTTGGGCGACATCACGCTGCGCGCCATCGAAACCCTTAAAACCTGTACTGCCATCGTCTGCGAAGACACGCGCGTGACGGGGAATTTACTCAAGCAGCTGGAGCTCCCGAAAAAGGAGCTGATCAGCCTGCACGGCTACAGCGACGCGGGGAAAGTCGCGTGGGTAGTCGAACGACTGAAGAAGGACGAGCACATCGCGCTGACGAGCGATGCCGGCACGCCGGGCATCAGCGACCCGGGCTACGCGCTCGTCTCGGCTGCGCGGAAGGCGGCCATCCGCATGGAAGTGGTGCCGGGACCGTCGGCTTTCCTGGCCGCGCTCAGCATCAGCGGACTGCCCATCAACCAGTTCGTGTACTTGGGATTCCTGCCGTTGAAGAAGGGACGCAAAACGCTCATGGAATCATTCAAAGATGAAGAGCGTACCATCGTCTTCTACGAGTCGGTTCATCGCATCCGGAGAACGCTCGCCGAACTCGCCGAGGCGCTCAAGGATCAGCCTCACAGAAGCATCGTGATCGCGCGCGAGCTCACCAAGCTGCACGAGGAGGCGTTCCACACCACAGTAGAACGTCTTTCATCGCTGCAGGTAAAGGAAAAAGGCGAGTTTGTTCTTCTGATCGGCCCGGCGTACCTTACGGAGTCCGATCCGACTGAGTAGGCTCACCACATGACGACCCAAGACCCCCACGCACCGGCCACCAAGCTCGACATCCAGATTCTCATGGAGTGGATGGGCAAGCATGAACTCCAATTCGAGCATATTGATCAACGATTCGAGCACATTGATCGACGATTCGAGCAAGTTGATCAACGATTCGAGCAGATTGATCACCAGTTTGAAGAACTGAAACAGGAAATACAGGAGATAAAGAAGCATAAGCGAGAGATTCTGGATTTCTTCCAGCTCGCCGTCGAAACCATCACTACCGAAATCCGCGGCGCCAACCGCGACGAAATCAACGTCGTCAAAGACCGCGTGACGCGATTGGAACGGCATACGGGATTACGTCGATAGTTTTTTCTAGGAAATCAGCAGTAAGAAACCAGAAGACAGAAGTCAGAGTTTCTTACGGTAGGACCGTCAGCGGATTGATGTACACGCCGTTCTGGGTTACTTCGAAGTGAAGATGCGGGCCGGTGGTGGACGGGCCTGCGCCGTGCGTGCCCGGCTCGCCGCCGCTGAAGCCGATGATCTGCCCGCGATCGACCTGCTGGCCGGCCGTCACACCGATGGTGAGGAGATGACCGTAGAGAGTGGTGTACCCGCCGGCATGCCCGATGAGCACGTACGAGAAACCCTTCGATCCGCCGTCGCGCGTGACGAACACGATGCCGTCGGCCGCGGCGCCCACGGGCGTACCCTGGTGCGTGACGATGTCGACGGCATGGTGCGGGAACCCGAACTTCTTGCGGTAATTCGGATCGTTGAATCCGGCCGAGATGGGGCCCGATACCGGCCAGCCAAAGCGCGTCTTATTCTTCGGCTGCTCGGCGTCCAGGTGCGCGCCGATGCGCGGCCCCAGGAGACCCATGCGCACCAGGTCGCGCTCCGCAGTACGCTCGTCGCGCACCTGCATGCGCTCGAGCTTCTCCTGCGACTGCGCCACTGCCGCGCGGATATCGGCCACTGCCGCGCGTTCCTCTTTCTTCGCCTCGTCGCTCACTTCTGTGTCCTCAAGCACGATCTGCAACGCTTTGAATGCCACATGGTACTCCTTCTGGATCGCGGCGTACTTCTGCTTCGTCTTCGCAAGATCTTCCGTCATCGCGCGCACCGACGCATCGAGCCGCACCAGCAGGCTCTTCTGCGACGCCTGGGACGACTTCAACGACGCGAGCAGCTCCGCGCGCGCCCGGCGCAAGGCAGCGCTGCGCAAATCTTCGTCGACACGATCGCCCATCGACCGCCCGAGCATGGTGGCGAACAGCGTGCGTCCGCGTCGCGGCCCGATGTCGGCCGTCTCCTCCCGCGTGTGCATGTATTTGATGAACGAGACTAACCGCTCGGACTCAACATCCAGATTCACCTGCGACACATCGAGGTTCAAAAGCGCACCGGAGAACCGCTTCTGCGTGGCCGCGATATCTTTGTGCAACCGCACGATGCGCAGGCGCAGATGATACTTGCGTACCCCCAGATCCTCGAGTTGCTTCTGTTTCTGCTGAATTTGCTCTTTGCGCACCAAACGCGCATCGCGCATCGACGTTCCGGCATCATTCATTACTGCCGCCCATCCCAGTAACGGCAGCAGCAGCGTCATCAGCACCACGCCAACGACGGTTCGATCAACAGTGCGTGTGGTGTTCATTTCGTAGTATTATAGCAGATTTTGTGTGTTTTTGGTAGGAGGGGGCCTCGATACGCCTCGCGGGACACGATGAGCGGTAGAAAGCCGTAGGCGATACAAGAACACCGGAGGCGAGGCTACTCGGACTGACACGCAATGAGCTTGCGTGTACACGGCCTCAGC
>CAZWBO010000063.1:5278-5821 GCA_964632375.1 uncultured Candidatus Peribacteria bacterium | reverse complement strand
TTGGGGGTTTAAGCTTCATTAAGCTATTCAAAATTAAATATAGCGCGCGATTGAGGCGATAATGGTTAATTTGAAATTTTGGCGAAATGAATGCGCCAAAAAAATGAATTTCCGTAGTAAAGGCTTGACAAATTTATGTAAAAATGTAATTTATCATAAATTGTCTCATTCCTCCAGTCCTATTATGGAAGCTCGAAATTACTCTGAGTCTCTAGATAAAGCTGGTACCAAGATCGACAAGAAGGCAGCCATGTCGATTCCCCAATCCTCATTCATTTCTATTCCCGTTCGCGCATCTACTGATGATGATGTGAAGGCTGCGTTTCGGCGAATTATTACCACGGACGGCCCTGGCAGTCCGTGGCTGCGGGCTGCTACGAAGATGTATGGTTGGAAAGCTTTGAAATTGGTGGGAGAAGTGAAGGCAGAGCTAGGCTACGGTAGCGGCAGCGACAATGATCGGAGCGATGTGAAGAAGGATACGAACAAAGATCATAGCAAGGAACAGAGTGATTCATCTTCGGCGTCAAAGGAGAAAACAAC
>CAZWBO010000063.1:0-5268 GCA_964632375.1 uncultured Candidatus Peribacteria bacterium | reverse complement strand
AACAAGAGCCTACAGTGGCTATAGATTTGAAGGAATCAGCCGAGCGTTTGAAGAATCCAAGTGGCAAAAATGAGACAGAAACGCCAAAGGATCGCGCGAAAGGCCCAAGAGAGGAGCGTAAGGGAGAGGCTGCCTAGACAGCAGAATCCTGCCTTTCACAATAAGGGATTTTTTGGTATAATAGTTAGATTTTATGGTCAACACAAACCCCGTACCAATTAATCGGGATGATCCTGAAGCGCGTCGACAGAGCGTGCGGTTTCAGTGGGGTGCACTTCAGCAGTTATTTCCAACTTTACCAAACTTTGTCGCACTTGGAACCATTACAAATGCTAATCAATATCGCAATTCAGCTCGTGATACCCTCAGGATCCAACGGCATTTAGAAAATCGCTTTGAGGAAAACAACCAAGATGTCATTCGATCTGAGCCGGGAAATCCAGCAAGAAGTACAGTGCGCTCTGCTGCCAATGCAGAAGCATGGCTCAAAACCATATATGAAATTATTGAAGGTCAAGATGTTCGAGCGATGCTATTGCGGACTCCGGCCGCCATTCTCAGAGCTGATGGCAGAAATATTTGGCAGCCGAGAAACCCAGCTGGTGGGTTGGTTCAGCTCAACTTTGCAACTGGGCCAACAATTGACGTCACAGAAATTGATTTAAGTAATCCAGTATGGCAAGGAAATGAGGTCCAGGTTCGTAATGCGCTGAGGCGCATGACCCCGCAGCAGTCAGGTATTACTTTGGCTGCACCTACAAATGAAGTCCTAGACGAGGCAAATATAAATTTGCTGCTGGCATCCGTGGACGATGTCATCGATCCGAATCAGACGCAGGTAGCTGGAGCTGCTGCTGCAACTACGCAGGTGTCATTAACGACAGCCGTAAATAATAGGGCTGCTGTCACAAATTTAGCCCGTGGGGCGAGTAGTCGTGAAGTAATGATGGCGCTTGCTACCTTGCAGAGAGATCCAGGGGCCTTGCTTGCATTGCAAACAACAAACGAGGAACAGAATCGCTTGGAAAATGAATTGAGGGAGAACCAGAGGTTACTCCGGGCAGCTACTGCCGTGAGTTCATTGGCCAATATTCAGCTCACGAATTTTGACGAATCCCATATTAATCTTGCAAGAACTGCTGCCACCGACGTTATCGCACGTGCGAGCGCAGGAATCGGAGTGCCTAACGGTACGCCTGTGGATTTAATTCCTCCCGGGCTCCATCCTGAAATTGCCGCACAGCTAAATACTATTGTGCCTCGGAATCCTATTACTAGAAGGAATGTTGCAGCATTGGTTAATCCAAGAACGGGGGCAATCACAACGCCAGCGGTGGATAATACTGCCGAATTTGAAAACATAATTCAGCAGGCGAGGGTGATACTTGACAGATATCAGCAGGCGGAAGAGAAAAATGAGGAAACAGAAAGAGCACTGAATGAAATGATTAATGTTCTAGGGGACAGAGGTATAGATGTCACGAGAATTGCTGGAGCGAATTATCCTAATTTGCACAGGTTCATCACAGATGCGCGACCAGTGCCAGCTGGTTCGCCTCCAGGGACAAATCCAGCTGCAGGTGTGAATGCGGTTCCAACGGCATATGCGGTGCAGAGCAATCAAATTCGGCGAGACAGAATTTCTTTGCCGGCAATAGGCCGTGAATTCAGGTCTGTACTGGCTAGAGAAGGGAATCAGAGGGTTGCACTACAAGATGTTTCTTTCTATGAAAATAGGGAGCGCGAAATTGTTGCGCGGCTGCCCGAAGTAATAAATTCAGCAGAGGCTCCTCCACAAGGTTCAGACGCCTGTTGGCGCGTCATTGAACGTGGAATTTCCCACCTAGAGAATATCCCCGAAGGCCCAGAGCTCGACCGCATCATTAATGTCACTCGCACTATCAGCGATCGTACGGATGAGACGCGTCGTCACATCGAGGAGCTGACACGGCGGTCGATTGCTCCGTACCAAGGCGCCGCGAGGCAAGATGCGATTAATGATTGGAATGGCAGTGAGTCACGGAATTTCAATTCAATTACTACACATCCCGCAGAGGCGGCTGCTATTGCCGGAGTCGCTGCATCTGCCGGTGCAGCTGGCCTGAGTGCAGGTTTGCTCGTGGGTGGGACGTTCTGGCCTGCCGCCTTGACGGTGGCGGGTGCTGCCGGTGGGGGCTACCTCACGTACAGAATGCTGCGCAACCACATGGATCATAGCGCCTGGAGGGACTACGAAAATAATCTCTTTGATGATCGGCATATCGGTATTCGATTGAATGAGAACCCCATGCAGCGCCGCTTTCCGCTGAATAGGGTGGTTGATGCCTACTTCCAGACAAAGTACTTGCTGGAGAAGGCCCCCGAGCACCTGCGGCTGCCGCAGTCACAGGAGATGTACCAGTACCTGGCTCGTTTGCAACGGGCGATCCGTGATCGCGCTCAGGAAGGGTACTACAATCAATTGGGCATTAATCGGCGTGATGAGCAGCATCTGTTGACGAACGAGGACGGCACCAGGCGCCCCGCTCCCGATGCCATTCAGCGCATTACATCTGCGAGTGAAATTCTCAATTTGGAGGATGAGTACCACAATGAGTTGGGAGATCAGACCACACGAATGGCGACAGATGCGTACAGGCCTGTGCAAAACCTCGCAGATCGGAGAGAACGAATGCGAAGAGTGGGACAGAAAGTGGCGGCAGGGGTAGGAGCAGTAAAGAATGTGGTGCGTGATTCTGCCAAGTCTGGCTTGAGTAAACTAGGAAAAGGAGGGGGTTATGTATGGAATCGCAAAGCGAAGATCGCCGGCTGGGCTGCCATCGGTACGCTGGTGATGCCGGGCCTCGGCACGGCCGCGGGCGCCGCGCTCGCCACCATGTTCGCTTCTCCCGATAAAGCCGCCGCTTAACTTTTTCGATCATGACACAGACAACCCATCTCTCGCCGGCGAACTTCCCCTTCACCTTCAGTCACATGGTGGCCGAGGCTGCGATGTCGCTGCCGCCGCTCACGCGGCCGCAGGATAGCGCCTTCCTCCGCAAGATGACCGAGGTGGTCGTCGATGCCTTCTGGCAGAACTACGTGAATGCACTTTCGGCCGAGGCGCAGCAGACATTTTTCGATGCGTGCGAGAATGGGACGGATGCGCTCTGCGCGTGGCGCGACGAGTATGCCGACTTCATCGTCAACCGCGAGGCGGAAGATATCGGGCGCGAGGTGTTGGAAGAGATCGCGGCGAAGTTGCCGAGCATTCTGCAAAAGGAATACCCACTGTTCTCTGAAGAAGACGCTCTCGCACTATGAGAAATAGTCTATTTCACACCCGGCCACACGTTCGCCTTCTTGCCGAAGCGCGACTCTGCCGCATGGCTCCGCCCGATGCGCGGCCGGACGTGCCGCCGACGCCGGAGCGCACGCCATGGATTTCGGTGGTGACCGCGAGCGCGACGGAGGGGTTCGCAACGTTCGCCAAAGAGATGGGCGCGCAAGGCTTCGCGATGGGCAAGGGATTTCTGACAGGCATCTGGCGCGCGTGGGGGCCCGAGATTCCCGACAGCGAGAAGCTGAACATCTACAAGATCAAAAATTTCCACGATCATGCTCCTGCAGCGCTGCAAGAAGTGCTCGACACGGAATTCGAACGGCGCGGACTTACCAAGGATCAGATCATCAGCATATGCGATATGGCACAGTGGATGAACGCGCTGTCGGACGCCAAAATCCAGGAACCAACTACGGCTTCCCAGCCGCTCGGCCCGGATTATACGCCTACCACGCTGATGCTGAGTTTGGATCCTCTCAAGCGGCAGACGATCTTCTTGGAGTTCATCGATCGGTACATCGGGATGGACGTGCAGAAGAAGAATCCAAACGTGTTCGGCGATGAAAAACGTCGCGATCCCGGCAGCCGGTTTGGTAACATGGATCGCTACACCGCCGCACAATCGCTGAAGACCATGTTCGGTCTTATTCCGCCGACCGTGGGGCCAAAGCCGGATCCGCGAGATAACGCTGCCGGTGAGATAGCGTTCGATGCATTGGGCGCGTACTACCATCCCGAAGTGTCGGACTTTAATCAGAACATGACGAAAGATTATGCATCCGCCTTGCAGTACCAGCGCTTCAAGCGCGGTTCCGCGCGGCAGCCGTCGTGGGAAACGCTGCGCGATGATTCCGAAGCTTCGCTCTTCCGCGGGGCGCTGATGCTCAATGTGGTCGATCAAGAGAAACTGAATAACCTGCGCATCGACGAGCGCATGCGGCAGATGGAGCAGGAGCAGACGAAGGCAGCCGCCGCGCAGCGCCTGGGTGAGGCGAAGGGCGACGTGAGCGAGCGCGCGCTGGAGGAGGCGAGCAGTCTCGTGAATATTTGGAGAGACATGAACGGCGTGCAGAAACTACTGCTGCTCGGCATCGCGGCGTATGCCGCGTACAAGAAGCCCGGCGCGGCGACGGCGATTTTGGGCGCGTACTTCGGGCACATGTTCCTGATGAAAGATCCGCACCCGCTGCAGACGTGGGCGGGCTGGTTCGAGCGCGGCGTGGTGGATCCGCTCAATAACATGAATAACCGCGGGTTCCACCTGTTTGGCAAAGACGGCCCCATGGAGCCCGAGAACCTGATGCGCCAAGCGAACGTGCTGGTGAACTTTTTGAGCGAGTACGATCGGAACAAGCTGGATGAGGAAGTGAAAGGCTTCATGTTCCTCTCGAACGAGCCGATGAAGCTCGCCGACCTCGCGCGCGAGTACGACGTGAGCGCGCCGGACTACCTCAATTGGCGCTTGAATGTGGGGCCCAAGAGCACGGTGATGCAGAAGCTCGACGAGATGTACCCCAACGGCTCGCCCGAGATCCGCCGCTTCTTCCGCGACGACGAGAACGTAACCCAAGTGAGTCACGCGCTCTCGTACGTGTTCTTCGTGGCGGCCAGCAAGCTGCCCGGCACCAAGAAGGATGTGGAATCGGTGAAGAAAGGCCTCGGCCGCCTGCAGGCCGACGACTCGGTTATCGATCTGCGCGACACGCCCGACAGCGACGCGCGCAGCGCCTACCAGCGCCTCGTCATCCGCGGTCGCGAAGTCTCGCTTACGTACACGGGATCACTGGGTTCCTTCATTCAGGAATCGTTGAGTGTGCCGGTGTTGGATGTGGGGGGTGGGGTGTTGTCGGCGAGTGGGGTTGTGCCGGTGGTGGTGGGGGCGGGCGGGGTCGACGGTCCTGGCTCCGATGGCAAGAAGAAGCCCGAGGTAGCTCCAGTCTGGGGTG
>CAZWBO010000062.1:0-6020 GCA_964632375.1 uncultured Candidatus Peribacteria bacterium | reverse complement strand
CATGCCCACCACCTCTCTCCTCGGCCACACCCGCCAACGCGCAGCGCTTGTGGAGGATGTGACGCAGGGCAATGTTGCGCATGCGTACCTGTTTGCAGGGCCGCCGCACGTGGGGAAGTTCACGGTGGCGAAGTGGTTTGCGGAGCAGTTGCTGATGATGGGTACGACGGTGTCGCGCGAGCGGATCGCGGAGGAAGTGCGGAAGTTGATTCACCCGGATTTACTGGTGCTGGATAAGCTTTGGATGGAGGACACGATGGACGACTGGGCGGTGCTGTCGCGGTACTCCAACGTGCCGCAGAACCATCGGGCGAAGTCGAAGGCCAAGACCGATACGATCTCGATCGACGACGTGCGTGCGCTGCAGGATCGACTGCAGGAAACCGGTACGGGCACGTACCGCTGCTGCCTCATCAGATCGGCTGAGCGCATGCAGGACGAGGCGGTGAATGCACTGCTGAAGATTGTGGAAGAGCCGCCGCCGGGTGTGGTATTCCTCCTCACCACGCAGTCGTCGGCGTCGCTGCTGCCCACGTTGGTGTCGCGGTCGCGCGTGCTCGGCTTCGTGCGGCTGCCTGCCAAAGAAATCGAGCCGATGCTCGCGGGTATTCCCGACGACGATGCGTCCTTCATCCGCGCCATCGCGCAGGGGGCGCCCGGCGTGGCGCGCGCGCTGATCGACGATCCGGATCTTCTGCGCAAAGAACGCACGTTCCACGCCCAGGCCGTATCGTTCTGGCGGGCCAAGACGCTCGGCGAGCGCCTGCGTATTCTGGCGCCGCTCGAGAAGCGCGGTGAAGACGGCGAAAAACTGCTCCTCCATCTCTCGCTCACGCTGCAGCGGTCGCTGGCATCCGCACCGGCCGTGCGTGCCGAGCGTCTGTTACAGCTCGTGCGAGGGCTGGAGAGCAACGCATCGCGGCCCTTGCTGCTGCAACGGTTTGCGGCAGGATTCTAAGAGGCGCATCGGCACGCTCAAATAATCCCAAGGCGTGTATTCCGAGTGAATCGGCCACTACTTTCTGTAGGCCAACATCGCCATGAACCGCGCGCGCTCGATGGCGAGGCGGAGCATTTTCTGATGCTTGAGGCACACGCCGGTGTAGTACCGCGTACGCACGTTGCCGAAGTAATCGGTGTACGGCTTGAGCGCGGGGTAGTCTTTGTAGTCGATGTACAGCGCGTTCTTCTCGCAGAACGTGCACTTCTTCGCTCGGGGGTCGCTGCGCCGCTGTTGTTGCTGTTGCTTCTGAGCCATGGGTTTAGAGGTCAATGTCGTCGGAAATAAGCTTCTCCAACTTCTCCGTCAGCTGGCCTTCCTGCAGAGCCGGCTTGACCTCGTCGCTCTTCTTCTTCTGATCCAACACCTGGCGCTGTGCTTTCTTGGCGACTCGCTCCTTCACCTTTTCTTCCTTCTCGCGCGCACGCACCTCCGACACGCTCTCGCGCGTCTTGAGCCACTCGGTGTACGCTTCGCTGTACTTCACCACCTGGTAGTGCTTCGGCGGCTTGACGAACAAATGGCGGAGCACGTTCCTCGCGATGCGCAGCGCCTGGTCGATCTCCTTCACCTTGGC
Source organism: uncultured Candidatus Peribacteria bacterium (assembly GCA_964632375.1). Classification (GTDB taxonomy): domain Bacteria; phylum Patescibacteriota; class Gracilibacteria; order Peribacterales; family Peribacteraceae; genus JAQBQQ01. Next base: position 4,443 of record CAZWBO010000062.1, on the reverse strand, counting down.
CGGATCCATGTCGAGGTAGTAGATGACGTACTTGCCCTCGCGCTTGCCCTCCACCGGGTACGCCAAACCGCGCATGCCCCAGGCATCTTTGCTCACCACCTTGGCGCCGGCTTCGTCGAAGTATCCTTCGATCTCTTTGATCAATTCGGCCTCCTCCTTTTGGGAGAGGTCGTTGGCGTACAGGATGGCGCACTCGTAGATGCGCGTGTCCTCCGATGCGGGAACGAGGGATGGCATGGGATTCATGGGTGGAACCCAACCTTACGTGAAGGCTGGGGAATCACGTGGGAGGCGACTCTACAGCGGGCGTAAAGCAGTGGTCAAGTGGAATTGTCGTGCGGTCTGCGGCTACTTCGTATCGTAACGACTCCATATCTCTGCGCGTGTTTCTTCGTACAGTGGACCATGGGATTGGATGACTTTTCCCGTCTGATCAGCCGGAGGAGGTACCTGTTCCCGTGCGGATGTCTTCGTTGGATCTGTGGGAACATATGGACCGAATTTCTCTTTCATCGTCGCCCATATGTGAGCTTTTGTTGCATAAAACAGCTCACCGGGAACCTGCGTGACGCGAGCAGGGCGCTCAGCTTGGCGCGAGACAGGCACTTCTGCGGTATCGAAGGAATAGGTAGGAGTTTCGGCAGTAGCAGCGATACTCATAATGGATGAAGGAAAGAGATACAAAAATCACCCCGTCGCGAGGTGAGAGAAGAATCCGCTTCGCACCTCGCATTACGTCGTCCGGAGGACGACGAGAGAGACGAGGACGAGGACGGTCGACGAGCGAATCATTGGGGAAACTGTAGTGCGACGGGGCGGGATGTCAATTATTTGACGCTGATGAGAAGAATGAAGAAGTAGGAATCAAGAATTACGTGAAAATTCACAATCCTCATTCCTCATTCTTGATTCTTAATTCCCCTACGATGCCCCAACAACCTCCGCTACCATCGCCGCACATGAAGCGACCCAAAATTTCCATCATCGGTGCCGGTAATGTGGGCGCGACTGCCGCGCTGTGGGCGGCGCGGAAGGAGCTCGGCGATATTGTGCTGCTGGATATTCCCGAGGCTGGCGACATGCCCAAAGGCAAAGCGCTCGATCTGCGCCAGTGCGGGCCCATCGAAGGGTTCGACGGCGACATTGCAGGGACGAACTCGTACGACGATACGAAGGACAGCGACGTCGTGGTGATCACCGCCGGCCTGCCGCGCAAGCCGGGCATGAGCCGCGATGATCTGCTGCTGACGAACGCGAAGATTGTCGAGAGCGTGGCCAAACAGGCTGCCGCCGCGAGTCCCAACGCCATCTTCATCGTCGTGAGCAACCCGCTGGATGCAATGGTCTACGTCGCCTGGAAGGCAAGCGGTTTCCCGCCGCACCGCGTGATGGGCCAGGCCGGTGTGCTCGATGTGGCCAGGTACAAGACATTCATCGCGATGGAGTTGAACGTATCGGTGGAAGATGTGTCCGCTCTCCTCTTGGGAGGCCATGGCGATTCCATGGTTCCGCTGCCGCGCTACACGACGGTCGGCGGCGTCCCTGTTGCACAGTTGATCAAATCTGATCGACTGACTGAGATCGTCGAGCGCGCTCGCGACGGCGGCGCCGAAATCGTGGCACTGCTTAAAACTGGCTCAGCCTACTACGCACCGGCAGCCGCAACGGTGCAGATGGTCGAAGCCATCGTGCGCGACAAAAAACGGCTGCTGCCCGCGTGCGCCTACTGCGAGAAGGAATTCGGCGTGGGAGGCTTTTTCGTCGGCGTGCCGGCGATCCTTGGATCAAACGGTGTCGAGAAGGTGGTGGAAGTAGCATTGAACGACGAAGAGCGCGTGGCGTTCGAAAAGAGCGTGAATGACGTGAAGGAATTGGTGGGGAAGTTGTGAGGGAGGGGCCGCCATCCCCAGGATCACGCGAAACAAAGATCACCCGTCCGCTCAGCCACCTGAGAGCCTGTTTAAAAAGCCGTCAAACGCGTGTCGTCCCTCGTCTCCGCTCGGGATGACACGCTTCGCTTCTTGTTTGAGAGCACAATCTGTCATGGTGAGAAGCCTGTCCTGCCTGCCCGTCCGTAGCGTTGCGAAGGAGGGAGCTTGCCGAAGGAGAGACGAACCATGACACAGAGGTACTTTTAAAACACGCTCTGACAGATTCACCGACCATTAAGCCTCTGCCGCTCCAGCCGATGCGCGATGATACCGAGGAAGATGATGAACGCAGTACGCAGCGGGATGGTTCGGTAAGGAATCGCGGGGAGGAATGCCAGCATGATGCTGACGAGAAGGATCGGCGTATATGCATGCAGCGCCACTTGCAACAAGGTGCCGAAACGAAAGCGACGTGGCCGAATGGCAGATACCAACATCGCTGCGATAACGACCCATACGAGCGACTGTACGAACGAGAACGCAAAGACAATTGCGAGTGCCAGCACGCAGGTGAACAGCGCGAATGCGCCCATGTCGTACAGATGGAACGTCGTCACCGCCCACGTGAAGGCGTCGAGACGTGCGCGGGTGACAGCGAAGGGCAGCGTGATGGACGGGATGGTCGTGGTCTGAATTGATGGCGTCGCGCCTCCGCGCACCATCATGGCTACCTGGCGGCGTCCCACTACGGCAAATGCTTGCTGAGTGCGGAATGTCTCTGCATCGACCGTATCGCTCCCCACAAATACGAACGCGTTGAGCGGGAAGTCGCGACGCTGCAGCTCCTGGCGGAAGATCTGTTCCTGATCACTCTTCACCTCGGGCGCAATGAGGTTCAGAGGGATGGGGATCGCGTACGGAAGCGGATGATTGATTGTAATTTCTCCGTTGCCGAGATGGAGCGAGAGATCCGGCGGGAACAGGCTGACCATCGTGTTCCAGTTATCGGAACCGATCTGCCGCAGAGACGGCTGCACGGGCAGCAGCGACACCGTGATCATCCCCGCCGCCACGAGCGCGACGGCCGCGTGGAGCAGGGCGAAGTACCGCCACGAAAATAATCGCGGCGTCCGCATCACTTCCTCGTAATACGCGAGTGACGTACTCGAAAGAAAGAGCGAGCGGAGGAAGGCGCGGAGGAACATGGGATGAATTATAGAGGAATCCTCGGATTCTTTGGATTCTTCTTTCACCTCAGTCATAAAGCTCCCTCATCACCTTATTTATCCAGAATTATCCTTGACCCTCTTGTCGTATCGAGTAAGATGACTCGGCTCTGCTTCTTTGTTGCATCGAAACTGCAATACGGAGGCGGGTTTCGACTCGCTTAAGTTCTCGACTCCGCTCGAACTGACACCGTCCACCGGAGCGACCGACGAGAGTCACGAAGGTCATTCACAGCATCGTGTAGCAGAGAGAAGTGTGAATTCATCTGCCGCGCAAGCGGTAGCATGAATACCCTCGTCGGCCATAGCTTGCAAAAGCGACGGCTGACAAATTCCTTTGGAATTATCATCGGTGATGGTCCGATGCAAATACCCCATCATGTTAGTCACGCATGCTTCGCGCTGCGTGCAGCAGAAAATCACCAGTTATCACTTACTGATACTGATGAAATTCTTCTTTTTGAAGAGTTTGATCCTAGCTCAGAGTGAACGCTGGCGGTGCGCCTAACACATGCAAGTCGAGTGGGTTTAGACCCACGGCGAACGGCTGCGTAACACGTTGGTACGTCCCCCGAACTCAGGGATATCCCGCCGAAAGGCGGAGTAATACCGGATGCCCTCGCGAGAGGAAAGATTTATCGGTTCGGGAACGGCCTGCGGCCTATCAGCTAGTTGGTAAGGTAACGGCTTACCAAGGCTATGACGGGTAGCTGGTCTGAGAGGATGATCAGCCACAATGGAACTGAGACACGGTCCATACTCCTACGGGAGGCAGCAGTGAGGAATCTTCCGCAATGGGCGAAAGCCTGACGGAGCGACACCGCGTGGAGGATGAAGCCCTTTCCGGGCGTAAACTCCTGTTCTGAGGGACGAAATTTTTGACGGTACCTCAGGAGAAAGCATCGGCTAACCCTGTGCCAGCAGCCGCGGTAAGACAGGGGATGCAAGCGTTACTCGGAATTACTGGGCGTAAAGCGTCTGTAGGCTTCTTACCCAGTCTGGCGTAAAAGCACGGAGCTCAACTCCGTGTACGTGCCGGAAACTAGTAGGATAGAGTTACAAAGAGGCAACTGGAATGCCGTGTGTAGGGGTAAAATCCGTAGATCCACGGTGGAACGCCAAAAGCGAAGGCAGGTTGCTGGTTGTATACTGACGCTCAGAGACGAAAGCGTGGGGAGCAAAGGGGATTAGATACCCCCGTAGTCCACGCCCTAAACGATGTGTGCTCGGTGTGGGGATTTTTCAATTGATCTCCGTGCCCAAGTTAACACGGTAAGCACACCGCCTGGGAAGTACGGCCGCAAGGCTAAAACTCAAAGGAATAGACGGGGACCCGCACAAGCGGT
>CAZWBO010000061.1:0-6162 GCA_964632375.1 uncultured Candidatus Peribacteria bacterium | reverse complement strand
TAAACGGATCGTATCATGTGTGGTCAGTTTTTCTGCGTTAGCTTAATAGCCATTTTTTTTTATGTGTTCATTGCAAAATATGTAGAGCGGCGCTTCAAGACTCAAGACTCATCACCGCCCATCGTCTATCATCTCTCCATGCACTGCCTCCTCGTTGGTAACTACGGCGTTGGGAACTTGGGCGATGAAGCACTGAAGGAGTACTTTCTGCGGAACGTCCCACATGTGCGATGGACGGTAGTCTCAGCACACCCCCAAGGTGAAGCCGAGTGCGCACGACTGCCCGGTGGTTTTCGATCCTTCTTTCGGTTCCAGTGGCTGCGGACGCTTCGCGCATACCATCGTTGCGACGCAGTGGTCTTTGGCGGCGGGTCGCTGTTCACCGACGTGGAATCGGTCTATGCCTGTATTCTTTGGTGGCTGCACGCGCGCGTAGCGCGCTTCTTCGGTAAACCGGTGCACCTGGGGTTCCAGGGTATCGGGCCGTTCCGCACGCGGGTGGGGGAGCGGTTTGCCCGTTCCGCGTGCGCAGCAGCAGCGTCACTTTCCGTGCGCGACGCGCGGTCGGCAACAGTAGTGCATTCCTGGAATCTGAATACACAGTGTGTTCAAACTTTTGATCCTGTGTTTTTGCTGATGCATAGAGGAAATCATGCTGATCGATCAAAGAAAGTATTCACTATTATTCCCCGAAGGAATTCGGGTGATCCACTGCGATTAACTGCACAAGAGTTACTGAAAAATCATTCATCAGATCCTGTTCGAATACTTTGTCTACAATACGGTGATCCGGACGAGCGCCGCTTCGCGGAGAAGCTTGCCCGAGAGTTTCACGCGCATATCCAGGAGGTGAAGACGCTCGATCAGCTCATTGATCAAGTCTCGCGATCGTCGTTCGTGGTAGCCGAACGGTATCATGGCGCATTAGCTGCGTTGGCATTGGGCGTACCTTTCCGCGTGGTCTCGCAGGCTTCCGGCGATAAGCTGTCGTCGCTTCTGGGGCTCGGTGATGCGGATGTATCGCGGCTCATTGCTTTAGTGGAAGCCGGAAATGCATCACTTCGCGGCGCGTTGAAATTGCCGGCGATCTAGTTGGAGGACCGGTGGCCAGTCAGTATCATCCGCGTATGCCTGCGCAACTTCAGCAATCAGCTCCGCATTTCTCCGCTATCGATCAGGAAGGGAACCCACATCGACTGGAAGATTTCAAGGGCCAATGGCTGCTTCTGTACTTTTACCCCAAGGACGACACCCCCGGCTGTACCAAGGAGGCGTGCGGATTTCGCGATGCGTTTGCGGACCTGCAGCAGGTGGTGCAGGTACTCGGCGTGAGCAAGGATTCCCGGGAGAGCCACCAGCGGTTCGCCGAGAAGTATCAGCTGCCTTATTCGCTGCTGGTCGATACGGATCAAGCGATCATCGGAGCGTACGGCGCCGATGGGGGTGCTTTCCCCAAGCGGACATCGTTTCTCATCGATCCTGCAGGGAAAATTGCGAAGATCTACGAGAAGATCGATTGCCAGGCGCATGCAGAGGAGATTCTGCAGGATGTGCGTACCATGAAGACGGAGCAATAGGCGAATCCGTGGTTCAGTGGGGCGTGCAGTGCCATACTGTTGCCATGTCTGCGCAAGCACCACTCGCGTACCGCATGCGGCCCACTCGGCTCGAAGATTTCGTGGGCCAGGAAGAAGCGGTGGGCGAGGGGAGTGCGCTCCGCGAATCCATTATCAAGGATGCGCTCTCGTCGGTGATCCTCGCCGGGCCGCCGGGGACGGGCAAGACGTCGCTGGCGCGGATCATTGCCGAGATGACGACGGCCGATTTCGTGCAATTGAACGCGGTGACGAGCGGCGTGAAGGACATCAAGACCGTGACGGAGCAGGCCACGCGCGCCCAGCAGACGCTGCAGCACCGCACCGTGTTATTTGTCGACGAGATCCACAGGTTCAATAAATCGCAGCAGGATGCGTTGCTGCCGTTCGTCGAGAGCGGCGCTATTACGCTCATCGGCGCGACGACGCAGAATCCGTACTTCGAAGTGAACCAGGCGCTGCTCTCGCGGTCGCAGGTGTACCTGCTCAAGCCGCTTTCCGAAGACGATTTAGTGCGGATCCTCCAACGGGCGCTGACGGACGAGCGCGGGTACAGCGGCAAACTTCAGGTTGAGGACGGCGTGCTCCGGCGCATCGCCCAGGTGGCGAACGGCGACGCGCGCGTGGCGCTCAACAGCTTGGAGTTGGCGGTGACGACGACTGCCGGAAAGATTTCACTGAAAGATGCCGAACGGTTACTGAAAGAGCGCCGGCTGCGGTACGACAAGAGCGACGAAGACCACTACAACGTCGTCTCGGCATTTATTAAATCGATGCGGGGGAGCGACGTGGATGCCGCGCTCGCGTGGCTCTACACCATGGTCAACGGCGGCGAGCCGCCGCGCTTCCTCTTCCGCCGCATGGCGATCTTCGCGAGCGAGGATATCGGCAATGCGGATCCCCACGCGCTCACGCAGGTGATGTCGGCGTGGCAGGCATTTGAGTTCGTCGGCATGCCGGAGGGCGAATATTTCCTGGCGCATGCGTGCATCTACCTGGCTCAGGCACCCAAGAGCAACGCGGTAAAGCGTGCCATGCATGCCGTGAAGAGCGCACTCAAGTCCACGTCGCTCGCGGAGGTGCCGAACCATCTGCGCAACGCGCCGGTGAAGGGGATGGCCGCGCAGGGGTACGGACAGGAGTACGTGTACCCGCACGACGCGCCCGAAGGAGTCGTACCATCGAACTACTTTCCGGAAGGGATGCGCCCGCAAGATTTTTACGATCCCACATCGCACGGGCACGAGGCGGAGATTCGTGAGCGGTTGCAGCGTGCAAGGAGGATTATTCGCAAAACAAGGGCGTAGGCCCTATTGAGAATACTAGACATGATGATCAAAAAATTGTATAATATGATAAATACTCACACCTCATGCGTGCCGCTATCCGCTATTTGGCTGAGATTCACGACGAGATTCCGGCGTTTCGTGCGGGGTTTTTCGTTCTGTCGCTCATCTTCGCGGCACTACTGAACTTCGGAGCGTTCGTGCTGCTTATTGCGGTGCACATGGGGCTGGATGTGATGAAGTACCGTGACTATCACGGCTACAGCTGGCGAATGACGATACGGGGAACGCTGCGCGAGAGTGCGTTGGACTTAATGCTCCTGAGTTTCGGTCTCACCATTGCGGTTGGCCTCTATGCGTCGCCGGGGTTCTCGGTACTGCTGCCCAGTGCCATCCGTTTTCGGCTTGCGAGCGTCGTGGGGATGCTGGTATCGAAACTGCTCATCCTGTTCCGATTCGTGCGGGTCCTGGCTCATCCACAGGAGCACTTGAAGATGACGAAGCCGGCAAAACGCGCGGCGTGGACGGCAGGGGAGCAGTTCAATCTGTTCTTCGCGTTCTTCCTGCTCGGCGTGCTCACGCTCATCATCGTTCGCGGGGCAGGCGATGCGGATTTCCTCCAGTGGCTGGCGCTGCAGTGCATTCCCTGGAAGCTCTGACGTTAGAACGGGGGACCGACAGGAAAGAGTTCTCGCTCCAGGCGACGCGTCTGTTCTAACCAGAAGCGATTTTTCTCCGAGACCCGCCCGTCGCCGTACCGCAGGGCGAAATCCTCAAATCTCTCCTCCAGCGATACCAGTTGCGTGCAGTTCACGCGTTTATCGGCGTAGAGGAGAAGTTTTTGCTCCGTCGTGTGCAGGGGGGCAGGAGGCATGCTCAATCCATGTGGCTCGACGATCTTTGCAATCGCGTCAAACCCGCGTTCGCGCAGGAAGGAGGCGCAGGCTTCTTCGTGCTTCAGACCGGCGTATAGCTTGCGCCAATGCTCCCATTGCCTTTCCTCATGCTGCGAAGCAGGGGGGACATGAGCCGGTCGTGCCTCGGGTCGGAAATCGACGAATCGCAGCAGATCGTGCAGTCGCGCAGCGGTTACTACTGCCTCCGGCCGGACAAGGACAGAATCGGCGGCGAGTGCATCGCAGAGCCGCTTCGCGATTTGCGCCACCGCCTCGCAGTGTTCCACGACGTTTGGGGGTGTTCCTGCTTCATTGCGCCAAGTTGCGATATCGATATCCGTGGGAAGCGGTGCATCATCGAAGGTGATGGTGAGTCTGCGATGATCCTCTTCTTCCGTCAGATTGATGAAGATGCGAGGTTCGTCAGTGATTGTGTCGTCTCCCACTCGATCAGCCCATTCGATGCACCGGACGCCGGCGTGATGTTCCGATTGGCGCAGGAGGAGCCGGGCTTCCGCCTCTGTAAGGCGATAGAGATCGATATGGATGAATGGGCGGCCACTTGCCGTTGTATGCCGTTGTTCCAACGCGAACGTAGGGCTTGTAATAGGCGATGCGATGCCAAGTGCTGACGCGAACGCGCTCACGAATGTGGTTTTTCCCACGCCCAGTTCGCCGGTGAGAAAGATATCGACCGGCAGGGTGTACAGCGTATTGGCAAGAGAGCTGCCTGCCCGCTGCGTCGCTTCGCTATTTGGCAGCGTTATGTGGAGAGTCTGGGGCATTGACCTAATTGAGAAAAAGTGATACAATGTTAACGAAACATACACAACCATTATGAAGATTCGCTCGCCTCGGACAATGGGCTTTCGCCGCCTTCCGCTGTACCGCCGGAAACAGCTCTCGCTCCTGCGTTACTTGTCGCGCAAGTTCGCATTTTGGACCGCAATGTTTTCGTTACTCGCGTTCGGAGTAGGGAACATCGTGGGGCAGTACGGATGGAATGTGATGCTCACGTCCATTTTCGCGAGCGTCGACGAATCGCTCATCACGTACGATGGCACCGTCTCGCCCGTCAAGATTCCCGATTACAAGCGCTGGGCGCAGTACGGCGGCAATCACTGGGATTACACGTACGATCAGGTGCCAAAAGATTTCCTCATCGATCTGCCCCGCTACGACGTGGCAGCGCAGCGCAATGGCGAGCTCCTGACGGCCTACCCCGTGGGGTACATGGGTTCGTACGCGACGGGTGCCGATATGGACGGCAGCCATCCGGGTGTTGACATCTATGCCGTGACCGGCACGCCGGTCGCGAGCGCGATGCGCGGTCTCGTCGTCCGTGTTGCCAACGATCCTGGTGGTTTCGGCAACTACGTGGTGGTCAAGACCGTCAACGCGCCGGATCCGTCCGATCCGTCTCGCCCCGTCACGCTCTTCGCCGGCTACGCTCACCTGAGCGAGACGTCGGTGGTTGAGGGGTCGATCGTCGAGAAAGGACAATTGGTCGGCAAAGTGGGCAAGACGGGCTTCGCCACCACGCCGCACCTGCATTTCCAGATCGACAGAGATTACAAGGTCAACGGGCAGCCGGGCTCGCATCTCTCGTGGCCGTTCACCACGAAGGAGGCGACGGATGCCGGGCTCACCTTTACCAGTGCGGTGGATTCGAAGACGTACCAGGCCCGCGGTTTGGAGGAGACGATCAGCCCCGTCACCTACATTCAGGCGCACCACGCGCCGCTGGTGAAAGACAATACGGATAGCACGTCGTCCGCATCGGTGCCCGCTTCGCTCTTCCAGGCTCGCCGCCAGGAGCGCATCCAGGCGCGCCTGAACCGGCTGGCCGATCGCGAGCGCTTGATCGATTCCAACGTGGTTCTCGATGCACGCACCAACGTGGCACCGCTCGCGGCGCCGACCGCTGCATCGTCCGCCGAAGCGATTCCCTCCATTGCTGTATCGTCGTCGGTGCCGTCGGCTCCTGTCGTGGCGACGGCAGCTGTTCAGCCTGCGGCTACGCCGTTCGCCGGCATTCGCATCACGCCGGATGCCGCTACGACCGATCGCCGCGAGTGGCAGACGCTCGTGCTGCGCTTCGTCGACGAGCAGGGTAACACGGTGTCTAATCCGCTCCTGCGGCAGGATCTCGTATTCCGCACGGGCTACGGTAAGGCAGATTTCCGCCCAGCCACGCTCTCGCCGCTCGACATCCACGACGGCTACGCCAAGATCCAGATTCTCGCTCACAGCCCGACGGTCGTGGTGCAGATGCAGCCGGGAGGGTATTTGAGTGATCCAATGAAGTTTGAGTTGAGTAAATAGAACGGCAGAGAGGAAAGATTGCAAGACTGCAAGAATGCAAGATTGCAAAGAAAACCCAAG
>CAZWBO010000060.1:0-6243 GCA_964632375.1 uncultured Candidatus Peribacteria bacterium | reverse complement strand
GTCGATGACCCATCGGATGGCGCGTGGTTGGTAGGGTTTTCAAACAGGCTCTCAGTAATGAGAGTGGGTGGCCGGGGGAAGGTGCCCCGCGAAGCCCGCAGGCGGAGCGGGGCGGATGGGGCCCTCCCGAGGGAAGGGTTGGGGATGGGGTCCTCGTCCGGTGTAGCGGCGACGGGTAGGCTGCTGTGGTGAACCGCCGCGACCAAAACCGCAAACGACAAACTACCAACCAAAAACCAATCAACTCAAAAATCCCTCACCCTTGCAGCAGCCCCTTCAACTCCTCCTCGCCGGGGAAACTCAACACCTTCTGCGCGTCACCCTGGCCGTCGATGAGGACGAACGTGTTCTGCTGCGTGATGCCGTAGCGGCTCTTCAGATCATTTTCAGCATCGTAATCGACGCGGTAGGTGCTGATGGGGAATTGTTGATCCTTGTACCACGTGGCGAGCGTATCGCTGTTCGCCTTCGAGAACGGGTCCCATGCGGCGTAGAAGAAGAGCAGCGACGTCTGCCCGTTGCCGATCAATTTCGTGTCAAATGTCGCGTAACCCGTTTGACCCGGCGGAATCGATGCCGGCGATTGGAGCGCATCGAGTGCGATGCCGGTGGGATTCGACATAACGGCGCCCTCCGGGAGAACGCCCGCTGGCAGTGGCTGGGCTTGGGGAATCGGCTTACTGCAAGCGATCACACCGAGAGTGAGGAACGAGAGTGTCGTGAGCGCGACTATCCGACGTGACATACGTGTGGGAGGAGCAAAACAAAAGCGGCACGGAAACCGTACCGCTTCCGACTTGTGCACACAATTCTTACTGGCTCGACGTCTCATCCGACGTGTTGCCTTGCACCACAGGCTCGCTGACTGCCGCTGCCGTATCGGCCGACACCATCAGCTTCCCGCTCTCCAGCGTGTACGTCTTGCCACCGGCCGTCCACTCGTTGCCCTCTGTCGGCGCCCATGTCTGGCCTGCATCGCTGCTCATCCATACGGCGCCCTGCGCATCGAATTTGTACCAGGAACCGTTCTCGGCCTTCCAGGTGTTGCCCGGCACTTCGGTCCAGGTGGTACCGGCCTTGTTGCTCATCAACACGCCGTCCTCCACTTTAAGAGAGGTACCGTCGGCATCCGTCCAGGTTGCAGCTTCCTGCCAATCGGCAGTTACCGTCGTATCATCGCTGCTCACTGCAGCGACCGTGTCATCGCTGCTCACTGCAGCGGTGTCGGATGTATCGGACGGAGTCTTGTTGCATGCGGCAACGGCGACGACGGACATCGCGAGGAGAGCGAGAGTTTTTTTGGACATGAAAAACGGGGGAAAGTGAATAAAGCAGTTCCCAGCGTACAGACATCTGAAGCAATTACAACTCCGAGTTGTATGGTTGGATCACGAAAAATTCACGATGAAGCGACAGGGGCCATGCCGATCGTCTTTCCGAGCTTGCCTGCGGATTTCCTCGTATCGGCAGCGAGATCTGCATAACCTTGCACGCGCGACGAGGGGCAAATAGCCGCGAAGACACATTGATCGCACTTACGGTTTCGTGCGGTGCAGACGGCGCGTCCGTGGCTGATGAGGAGCGTGTTGATGGAACCCCATTCTGTTTGCGGAACAATGCGCAGGAGATCTGTCTCCACGCGCTGCGGATCCTTCGCCGTCGAGAGCCCCAGGCGACGCGACAATCGCAACACGTGCGTGTCGACCGCAATGCTTTCGCGTTTGCCGAAAGCGGCGAAGAGCACGATGGATGCCGTCTTGCGGCCCACGCCCGGCAATGCCGTGAGTTCGTTCATCATCCGGGGCACGGCACCGCCATGGTTCTCGATGATGATGCGACACAACCCCTGAATGTACCGCGCCTTGTTGCGGTACGTCCCGCACGATCGGATGGCCCGCTCGAGGTCTCCGATGGGTACGCGCAGGTAATCCGCGGGCTCGCGGAATTTCCGGAACAACGCCATCGTCACGTGGTTCACGCGCGCATCGGTACACTGCGCGCTCAGCACCGTGGCGATGAGCAGATCCAGCGGCGTCTTCCAGTGCAAGAAACTCTTCGGCGGCCGGTACAGCTTCTTCAACTCGCGCAGAACGGTGGAAATGGGAACGGGAGGACGAGGCATCGAGAGAAGTATAACAAGCGGCAAGCGATAAGCGGATAGTCGCAAGCAAGAACGAAACTGCTTGCCGCGTATCGCTAACCGCTTCTCCGCGCTTCCGATTCTAGCGTCACAGCCCGTGTTAAGTTTTTCCCCCCACGTGCGTCAACCAAAATTGCTAGAGCCGCTCTCGCCGCGTCCCTATAGTCAGCCTCCATGCCCGCATTGCCGCCCCTCACCGTTTTCGATTTGGAGACCACCGGTTTGGACCCGAAGAAAGGCCACCGCATCATCGAAATTGCCGGCGTGCGCGTGGAGCCGCACATGAGCGCACAGGGCGACGCCACGTTGCGTGTGTGCGAGGAGAAGACGTTCGTATCGCTGGTGAATCCGGAGCGCGACATCCCGTGGGGGGCCAAGCAGGTGAACAAGATCGACGAAGCCGATGTGAAGGACGCACCGACCATCGAGACGGTGCTGCCGCAATTTCTGACATTCGCGCAGGGAACCATCCTCATCGCCCACAACGCCGCATTCGACCACGGGTTCCTCACCTGCGAGAAGGAGTACTGCTGGGGCTACGTTGACCTGCCCGAATGCCTCTGCAGCATGCGCCTGAGCCAGAGTCTGTACCCGACGGAATTCCGCCACAGCCTGGACGTTCTCTGCCGCAAATTCAATTTGCAGATGCCCGTCGAACGCCACCGCGCCCTCGCCGATACCATCCTGGCCGCGCAGGCGATCATTAAGATGATCGAGCTGAATAAGATCACGTCGGTGGAGCAGCTGAGGAAGAAGGCGGGGCTGAAGCAATTAGTCGCGTAGTGGGTGAGTTTTGAAGAGCGATAAGCGGATAGCAGTAAGTATCTCGCTAAGATTGCTTCAAGCGTGATTGCCATCTCTCATTTGCAATCTTGCGTTCTTGCAATCTTTCGTTACCGGCCCTTCAAGACTCAAGCATCAAGACTCAAGATTCATTTTTCAACGACGAGATTTTCCCTACAATTAGCCTGTTCATGGCCACTCTCCCCATCATTCTCGGCGCCGACAACCCCATCCTCCGCCGGAAGACGAAGCCCGTACTTAAGGTGACGAAGAAAGTGCTGAAGCTGATCGACGACATGCACGACACGATGATCGACGCGAAGGGTGTGGGCTTGGCCGCGCCGCAGGTGGACAGCGAATCGCGGGTTTGCCTCGCCACGATCAACGAGAAGATCACGGCGCTCATTAATCCGGAGATCACCGAACGCAGCCGGGAGACGGCCCTTGATGAAGAAGGCTGCCTGAGCCTGCCGCACACGTGGGTGGCCGTGCCGCGCTCCGTGGAGATCACACTAAAGTACCTGGACGTGAAAGGCCGGCCGCAGGAGCGCAAACTCACGCACTTCGATGCCCGCGTGGTGCAGCACGAAGTGGATCACTTGGAAGGCGTGTTGATTGTGGATTATTTGGGAAAAACCACAGCCGCAGGTTAAGAGTGATGCGATCAGGACACCAACAACTCTCTTGTCTCTTCTCTGACGCATCTGAGACCACCTTCAACGGCTTCCTCTTGCATCCCTTCTGCACGAGCCATTTCTTGAAGCTTCAGGAGAGCCTCATACAATCGCGACTTCACCGTACCAACCGAGATCTCGAGGACTGTGGCAATCTCGCGATACTTCAAGCCCTGCAGGCGTGCAAGTGTAAACGTGACACGCAGAACATCAGACAATTGATCAATTGCATGTCGAACCCATAGCGCACTCTCTTCCGCTGCCATGATGTCAAACGGCTCTGGAATGCTAGATACTAAGTGAGCAATGAATGGGCTGCGTGAAGATGCACCAGCGTCGGGAGTTTGGTCCAGACTCACGGTCGGATGACGACCGAGTTTTCGGAGAGCATCAACTGCCTGGTGGGTCGCGATCGCATACAACCAAGGACGCACACGATGACCTTCTTCGTAGAGATGCCTCTTGGTATGAAGCTGCAGGAAAGTATTCTGGCATACATCTTTCGCCAAGTCACCATCGCCAGTATAGCGTGCGAGATAACGAAAGAGCTGATTCTGATAACGCTGGAACAACATCTCGAAATCCTTGGCACCACCGAAAGCACTATACCGGCTCATCAACACTTCATCTGACAACTCTCCAGTTTCTGTTGCCGGATCCAGCATTTCAGTCAACGACATGCGCGCATGGTAATAAGCATATTACAAAATGTCAAACATGATTTGTCAATTCCATCACTGATTGCTGATAAGAGCCGAAAAAAGGTACTCTCTCGGCATGGTGGATCTTGAAGTAATCATCGGCCTGGAGGTGCACGCCCAGATGAGCACGAAGACCAAAATGTTCTGCGGGTGCGACAACGATGCCTTCGGCAAGGAGCCGAACACCACCGTGTGCCCGGTGTGCATGGGCCACCCGGGAACGCTGCCGGTGGCGAACAAGGACGCCGTGTTCAAAGCCATCAAAGCCTCGCTCGCGCTCGGGTGCACCGTGAACGAGCACAGCCACTTCGACCGCAAGCACTACTTCTACCCGGATCTGCCATCGGGTTTTCAGATTTCGCAGTACGATTTCCCGCTCTCGCAACACGGAAACGTCCTGTACGACCTGAATGGGACGGAGAAAACCTGCGGCATTACGCGCTTACACATGGAGAACGACGCGGGCAAGTTGAGCCACGAGGGAAACAAGACGCTGTGCGATTACAACCGCGCCGGCACGCCGCTCATGGAAATCGTGACGGAACCGGACCTGCGCTCGGCGGATGAAGCTGTGGCGTTCGCGCAGGAACTGCGGCGCATCATCGTGGCGATCGACAGTACCGAGGCCGACATGTTCAAAGGCATGATGCGTTTCGATGCCTCGATCTCGCTACGCGAGAAGGGATCGAGCACATTGAACCCGCGCAGCGAGATCAAGAACCTCAATTCGTTCAAGTCGCTCGAGAAGGCGCTGCGGTACGAGGAGAAGCGGCTGCGCAAGCTGTGGGAAGAAACGAGCGGCCCGCTGAAAGGCAACATCACCGTGGGCTGGATGGACGACGAAGAAAAAACGCGCATGCTGCGCGACAAGGAGAACGCCGACGATTACCGCTACTTCCCGGAGCCGGATATTCCGCCGCTGCACGTGGAATCGGCGACGCTCGACGACATCCGCGCAACGCTCCCGCCGCTCCCGCGCGCGCTCAAGCAGCACTACGCCGGCCTGGGGCTCAGCGAGGCAGAAGCGACGATGATCGTCGACGAGCCGGCGCTCAAGCAGCGTTACGACGCCGTCTTTGCCAAAACCAACGACGCAAAGAAAGCATCGAGCATCGTGCTGACGCAGCTGATGGGTTTTCTGAACGCACACGGGAAAACCATCAACAATGCACCGGATGCCAACGCACTCGTCGCGCTCGTCGCAAGCATCGACGACGGCACGATCTCCGGCAACGCCGGCAAGCAGGTGCTGGAACTGATGGTGACGAGCGGCAAATCGCCGGATGTCATCATCAAGGAACAAGGCATGGGACAAATTTCAGATGACAGCGCGCTACAGGAATTGGTCGATAGAGCCGTCGCGGCGAATCAGGCGGCCATCGAATCGTACAGAGCGGGCAAGCAGACGGCGCTGGGCGCGGTGGTGGGGTGGATCATGAAGGAGAGCAAAGGCCAGGCGAATCCGAAGAAGGTGAATGAGTTGCTGACGCGTAAGATAGGGTGACGAGGAGAACGACGGAGACGAGGGCGGCAAAGAAAATTTGACTAAAGTAAATTTGCATATATAAATGCTAATATCCCCTAACACCCGAAAGGAGGCACGGATGGGGAGAAATGCTACTGAAAGGGTGATCACTATCACCCTAGCGATTCTGCTGGTCGTTGTGCTCCTCCAGAGGACAGTACCAGCGCTCGCAACCAACAAGGGGCTCGCTCTTATGCAGATCGGGCTGGGGATCATCGGCTTCGCAGCCGTAATGTCCTGGTCCCGACCGCGACAGGAGAGCTGACCCGCCGCCCCCAGGCCACCGGGCCTGGGGGACAACTTGAATTTCTCTTTATTTTCTGATTCATGGATCCTGACTGGCGAGTGCACCAGATCAATCCCTCTGAGGGCATTTACAAGATAATATTTTAGTGTTTAGATACCACTGTCCTCCACCTG
>CAZWBO010000059.1:0-6907 GCA_964632375.1 uncultured Candidatus Peribacteria bacterium | reverse complement strand
TGGTGAGAAGCCTGTCCTGCCTGCCCGTCCGTAGCGTTGCGAAGGAGGGAGCTTGTCGAAGAGGAGACGAACCATGACACAGAGGTGCTTTTAAACAGGCTCTAAAGAAATTTCTTAAGAGGAAATCCTCTTCCTCCACATGCTCTGCCGACTGCAACGACCATCCCCGCGGCTTCAGCGTTTCTTCTTCACCACTCGCTTCTTCGGCGCCCGACGAAGAACCGGGCGAACCGTTGGGAGCCCGCCCTTGCCGCGGACAATCTTCAGCTTTTGCTTCGCATGCTTGCGCTCCATCATCGTGCCCACGATACCGATGATCTCCGGCGGAGTGATCTGGCCTTTGACCGCGTAATCGTCTGCGCCGGCATCCAGGCATTCCTGGATTTTTTTCATTTCGGAGAAGACGGAGAAAATGACAACGGGAACCCGAAAGAGCGTCTCGTGATCGCGCATCTTCCTCAGCAGATCCAAGCCGCTTTCCTGCGGGAACACCAGATCCAACAGTACGACATCCGGACACGATGCTTCCATGGCCTCCCATCCCTGGATGCATGTCTCTACCTCCCGCACTTTGTAGCCGTAGCTGGTGAGAGCATCCGAGTAGATTCTCCGAAACGGCGCCTCGTCTTCCACTACAAGCACAGTGCCTTTCGGCTGTATTTGTTCCATCAACAGGAATGATACCGTGACAAAAGAAACTGGAAAGTAAATGTACTTCCCTTCCCTGGCGTTGATGTTGCCGTGAGGTCTCCTTTCTGCACCCGGGCGAAGTTCTTGGCAATAAACAGTCCGAGGCTGGCCCCTTCGCCTCCGACCGGTTCGCCCTGCAGCAAGTTCGAATGCTGGAAAATCTGCGCCAGACGATTCGCTTCGATACCCCTGCCCGTGTCGCGGATCGCAATGTAGGCGTTCGTTGCATCGCTCGTCATGGTGATCGTGATGCGGCCTTTGTCGGTATTTTTAACGGCATTGTGAAAGATATTGCCGATGGCCTCGGCGCAAATACGCGGATCGACATGGATCAACGTCTCGGCATCTCCGCGCAGCTGCACATCCAATCCCTTCTCTGCCGCAAGCACGCTGAATGGTTTGATGGCATCGTGCACGACGCCGCCGACCGCCACGTCCTTGAATGCCACAGCCAACACTTGCCGCTCGATCCTCGAGACACTCAGCAGATCCCGGATGAGCCGATACGCATTCATGCACACGCCGTGCGCCTCTTGCACATATTGCATCTGCTTGGGCTCGAAACCGCCCACGACTCCGCCCAGCATGTTCTCCAGGTAGCCTTTCAATTCCGCGATCGGCGTCTGGAGTTGGTGCGCCACCATCATTATTAGTTGCGACTTTACGTCTTCATCGGCTTTCTGCTTGGATATGTCACTCTGGATGCCGACAAAGAACTGCGGCTTGCGGAGGATGAGGATGGGATAGAACATCAGGCTGGCGGCATATTCGCTGCCGTCTTTCCGGCGGTTGACGATCTGATCCGATATGTACGGCTTGCCATGCACGATCGCCTCCCTCATTTTCTTGCGCTCTGCTTCAGGCGTCTTCTTCGTGCTCAGCATACTCGGATGCCTGCCTATCGCTTCTTTGGACGAGTAGCCGGTTAACCGCTGCCACGCACGGTTCACATAGATGATGTGGCGATCCCTATCGGTCATGATCACGGCCTCCAGTGCCGAGTCGACGGCCAGTCGGAAGCGGCGTGTGGTCTCGGCTTCTGTACGGAGCAGATCCATCTCTTTCTTGATCTCGTGCCGCTCGGCTTTGCACGTGGTCGTGATGAACAGGATGACGATGCACCTACGCGGCTCATCGAATACGCTGGCGACAACGGATGTCCACAGCTTCTTGCCGCCCGGTGCCTCTTCGCAGTAATCAATGTCGAATTCCTCCGACTGCCCCTTGAGGAGCGAGTTGATGCCACGGACAATATCCTTGGCAGATTTTGCCAACACGGGCCCGGCTTTGCACCGCTCGATGTATCGATCTCCCACGCGCTGGTTTCGCAGCACATCTTTCTTATGACTCCTGGCACAAGACCGCCATTTCTCATTCGTCACCAACACCGTTCCGTCCTCGTCCAACACCACTACCGCCTGCGGAAGAGTGTCGATAATCGACGACAGCAACCGCCTGTCGTCCTCCGCTTCGGATACAAATGTCTGCATTGGCGCATGCTATCGTATTCGCGATCCGCCGTGCAATGCTATTGGCATTCCTGCGCTGCGGCGACGATGTTCACGGGCGATTACTAGCAGTCGATTCGTTTGATGCGAAACACTGGCAGTCTGATTGATCAATCGGTTTCGCAAAACCTCATTCTCGCGGAATCGATTCTCTGCTATACTATCCACGTATTCTCCACACCCACACACTCATGACCATTCTCCCTCTTCAGCAGGCTATGTCCCTCGCGGGCAAGACCGCCATCGTCACCGGCGGCGCGATGGGCATCGGTCTCGGCATCGTGTACCGCCTGGCCGAAGCCGGCGCCAGTATCGTGATCGCCGACGTGAACGAGCAGGTCGGCGCACAGGCCCTCGATGAACTCACGAAGAAAGGCTACAGAGTCGCATTCGTGAAGACCGATGTGTCCGACGCCGCGCAGGTGCAAGCAGCGGTCGACACGGCGGTGCGGACGTTCGGCGGGGTCGACATCCTCGTAAACAACGCGGGCATCTTCCCCATCGTACCGGCAATGCAGATGCCGACGGATGTATTCGAGAAGATCCTGTCGGTGAACCTCAAAGGCGTGTTCCTCTTCACGAAGGCCGCGGCCGATGCGATGATCAAGCAGGGCCGCGGCGGCAAGATCATTAACATCACGTCGGTGGATGCGCTGCATCCGTCCTCGGTGGGCCTGGCCGCGTACGACGCGTCGAAGCACGGGCTGTGGGGCTTCACCAAAAACACCGCACTCGAACTCGCGCCGCACAACATCCAGGTGAACGCCATCGCCCCGGGAGGCATCGCCACGCCGGGCACGGGCTCCGGCGCGCCGCCGA
Organism: uncultured Candidatus Peribacteria bacterium; assembly: GCA_964632375.1. Lineage (GTDB taxonomy): Bacteria > Patescibacteriota > Gracilibacteria > Peribacterales > Peribacteraceae > JAQBQQ01. Next base: position 3,890 of record CAZWBO010000059.1, on the reverse strand, counting down.
CGCCGCAGATGCAGGAGATCCTCAAGAAGTTCACCGAGAAGATCCCCATGAAACGCATGGGCGAGCCCGACGACATCGGCAAGGTCGCGCTCTTCCTCGCGTCCGATCTCTCGAGCTATATGACCGGCTCGCAAGTGGTGGTGGATGGCGGCGTGCTGCTGTCGTAAACCTCGCCGGTCGCAATCACCTGGATGCATTCGCCACGATGATCGATCATCGTGGCGATTTTTATGCGCAGTGCGCCGCTGCGTGGCGGATCAGAAAGCGCACTGCTCTGGAATCCGCCGTCTGCCTCTTCGCATCCGATGGCGTCCCCACGATACCTCTTCACCCGGGCACATCGTCTTCTCGCTCCAGATGTTCCAGTAACAATGGGGCCGCGCTTTTTACCAGCAGATCCTGCGCGATGTGCGGATCCCGCAATGATGCGACGAGGACTTTTTTCGTCAGTTCCCTTGCGGGAAAACTGGCGACACTCGGCGGGAGATCGTCTCTCGGCCGATCGCCGCAGAACACATGGAGCGCCTGCAGATCGACCGGCCGGTCCTTGGCCCACAGCTGTTCCCCAACGGCTTGCAAATTGGCCCCATCCGCACACTCCAATTTCCTCTTGAGATGTTCGATCGACAAGGTGACATCGATGAGCAGGTACCCTTCCGGCGTCTTCACTATCAGATCCTGCTCGCCCAAGTTCTCCGTGCCGCTCGCATGCCGCATGATCAAGTAGCAAGAGTACTGTTTCTTCTTGAAGCGCAGCGAGTACTCATCGGATAAAGACACATCCCCGTCTTCTTTCGAGTGGATCCGCATCTTGCCACTCGCATCAAAGCGCTTCAGCATCGCCCGCACCGCCACCATGAACACGAACTCGGCACACTGGCCCCACACGCGATTTTTCTGTTCCGCGTAGGTGAATTGCCGATTCGCCGTATCGACGTGCGTACGCTCGGCATTGAGCGCGCACAGGCAGGCAGCGATGTGCTCGTCCCAGTCTTGCGCCGCGTACAATTGATTGAATTCTTCGAATGATTGCCGCGCGAGGCAGTGGCCAACTCCCTCCAGCAGGCCGACGAACTCTTCGCGCCGGTGCATGTCGATTTTCCGGGGCGCGATGCTCATGAAGTAATCGCCGCGTCGCGTCGGTCCAAGAACCTGACCTCTGGAAACATAAGGATCATTGGCAAGAAGAGCTTCGATTCCCTCATGCACGTTTTCCCTTGATCGACGTACGCGTGATGCCGCGGGACCCACATGAAGAGATCCTTTCCCGTCAGACAGAAGGAAGCTCCGAACGCCGTCGGTAACGTTGGTCGGATCGGTATATGTCACACCCGTCTGCCCAATGAGGTGTAGATGGAACGGGGAACTCATGTTTATATTTATAAAATTATATTTATTAATAGTCAACAATTTCTGCCGCGCGAGACCTACGACAACCGCCGCCCCTCCCTCTTCTTCCTTCGTTCGCGCACCGGCACGCCCACCGGCACGTACCGCGCATGGGAAACGTGCGACTGACGGATGATTTCCTCCAGCTCAGCCAGAGTGTACTGACGGAACAGCGGTGCGGATTCAGTGGGGATCATGGGCTGAATGGGAAAGCACCGCCACTGTAGCGGGGCGGCGTTAAGGACCGATTAACGGCCAACCCTCACGATGCAACCATGGTCCTGCGAGGCGGGAGCGGCATCGATGCCTGCTTCGCCACGCGCCATTTGGCCAGCAGGTAGAGACCGAAGAAGACTGAGCCCGCCGCCAACACGCCAAGCTTCCATTCGAGCGACAGACCACCGACGTACGCGGCGGCGAAGGCCGGCACCGCCAGCCCGACGAGACTGACGGTGAGGAAGCGTCCCACGCTAATGCGCGTGAAGAATGCGAGCATGTATACCGAGAGATCCGACGTGAGCGCCGCACGAATGATGATCATGCCCGGCGTGCCCGTGGCCTCGAGGAACCGCATGATGCGCCGCGTGGTGGAAGGCGGCACGACTTGCAATACCGCACTCCGGCCGTAGCGACGGAGCATGAGGAACAGGATTGCGGATGAGATCAGCCACGCACCCAGCGTGAGCAGACCCGCGAGCGGCCATCCCCACAGCGCCGACGCGACGGGAACGAGCGCCATCGAACTCGCGAACGGGATGGCGACGAGCAGCATCATGCAAAGGGTGTACGTCACCATGCCTCCGACGGAATCGGTGATGAGCGCCTGGATCGCGTCTAAGCGGCTCTCGACCACGACCGACATGCCGAGGAACAGGGCGAGGGCGAGGAGAGCGGAGCCGATGCGGGCGGGAGACTGTCTCACAGTGGAAGGGTACGATGTCGTCATTAATGACTGATTAATGATGCAGCTATGACAGGAATGCCTGTAACGCACTGCAAAGGCATCCGTTACACCACATAGTGTGGATCACACAAGAAAGTGAGGCGTTTCGGCGGAGCAGGAAGTGAGCGTTGAATCAGCGCATGAGCGAGACGATCAGCGCAATGCCAATAACGGTCATCGCACCGGTAATAACCCAGCCGAGGACGTTCGAGAGCAACGAATTGGTGTGCTTGCCCATGATCTTCGGATTGTTCGCGATGAGGAGGATCATGACGAGGAGCGGCGGAGCCGCGATGCCGTTGAGGATGGCCGTGTAGTAGAGCATGGTGAAGGGCGGCACGTGGACGAAGTTCGTAATGAGCCCGACGACGGTGGCGATGGAGATGGCTCCGTAGAACCCGTGCGCCTGGTAGAATTTAAGATAGAGACCCTCATTAAATCCAAACGTTTCCGACAGCGCGTACGACGCGGAGCCTGCGAGGACGGGAACAGCGAGGAGGCCGGTGCCAACGATGCCGAGCGTGAAGAGGAGCGAGGCGAAGTCGCCCGCGAACGGCCGGAGCGCCTGCGCCGCGTCGGTCGCGGTGGCGATGGTCGTGATGCCGTTCTTTCCCAGCGTCGAGGCCGCCGTGAGAATGATGAAGAACATCACGACGTTGCTGAACACCATGCCCATCGCGGTGTCCTGCCGCATGTTCCGGATGTCGGTGCTCGATACGTTCGGCTTACCGAAACCCATCAAACGCAATTTTCCCTCCGCGACTTCCTCCTCCACTTCCTGGTCGGCCTGCCAGAAGAACAGGTACGGCGAGATAGTCGTGCCCATGATGGCGACGACATTCGACAGGTACGCGCCGCTCCATGTGATGTTCGGCACCAAGGTGCGGATGGCGATTTCGCCCCACGGCTGCCGGACGATGAATGCCGTAGCGACGTACGCGAAGAGGCTGAGCGTAAGGTACTTCAGAAATCGCGCGTACTGCTTATACGAGACGAAGATCTCGAGCACGAGCGTGAGCGCGGTCATCAGCAGCAGGAGCACCTCGAACGGCAACCCGACGATCAGTTGCGCCGACGACGCCATCGCGCCGAGATCGGCGCCGATGTTGATGGTATTGGCGACGAAGAGCAGCGTGACCGCGACGTACAGCACCGTCTTGGAATAGTGGCGGCGCATGTTGCCGGCGAGTCCCGTGCCCGTCACGAGCCCGATGCGGCCGCACATTTCCTGCACGGCGGTCATGAACGGAATGGAGAACAGCGCCAGCCAGAGCTGACTGAACCCGAACAGCGCCCCCGTCTGCGCGTAGGTGGCGATGCCGGAAGGATCGTCGTCGGACGCACCGGTAATGAAACCGGGACCGATCTTCTGCAAAAGCGTTTTTGGCTTCTCCTTCGTCTTGCGTGGCTGCATGGAGCGGACGATACCGTATCGACGGGGCGTTCTCAATGAACCCCACGCGACCGCACGCGCCGCGTCGGCACGATCATGACGCTGAGGGCTCCTTCAAGCTTGAGTGGCACCTGTTTGTTGCATAAAAAAGCATGCTCTCCCTCT
>CAZWBO010000058.1:0-7386 GCA_964632375.1 uncultured Candidatus Peribacteria bacterium | reverse complement strand
CGCCTGTCTAGAAAAGGAGGAAACGCCATTTTCTGCGTTAACTGAATAGCCATTATAAAATTTGCGGAACGAAGAGGGGGGGATGTGGATGCTGTTGCCGGTCCTATCGACAAAAAGTACGAAGTCGCAACACAGGCAATCAGAACGATTGGTGCCAGCGGTGAGGTACGAGTGAGTGACGTGACATTCTCGCGCATCGTGGATTCTACGGTGCATGCGCTGAAGCAAATTCTCAATTTGAAAAATTATATGCGCAGCATAGCAACTCCGCCGCTCCCGCCTCTGAAGGCGGATGATTCGTGGAAACCGATCATGGTGGAATCGGTAAATATTACTGCAGATCACTTGGCTGGACAGGCCGCAGCAACTTTTTTACTGGATCTCGACCCTGAGACAAGAGACGGCCTGGTACTGGAAGCAGACAAGCTTGCAGCCATCCATACCTTCGAGCACCAGATGAAGAGCTGGCGGCCATCGACGCTCTCTCGAAAGCCATTGCTGACATTCCAGAAGATACGCTGAAAAAATTGGAAGAAATAACAGAGCCAATAAGGAAGAACGCTTTGCTCGATATACGCTGGATCAATCTCTATGACCACATTGTGAATTGGATTATCGCAAAGTGGAAAGAGGAATCGGATCACTTCTGAGACTCATACTTCCGATGATACTTCTTATGCACTTCCTTGAGCTGCGTGTTCGTCACGTGCGTGTAGATCTGCGTGGTCGATAAATCCTTGTGGCCCAAAATCTCCTGCACCGACCGGATATCGGCGCCGTTGCGCAGGAGATCCGTCGCAAAGGAGTGTCGCAACGTGTGAGGCGACGGATCGCTCACAATGCCGGCCTGGAGCGCGTACTTTTTCACAATTTTGTAAATGCTGATGCGCGACAGACGGAATTCTTCGCCGGGCGGCATCACGTGCACCGCCTTCTGCATGTTGCGGATGAAGAGAGGGGAGAGGGAATCGAGACGCACGTTGAGGTAGAACTGCAGCGCCTTGACGGCCGCATCGGAGAGAAAGACGACGCGCAGCTTGTTCCGCTTCCCCCGCACGCTCAGCTCGCGTGTGTCGAAGTTCAGGTCCTTCCTATTGAGCATACGCAGCTCCGTCAAGCGCAAGCCCGTCGAGAAGAACAACTCGAGAATCGCCGCGTCGCGCTTCCCTTCCTTGTCGCTCGTATCGGGAGCGCGGAGAAGACGCTCAACTTCATCCCCGTACAGCACTTTCACCTTCCGCTCCTCCTCCTTAAAGCGCGTGATGCGGTCGGGTGGGTAAACGTCCACCTCCTCTTCCTGTACTAAGTAGCGCAGAAAGGCTCTCAGCACGGTCAAATGGTGGTTTTTGGTGCGAATCCCCAGCTCGCCGTTACGCTTGGTGCGAAATTCATGAAGTTCCTGCTTGTAGATACGCACCGATGCCTTGTTAATCTCGGAGGGAGAGGAGAGACCGGAGAGCTTGAGAAAAAGATCCAATGACTCACGGTAGTTACGGATGGTGAGCGTCGCTTTATTTTCCTCTGCCTGGAGGTAGGAGAGATACCTCTCAATTGCCTTCGCGAGGGGAGAACGGTCGTCGGCCATGCGCGTAGTGTAGCAGAGCGCAATTTTGTTGTTAACATAATGCAGTTTATGTTAACTATGATTAAATGTATGATTATACATCTGTAGAGCGTTTTCGACGCACTCTTTGTCAAGTAACTCCCCTGTTATCCACACCCCTGTGGATAGATACGGTTCATTCATAGTCACGCTTCCCCACACTGGACAAAAATGATTTGTATGGAATTTAGGAAATAGCAGGGTGGAGGGCCTCCCCTACTCCGAAAGAGTACAAGACTGCAATACTGCAAAAAGCCAAATTTATTCTAAAAGCTCTTTTATTGGGTTTTCTTTGCAATCTTGCAATCTTGCAATCTTGAAATCTTTCACCAAACCAGGCCATACCACACCATCGCCATCGCCTCCCGCACAACGCTCCTTCCTTCAAATGGTCCGGTGGGAATCTCGCGTGCGGGAAAGGTGGGGAGGTCCCATCCCTGTTGGCGAGCGAGGAAGGCGATGCGCGCCAGATGGTAGCGGTCGCTGATGCCGACGACAGACGAACAATCCTTCACAAGGGGCCGTGTGTTCAGGAGGTTCTCCTTCGTGGAGGCCGACTGGTCTTCTACGACGATGTCCCGCTCCGGCACGTGCCGCAGGAGCGCGTACTGTTTCATGATCTGCGCCTCGCTGCGAACCATGCCGTCGCCTTTGCCGCCGCTGAGGAAGAGTTTCCTCACAAGCCCCTGGCGGTACAGCTCGACAGCCGTCAGCATGCGGCGGCGGATACCCGGTCCGCTCTGGCTTTCGATGATCGTGCCTGCCGGGTCGTACACCGGATGCACCGCGGCACCGAAGACAATGGCGCACTCCACCGGCAGAGTGGCAGTCCCCGCGAAACCGGCGATCACCATGCGTACCACCACAACGAAAATGATGACAGCGGCGAGCAGCAAACCTGATCCCATGATGACCAACGAGCGGAGTGCCCGGCGCACGGTGCCGGTTGGGCTCATTGTTGATCGATGGAGATGTTCCCCGGAATATCGGTGATGCGACTCCCCCATGGCGGCCACACGCGAATCTCGACTTTCTCCACTTCCGGCAAATTCTTGATGATCTTCGCCGCCTCTTCGCGCGTCTGCCCCACGATGAGCGCACGCAGACGACGTCCGAACGTTGCCCCGGATGGCGTGATTGGGTTTATAATGAATTCTTCTAATCCTGTCAAATCCGCTGTTCCCTTCACCCATGTCAGGTCGTCGGCAAATTTGATGACCGTGAACCGCAGGCGATCCTGCGTGAGACTCGCATCGAGCAGCCGCTTGCCGTCCTCGATGTGCATGCGGATGTCGTCGCGCATCATCGACAGCACCTTCTGCGTATCGTATGCGACCACTTTGTAATCGAGCGAACCCTCCAACGGCACGGACGTAACGGGCTGTCCCAGAAACTGGGTTGGCAAGACCGTATCGAAGAAATACGTACGAATGAGTTCGGCATCATCATCCTGCGTGAAGATGCGCAAGTGCTGGCCGGGGTGCTCGCGATCGTACGCATCCACGGCATCGTCGACCATTTGATGCGCCGCATTGAGCAACTCCGCCTCGAGCTTCTTGCGTGCAGCGTCGATATCCTTCTGTTGCAATACGCGACGAGAAGAGGTCGTGCCGCCGGTAGCCGGTCGGATATTGATGGCGTAAATCGCGCTCCGCTCAGGATCGCGCAAGCCCGAGAACTCCCAGCGCATACCCTGCGGCACGTTTCCGCGCTCGCCGATGATGTCGCCGTACAAGTCGGCATCCTCCGCGACGGCCGTCGCCATCGCCGTCCCGCTCGCCGTGAGCACGACTGCCGTCTCCAGACGGAAAGCCAAGCCGCTCTTATTCACCACCCGACTGCCTTTGCGCAGCGTGACGATGTCGCCGGATGTGTTGATCACGCGCATCTTCACGGTTGCCGGCTCACCGGTAAACTCTTCCGTGATCTCATCGAATGTAATAGTGCGGTGAGCGCGCACTTTGATCGGCATCAGCTCTACCTTGCGCACGAGCGGCGGTACCTCCAATTGTGCACCGCTCTGCACGACGTAAATGTTCACGGTCTGGCTCACAGTGTCCTGCCGCGGCCATACGCGCACCTCCGCCGATGGCAGGAGCCGAAACACCACAAATAGGAAGAGGATGATACTCGTGAGGATCAGTACCCAAATACGCAGCTTCGGCAGCGAGAGCAGTCCAATGGCTTGCAAGCGCGTCCGCAACTCCTGCCGCCATAGCTGCGGCGAGAAGAGCCGAACGGCCTCGCTGAGCTGAGGATGCCCATCGAGCAGTGCGCGCAACTGCGACAATCGATCGATCACCGGAATACCTTGCCGCCGGCATTCAGCGGCAAGCCCGCTCTGTTTGGTAGCGATAGTGAGCCGATGTTTCAGTGTGCCGCACTCGTAGAGAAAGGATTTTCTGTCCGCCTCGTGCTCCGCCAGAAGCAAGGTATCCTGCGGCGAGAAGATCAGGAGGATATCGCCGGGAATTTTCTGCATCCGTTTCAGAAATGCAGACCATGTCTCCTCCTCTCGCCGGCATAGGACGGTACGCGCGACAGACGACATGAAAACGGAACGGAGAAAAGGGTGAGGGAACGCAGTGCCTACGCAACACGCAGTGCCTGCAGTGCGGGAAGATCCTCGCCCGCGATGAACTCGAGCATCGCACCGCCGCCCGTGCTGACGAATGTGTACGCGTCCAGCGGCTCGCCGTACCGCACGTGGAAATCAAGCGTGTCGCCGCCGCCGATGATCGTCGTTGCGCCGCGCTTCGTCGCTTGCCGCAGCGCCTCCGCGAGACGTTTCGTCCCGCCGGCGAACCGCTCCACTTCGTACATGCCCATGGGACCGTTCCACACGATAGTCGCAGCTTTTTCGAGCACCTGTAGGTAGCGCTCCGTCGTGACGGTGCCGATGTCGAACATGGCCATATCGCCTCCGATATCCTCCAAAGGAAGATCGAGGGCGTTCGCTGCGCCATCCGGGCTTGCGGCCACGACCGCGTCGCGCGGCACATGGATAACGGCATTCCCTTTCTTTTCTGATTCCAGCATGAATTCTTGCGCCTGCACCACGGATTCCTGATCATAGCGCGATTTGCCCACATCGAACCCGCGTGCGGCAATGAACGTGTTCGCGATACAACCCCCGAGCAGAATGTCGTCGCCACGCGAGAGAAATCTCTGGATCACCGGCACTTTCGTCTCCATCTTCGAGCCGCTGACGATGAGCGCAAGCGGGCGGGCGGGATCATCTACTACCTTGGACAGATAGGTAAGTTCCTTCTCGAGCTGCAAACCGGCGTAGGCCGGTAGCAGCTGAGCCAATGCCACCATACTCGCATGTTTGCGGTGGCAGTTGGTGAACGCATCGTTCACGTAGATGTCGCCGAGTGCGGCGAGTTCTTTGGCAAACGCAGCATCGTTCTCCTCTTCGCCCGGTTCGTAGCGAAGGTTTTCGAGCAGGAGTACTTCCCCTGGCTTGAGCGCCTCGGCCGCCTTTCGCGCGTTTGGCCCCCCCACATCGGCACAGAAGTGCACGGTCGTCCCAAGCAGCCGCGCCAGTTCCGGTACGATCGGCTCCTGGCTGAAGGCTGGATCGCGCTTGCCTTTCGGACGTCCCTGATGCGAGAGAATGATGAGAGCGGCATTCTGTAGAATGCGTTTCATCGTCGGAACAAGTGCCTCGATGCGTTCAGTCTCCATTACCTTGCCGTTCTCGATCTTCACGTCGAAACCAGCCCTAAGGAGCACGCGCTTGTTCTTCAAATCCGCCTGGTCGAGTGTTCGGTAGTGCATGGGGGAAAGTGTAGTGGGAAAAGCGACAATGAGGAAGACCGGTGTGGCGGAAGAATGCAAGACTGGAAGAATGCAAGATTGCAAACCAAAACCTAAGGGCATGTTCCTTGGGCTTTTGTTTGGCTTATTGCAATCTTGCAGTCTTGCATTCTTCTCTCCCCCTCTCCCCTGTATCATCCCTCTCAATGTCCCCCCTCCTCACCGCTCCCCTCCTCGCGTTTGCGGCATCATTGGTTGTGCATGTGCTGGCGCTGCATATCTTTCCGCGCATCGGGCTGCTGGATTTTCCGCAGCGGTACGGCCTTTCGCGTACTGCGATCCCCTACCCCGTCGGCATCGTCTCCGTGATGCTCTTCCTGCTCTTCTACATGTTCCTGGAACCCGCCAGCCAGCAGAAGGACGGCTTGATCGTCGGTATCGTGCTCCTCGCCACTTTCTCGTTCATCGACGACCGGCGGCCACTGCCATCATCACTGCGTTTACTTGTGCACCTCCTGGTCGCTTGCATCATCTTCGCCACCGGCACGCGCATCTACTCGCTCACGAATCCTCTGGCCGGAGCGCTCACCATCGGCGGCCACGTGATTGTGAGTGACATCGTGAAGCTCGACACCGTCACCCTCATCCTGCCGTATCTCCAACCAATGCCCATTCTCAGCGGGCTCTTCACCCTCGTGTGGCTCGGCATGACCATCAACGCGCTCAACTGGTTCGACGGCATTTCCGGCCAAGTGAGCCTGCTCTCGACCATCGGATTCTTCACCATCGGTTTCCTCGCCCTCAGCGACCGTGTAGGCCAGCCGTCTCTCGCCCTCATCGCTTTCGTGCTCGGCGGCATCTCGTGCGCCGCGCTCCTGTTCGACGTGCCGCCGCCCAAGCTCCTCCTCGGCGACACGGGCGCCATGTTCTACGGCCTCATGCTTGGCGTGCTCACCATCTACTCGGGTGGAAAAGTGGCCACCACCTTCCTCGTCCTCGGCGTCCCGCTCATCGATTCCGTCCTCGTCGTCTTCCGCCGCATCTTCAAGGGAAAATCGATTTTCCAGGGCAACACGCGCGACGAGCACCTGCACCACCGCCTGCTGCAAAAAGGTTGGTCACCCCGGCAGATTCTCTGCCTCACCGCGGTGCTCGGCGCAACGTTCGGCATCGTCGCACTGTTCCTCGACACCCAGTCGAAGTTCCTCGCCGCCATCCTCCTCTTCCTCGTCATGCTCCTGCTCTCGCAGTATTCCCGTCCCGTTCCATCCGCTGGCAGCGGGAAATCATAAAAGCATTGGATGCGGAGCCCTGGAGTCTTTCTCTACTGTAACTTTTCCCACCACCCACACGTTATGGTGTTGAACGCGGTCCATCGGTACCCATTGACGCCTCATCGCAATGCTCTAGATTACCGCTGATTCTCTCATTCCTTCTTTTTTTCCCACCCTTTCCCATGATGCGCTTCCAGCGAATCGCCCTCGCAGTCGTAACCCCGGTCGCCCTGCTTCTGGCTGCTCCTCTGGCCTTTGCCGAGGATGCCGCCAACGTCACGTTCGAATCGTCCGATGACGGCTCGTACAGCTTTTACGCTCAGGTGAACAAGGACATGAAGCCCGACATCCTGAATATCGGCGTCTCGTGCGACGAGACCAAGCCGGGCACTCGTACCGACATCCGCCAACGCCTCCAGCAGAAGTACGCCGATCTCAAAGCGCTCATCGGCACCAACGGCAACGTGCGCCGCAACGGCGGATTCAGCATCTACGGCGGCTACGTGGATCCCAGCATGCCCGTGCAGGAGCCGTCGTACAGCGGCAATGCCAGCTTCCTCGTCCGGAACGTGAAGCCCGAGAATGCCGAGAAGACCATGGATGGCATCGAAGAGATGGGCTGCATGGGCACGTGGGATGCCCGCGTGCTGTATGTGGAAAAGGCCGCGACCGAACAGTATGCCACTCTGATGGAGCAGATCCTCTCGCAGAAAGCCTTTGTCGAGAAAGTGATCGGCAAGAAGCTCA
>CAZWBO010000057.1:0-7605 GCA_964632375.1 uncultured Candidatus Peribacteria bacterium | reverse complement strand
GGAAGTTCAAGTTGGATCTGCCGGAGGAGACAGTGAATGATGCGTGCGCGTGCGGCGGGGCGTGTGAATGCAAAGCGAGAAACATGGCTGAGAGGCGCTTTGCCTAAATATATAATTCATGGTATAATACTAGATAAAATCTACATTCTCTCTGTTCGGCTTCCTGCAACGCGAGCGTCGACTCCTTCGCTTTTCTGGTGGAGAAATACCGGACCAAACAACGGAACCGATGCCGGAGAGCAATCGATCCATCGCCGCCAAACGTCTTTCGTCTCTCGAGAAGCACTATCAGAGGATCCTCGCGTTCGCGAAGGCGCTGGATGATGAATCACTGATGGGCAACACGTCGACTGCGTACGCTGCAGCCCGCGAAAAGCAACGGGCACCTGACACGGAGTTCGTCGCAGCTGTGGATACATTGCAGGCGGCGATTGCGCAGGCCGATGACGACATCGAACATTCCTTGCGCGATCGGCCGGATCGTCCTCAGCTCGAGGAGCAAGCCGGGGCAATCATCCGGGAGCTTGCGCAGCATGCGAAGAAACTGCGACAGAATCAGGAACAAGAACAACGCAGGGACGAGGAAAAGGAAATTGAGATGATTGGGATTCAAATGGATTCTTCCGACACGTCATCAACAGAACAGCCGAACAAAATTGATCGTGGTACCGTGACTGCATTCGAAACTGCTGCGGAATTCGCGGAAATCGGAAAACGGGCGACGAAAGTTCTCAAATATGCAGCGGGCAATCCAATGTTGAGGATGGAGGAACATGCCACGCAACAACTCGAGATATTCTTGCAACACCCAACAGTCGCGAGAGCCCTCCAAGCGCATCCGGAAGCTCTCGGGAGGCTCAGAAACCTGTCGCCGGCCGCCATCGCACTGCTCGATACGAGATCTGATCTCCAGAGAATCATCCAAGGCGCCCTTGGCACGGGCCAAGTGGTACAGGAAACAGAGAGAGCATGCAGTGCGCTTGAGTCACTCTCCACATGGTCAAAGGGAGGACGTGTCGCCCTCGCAGGACTGGGCGTGGGCGCTGACGCGCTGGGTATAGCGCTCGCGGCGAGAGATTGGATGAACAATGAGCAGAAAATCGTGGACACGGCGAATCCGGAACTGAAGAAACTGTACGAGGGCTGCAGCATCATCTACGTCACGGATGGCGGTCTCAGCGTCGCCAGCCTCTGCATCAGCGGGATGGCATTTATCCCCAGCACCACAGGTGCAGCCTCTGCGCTCGGCGGAGTCTTCATGCCGGTCGGCATGGCATGGTTGGCGTATCGCACGAGCTACCTCGCGCTCAAAGATTCCGAAACGGAAAACCTGAAGACTGTCCGGGACTACGAGAAGATGTCGGCGGACGATATCCTCGGGAAATTGATCGAACTCTCGAACACGAAGGGAGAGGACACGGCCACGCGCAGCTTCGTCCGTACGCTCACCGGCAATTCCAAGACAAACGAAGAGAAAGAATACGACGAACAGCGCTCGAAGCTCGTCACGGCGTACCTGCGAAAAACCAATGCGGACATGCCGCCGGAGATGCGAAAAGCCGACGACGGCAGTGAGCGAGAGGAGAACCCCGAACAGTACGCGGGCAGACTGGGAACGTACATTGGAGACCAAATCCGCTTCATCGCCCGCGCGACCAATAACACGTTTCAACTGCGGAACGCCAAACTCTTGGAAGACGCTCAAGCCTATGCGGATCTTCTTACAGCAGGAAGAGCGCAGCGTGTGTTCTCCTCACGACGCGCCGACGGCTCGCTCTCGCAGATTGATCTGCGCACCATCAACGAGAAGTGGGATCGGAAGGACCTGCAGAAAGACATCGATACGTATCAGAGTGACATTCTTGATGCCAACCGCTTTGAACAACTCGTGATGAGTGCCGGACAAAACGCTGAAACATGCCGGGAGACCATTCGTTTCATCCTGCGCCACCACTTCGCGATGTTTTCCACTAAAGTGAAGACATTAGCTAACCGCGACGGCGAGTATGCGAAGAGAGACATCGAAGACGCATCGCGCATCGAAAGGGAAGTGAACGCGACGATCGATGAACTGACGAGCCAAGTGATGAGTGCGGCGCATGCGAGTCAGAGCCTGACGCCGGAGCGGAGTCGAAGCGAGGCATTCCAATTCGAGATGACATTCGACGGGGTACGCCGGACACTCGATGGATTCAAAGAGAATGATCCACTGTTCTGGAAACTTTCCGCGTAGGAGGCGACGCATCACAGTGCGCGAGTACTCGCGCCTCTCCTGTTGATTCTGGATTTTTCATTCACCGCGACTGGAGTACTCTTCCCATTGAATGCTCCGCCTCCCGCCATCCATCGAGCGTCGATTGATGCAGATGTTCCCCGAGAAGGCGGACCGCGAGCACTTCGTCGCCCGCGTGATTGAAGATGCGTTATCCGGTCGCGCGGGAACGAACACGTCGCTCTCGACGCCGGCGCAGATGTTGCCGTTCGACCAACAGGAAGAAGACGAGGGCTACGGCGCGGACGAGCGGCGGCCCGAGGAGGAAGAGGAAGAGGCAATGGCCGGCGGCACGCTGTACCTCTTCACCGACGGCGGTTCGCGCGGCAACCCGGGCGAGGCGGCCATCGGGTGCATTCTGGAAGACCCGAAGCGCGGCGTTCTCCTCAAGCAGTTCGGCGAGCATATCGGCATCGAGACGAACAACGTCGCCGAGTATCGCGCGCTCATCAAAGGGCTCAAGTTGGCGGAGCAGTACCATCCGCACCGGCTCGTCTGCCACTTGGACAGCGAGCTCGTGGTGCGTCAGCTCAACGGCGAGTACCGCGTGAAGATGCCCACCCTCGAGCCGCTCTTCGACGAAGCGCGGCGGCTCAGCCAGAAATTCCCCGACATCATCTTCAAGCACATCCCGCGCAGCGACAATCACCGCGCAGATGCATTGGTGAATAAGGTATTGAATGAGAGAGCGCGATCGTCGGTGTACTATCGATAAGATTTCAAGATTGCAAGGCTGCAAGATTGCAAAGAAAACCCAAGGGGAGAACTCCTTGGTTTTGGTTTGCAATCTTGCATTCTTGCAGTCTTGCATTCTTCACTGCCCCACACCTCCGCTCTCCAACCCCGCCGTCGCGGCATCCTCCGGCTGCGGCAGTGCCTCCACGCCCATTTGGTAGAAGAGCGGCCGCGCCTGGTAGGCAGAGTAGAACTGTTCCACGCTCTCGGGCTGGCTGCCTTTTTGCACGATGCGGTACCACATGGCCTTCAGGCCCGGGACGCGCTCGCCCACTGTCTTCTTCTGGCCGGGCGGCAGCGACGTGACGTACTCGATGCGATCCGCCGGCGGGCCTCTGCGATCCCAGATGTACGGGCCCACCACCTGAGTCTGTCGGTCGTCGCGCGTGCCGTAGTAGACGAAGTACACGTTGTCGCCCTCCGAGTGCGTCTGGATGAGGAGCGCGCCGGGGCTGTCGTTCTCGAACTTCATGTCCGGCGCCGGCGTGAACACCGTCGCATCGGTGCCCACGGGCGCGTAGTGGTTCACCACGTAGCTGTGGTTCTGGCGCGCCACGATGGGGAAGCCGTACTCCCAAATGCCGCGGTACGCCGTCGAGCTCACCTGGCACAGTCCGCCGCCGTAATCCGGTACGGTCCGGTCGCCCTTGATGACGAGTTCCTTCAGGTAGCCTGTTGCGCCGCTCACGGGACCGAGCACCGTGAGGAACGAGAAAACAGAATTTGCCGGAATGAGCGTGCCGTTGAACTTGCTGAGGCCGGTCGCGATGTTGTGCCGGCGATTCTTGGGCGAGTTGCTCATGTCGGATTCCCCGATGGTCACCACTTCTTGTATCCCCTGTGCCGCGAGCGACGGATCACTCACCGTGATGCGCGGCTGCGTCTCGATCACCGGCACGAAAATCTCGGTCATCCCCTGTTGCAGCGCTTCCATCGTGAGAGCCGTCGTCGCATCGAGATCGACATCACGTCCCGTGAGCCCCACGCCGTCGAAGGTGATCTTCCCGCTCGCATCCTTGCCGATGATCACGCTGCCGGCAGGGCGCCGCAACGGGGCGGCCACTTTCTCTTCCAGTGTCTGTCGAATGGCGCTGATGTTGTACCCGGCAATCGGCCGCCTTTCGAAACCGGTTGGCGGTGCCGGCACTTCATCGCCATCCACACGCAGTGCGGCAGGGGCAGCGACTTCTTGCCCCTGGTACAACCACCGCTCCTCCGGCGACTGCCACTCCGGGTACTTGGCGGGATCCACCGTGTAAAGGTAGTGATGGTAGCGGTACGTGATGGGCGCAGCAGACGCGGAAGCCACGGGCAATAGGCCGAGGCAGATGCTGAGGAGGAAGATACGAGTGGAGCGGGTCACGGAGTGAGTGTACGGGGAAAGATTTCAAGACTGCAAGAATGCAAGAGTGCAAAGCATCCTCAGGAGGAAAAACTCTTGGGCTCTGGTGTGGTTCGTTGCAGTCTTGCAGTCTTGGACTCTTGCATCTCCGCTGCTACCTGTGGCGCCCTCAGCGGTCCGCTGAGCTGATCCGCCAAGAACGTCTGGCACACCGCCTGAATGCGCGAGAAGGATCGCGGCAGCTGTTCCGGCACTTCGCCGTGACGCGCGGCGTGCAGGAAGAGGAGCTCGTCGTCGGTGAGCAGGAAGGCCGCTTGCAGCTCTTGCGTCTCCGGCAGCAAGCCAAGTAACGAAAGCAGCTCGATCGTGTAGGCCAGCGCAATGGGTTTCTGCGGATCACCACAGCATCGCAGGAATCGCGCCGTCGCGTCGAATACTTCCGGCAGCGGCTCCTCGTCCTGCGTGAGACCGAGCAGTACTTCGATGCCCTGCTGCGCCTGCGTGAACCATTCGACCGTCGGGCGGAACGCATCGAGCTCGCTCAGCTCCGCACTCTCCGCCATAAATCCGTTGGACCACTCTTTGAGCTGCACCCTGATGCACCGCAGCGGCAGGAGCGAACCACCCATTCGGCTCGTCAGCTTGCGCGCACCTGCCACGCGCACCGACAGCCGTCCCCGCTCGCGCGTGAAGAGGATGCAGAATCGATCCGCCTCGCCCACGTCGTGTGTCCGGAGAACGATGGCCAGGTAGGAACGGGAGCGGGACATAGCCCCATTCTAGGGAAGATTGCAAGACTGCAAGACTTCAAGATTGCAAACAAAAATCCAAGAACTCTTCCCTTGGGCCTTCTTTGCAATCTTGCAGTCTTGCAATCTTGTAGTCTTTCTCAGCTCTCTCGCTTATATCCCAGCTATGATCAATCTTTTACTCCGTAACTGTTGTCCCATCCCAAACCACGCGCCGAAGGTGGCGAGCACGGGCACGAGTAGAAACTCGATGCCGATGAACAGCGGGAGCACCGTCTGCACGAGCGGTATCATCTGCCGCCGCAGCGTTGCGAATGTCCCGCCTTCGGCGAGCACGGGCGCGACGGTCGGCAGCACGTAGAGGAATACCGCGAGCAGCGCGCTCGTGATGATGAGCGAGAGGAACAGGAGCAACGTGGATTCCACGATGAACGGCAGGAGGATCGCCGTATCCTGCGCGCCGAAGAGCCGCTCGATGAACACTTCCTCGCTGCGCATGAGCGCGCGCCGCCGCACCAGCTCCATCACCACGAAGAGCAGCACGATGCCGATGAGACCGAGGAAGAGGATCGCGAGCAGCCGCGCCGCCTGCGTGAGGCCGATGAGCTCGTGGATCCTGGTTTCCTGGTCCGTCGCCTTCGAGAGGAAGCCGGGATCCACCACCGCGCGCCACTCGTCGCTGCGCACGAACTGCGCGAACGCATCATAATCATCCAAATTTTTCAGCGTGACGGAAATGGTGTCGGGGAAGGGATTGCTGAGCTTGAAGGTGTCGAGGAAGGCGACTAAGTCGGGATCGCGCTGGCGCTCGAGCTCCTTGGCGCGCTCCTTCGTGATGTACTCGGCCTGCGCCACTTCCGGCTGCGCCTGCAGAGCGGCGAAAAACTCCTTCTGCTGTTGCGCCGTAGCGCCGCCGAGGATTTCCAATCGCAAATCCGTCTCGCTGCGCACCAGTACTTCCAAGGCCTGCGCCGCGAGTGCGCTCGTTACGAGCAGCTGCGCGATGAGCAGGATGCCGGTGAGCGCCGCGAGCGTCGTTCCCCACCCGCGTTCGCGCCATAGCGTGAGCACGCCGCGACGGATGCCGCGACGGAGCAGGAGAGGGAAAGCGGAAACGCTCGACATCGCAGAGGAGTATAGCGGCTGAGGAAATGAATTCGTGATGCGGGCGAGAAGGAATGGTGCTTATTCAAAGTCGAAAGTCGAAATTCGACGCACGAAGAAATGAAAACTGCCTGTTTCGGCTGTCGTGCTTCGCATTTCTTATACGGTCATCTGCGTCGCCTGGCTCTGCTCGCCCGCCACGTGCAGGAGTCGCTCGAGCATCTGCGCGCACTCGCGGGCGCGCGGATTCTGCGGATCCAGATCGAGCGCGCGGTCGAAGAGCGACTTCGCCTTCGGCAAGTTTTGCAACTGCAGGTACGACACGCCCAAATCGCACAGCGTGAGGGCGGAATCGGCATCGAGGTTCAGTGCCCGCTCGAGCGTGACGATCCCCTGCGCGCGCTGCGCGCCGCTGAAGAGCGCCCATCCCAGGCAGCGGAGGATCTCGGCATTGTTCGGTTTGAGCATGTTCGCCCGACGCAGGTGTCGACATGCTTCGTCCCAGTGATCGGTGCGCGAACGGAGGAACCCGAGTATGTAGAACCCCGTGTAACTCTGGTCGTCCAACTTCACCGCCTGCGCCGCCGCCGTCTCGGCCCGATCGTAACGGCCGAGGCTGAGCTCGTTATCGGCGATCTCCTCCAGCGCCGACACGCACTCCGGATCCTCCAGGAGGCTCTCTTCGAGGATCGCCAGCGCCTCATGGTGATTACCCGCCAGCTTGAGCTGTTCGGCCAGTTCGAGGCGTTCGAGAACGTCGGAAGACAGGTCGTCTGTGCTCATGGGGTGCGAGTGTAGTGAAGACAGGGAGGGGATGCTAGTAAGTGGATGAGATTGTGGGGAGAGCAAGATCTCAAGATTGCAAGGCTGCAAGATTGCAAACTAAAACCCAAGGGTATGTTCCTTGGGGTTTGATTTGGCTTATTGCAGTCTTGCAGCCTTGCAATCTTGCAATCTTCGCCCTATGGGTAGATCACATACAAAAACATCCTCAGTATCCCATACGCACCAATAATCACTGCCAAACCTTCCGCCGAACCGACCATGAGGTCTTTGCCGCGCTTGATCTGATCTTCTTTGCCGCGCGAGAGCACCAGGAAGAACGCGCCGAGAATGAAGAGTGCCGTACAAACGGGCAAAGCGACGACGGCCAGGAAGTTGATGAAGAAGCCGATTGCCGTGCCGAAGGTGCTCTGGATCCCCAGATCCAGCGTCACAGACCGCTGCGCGAACGCCGTGTTCGACAGCGACATGCCTAACGCGAGGGAAGCGGCCCGGAAGAAGAGACGGGGAGACATCGAGGTATTATAGCAGGAATTGGATTGTATCGCTACAGCCCATTAAAGGGAGAATTGAAGATCTCAAGACTGCAAGGCTGCAAGATTGCAAAGAAAACCCAAGGG
>CAZWBO010000056.1:6582-7782 GCA_964632375.1 uncultured Candidatus Peribacteria bacterium | reverse complement strand
GTTCTCCCCTTGGGTTTTTTTTGCAATCTTGAAGTCTTGCAGTCTTGCAATCTTCCTCATCTCCGCCTCGCCTCCTCCACCTGCACCGCGACCTGCGACACAAAATCTCCCAAGAGCGGTATCCATTGAATGCGCTGCAAGAACCACAGGAGGAGCGGAATAATAATGGCAAACGCGGTGATGACGCCGAGACCGCTGGCGATGCCTTTGAGGTAACTGAAGAATAACTGCCGTCCCGGGCGGAATGCGTTCTGAAACTGTTCGGGCAGTTCCTCGAGCCCGATCTGAATCTTCTTCAGCGCATCGAGCTCCGGCGGTTTCGGCGAGGGTAGTTTCTTTTGCGCCATCGGATCAGTCGTCGGTATGGACTCGCTTCTTCGCATGCTTCTTCTCGTTGATCATGCTCATCACGTAATCCATGATCTGATCCGCCACCGAGAGCGGCCGCAACACCACCTTCTGCACCTCCTCCGTCACGTTCTGCGCGCTGCGCGTGATCTTGCGCACGTCGACCACGATGAAGATGGCGTGGTACAGCACGATGATGAGCATGACGGCGACCAGCATGTAGAGGAACATGAGGGCCTGTTCGTAGGTGAGTGTCATAGAAAAGACGGGAGTGAAGCGTAGAATGACGCTACAGTGTACGACGTTTTTGTTCAATTTCCTGAAGCGACTTCGCGTTGCAACGTGCCATGAAACAGTTTCTGCAACAGCTCTGGCACGCCCCGCGCCGTTTGACCATCGCACTCGTGCGCGCGTACCAGGCCACTCTCTCTCCGGATCACGGTCCGCTCAAACACCTGTATCCGTACGGCTACTGCCGCCATGAGCCCACCTGCTCGCAGTACGCGATCATCCAACTGGAAAAGCGCGGGTTGATCATCGGCGGCCTCCTGTCGGCGGCAAGATTGTTAACCTGCCATCCGTGGCGCAAACTTGATGAGAAGAAGGTGCGGAAGATTCTTCAAATCGATAAATGATCCTGTAAAGGTGGGATATTGGGATTTATTTGCAATCTTGCATTCTTGCAGTCTTGGGATTTCTCCAAGCCAACTGTCTTCCGCAGAAACCCCAAATAGGTATAATGCCCTGGCACCTCCGCGGGTATCGTACAGTGGTAGTACATCAGCCTTCCAAGCTGAGGAGGCGGGTTCGATTCCCGCTACCCGCTCCACAAAAAAACTCCGACATCACGTC
>CAZWBO010000056.1:0-6572 GCA_964632375.1 uncultured Candidatus Peribacteria bacterium | reverse complement strand
GGAACTGCACAGCGGTATCGTTAAGGGAAGGAGTCCAAGATGTAGCAAATTCCGCACCGTTTATTTTTACTACTCACGCTCCGCCTGTAGAGTGCGCATTCTATCTTCTTCACCCAACCTCTATGGCCATGAATCCCGTCGTCCACTTCGAAATGCCCGCCGTCGATCGCAAGCGCGTGGCGGCGTTCTACTCACACACCTTCGGCTGGCACATGAATCAGCTCGGCGAGGAAATGGGCAACTACATCGTCGCCACCACGAGCGAGATGGGAGACGACAATGTTCCCAAGAAGCCGGGCATGATCAACGGCGGCTTCTACGACAGGACGGATGATCCGACGTCGCACGCGCCGTCGTTCGTGATCGCCGTGGAGGATCTTAAGGCGCACATCAAGAAAGTAACCGACGCCGGCGGCACCGTGCTGGGCGAGCCGATGATGATCCCCGGCGTGGGCGAGTTCGTCTCGTTCACGGACACCGAAGGCAACCGCGTGAGCATGATGCAGCCGCTGCCGATGGAGAAGAAATAGTACTGAACATACATGATCAGGAGCGCCCAACGGCGCTCTTTTTACTGGCGAGGATTATTCTTGACCCCTCATCGGCCATGCCTTAACATTCAACCATATGGTTGATCGTTCACTCCAGCTCAATTGCATCTTCGGTTCCCTCTCGGACCCCACCCGCCGCGACATTTTGCGCCGCGTGGCGCAGAAGGAACTCTCGATTGGCGACATCAGCAAAGCGTACAAGCTGACGTTCGCTGCCATCTCGAAGCATCTCAAAGTCCTGGCACAAGCGAAGCTGATCGTCAAGCGCCGCCACGGCAAGGAGCAATTGGTGCAGATGGCACCGCAGACCATGAATGAAGCGGCGCAGTTCCTGGAAGAGTACAAGAAACTTTGGGATCACCGCCTCGATGCGCTGGAGGAGTATCTCAAAACCATGCAGTAGCTCTATTCCCTTCCCATCATTTCCATGACGACCGATAATCGAGACATCTCCAGCACCCGCATTCTCCACGCCCCGCGCGAGCGTGTGTGGCAAGTGTGGACCGATCCGCACCACATCGCGCAGTGGTGGGGGCCGAACGGCTTCACGAACACCATCGAAGAGATGACCGTGCAGCCCGGCGGCGTGTGGCGCTTCGTGATGCACGGGCCAGACGGGAAGGACTACCCGAACCGCATCCGTTACCAGGAAGTGGTGGAACCCGAACGGCTCGTCTACCTGCACGACGACGATTCGGACGAGGAAGGAATCCACTTTCACGTGACCGTGACCTTCGAGGAAGAGGCCGAGGGGAAAACCAAACTGACCATGACGATGCTCTTCGCCACGGCCGAAGAGCGGCAGAAAGTGATCGATGAATACGGCGCACTCGACGGCCAGAAGCAGACGCTCGACAAGCTGGAGCAGCACCTGGCCAACCTCTAACTCGTTTCTTTATTTCTTCCTCTCATTCCCATGGCGAAGACCACGACGCTCACCATCACCCGCACCTTCGACGCGCCGCGCGAGAAAGTATGGAAAGCCTGGACCACCCCCGAGCACATCAAGCACTGGTGGGGCCCGAATGGCTTCAGCGCACCGGCGGCCACAGTCGATTTCCGCGAGGGTGGCACCTATTTGTACTGCATGCGCGGCGGACCGGGCATGGGCTCCTTCGCTAACAAGGATTTCTGGAGCACAGGAACCTACAAGGAGATCGTCCCTCTGGAGCGTATTGTCGCCACCGATAACTTCGCCGACGAGCACGGCAACATCATCTCGCCGAATGATGTCGGCATGCCCGGCGAGTGGCCGGAGGAAATGATCGTAACCGTCACGTTTGCCGACGCCGGTGAAGGAAAGACCACGCTCACCATCGTGCACGCGGGGCACCCGACCGAGATGGCCGAGAACGCCACGCAAGGCTGGAACGAGAGCCTCGACAAGTTCGCCGCCGCGCTCGACGCCGTACAGTAATCCCCTTCTCTCATCTTTGCCGCAGGGGAAGGAGCGCATCATCGCCGCTCCCCCCCCCACCGTACGGACACACTGACAAATACGCTCCGGATCGACTAAAATAGCTCCACCTCTCCCCTTCCCCTCCCTTCCCTATGAGCACTCGTACGCTCAAGATCCTCTACTGGATCACCACCGTCCTGTTCGTCTTGGTTGTCTGCGTGCCGGCGGCGCTGTTCTTCTTCACCGACAAAAGCATGACGCTCGACGTGATGCGCGAGCTCGGATACCCAGAGTACTTCAGCTATGAGCTCAACCTGGCCAAGGCCATCGGCGGGTTGGTGCTAATCCTGCCATGGTTCGCCCCGCGCTTCAAAGAATGGGCATACGTCGGATTCTTCATCGACACGCTCTCGGCAGCGCTCGCCCTGGCGATGGTCCCCAAGTACGCGGGAATGGCCTGGTTTCCGTTCGTGTGCTTCCTGTTCGCCGTCGCCTCGTACGTGCTGTGGCACAAGTTGAAGGGAACTCTGACAGTAAAAACGGCGTACTAGAACAAGAAGAGGGATTGAGAGATCGGCGCAGCGAGGAGCTGCGCTGATTTTTCTAACCGGAATCAGCCGGCAAGTACGCGCCACTCAAGCAGAAACTCACCGGAGAGTTCAGCGCTGATCGCGACGCGTACACGGATGCCAAAACGGCTTTCGTCGAAGACATCGTGCGACGAGCAATGTCGTGATCACTTGGTCTTCTTCGCGGATTTCTTCGGATCCTTGATCCTCTTCAGTTTCGCCAATGGCAACGCCTCCCACGTCCGCATTGCCAATTCTGTCATCCACCCGCGGTCGTCCCACCGCGCTTCGTCGATGAGGAAGTACATCTTGGCGCCGGGATACGGCGGCGCTTCCTCCACCTCGCCCATAAACTCCCGGCCGGCCTCGGTCGGCTTGAAGAAGAGCGCATCGTCGCAGATGAGTGCAATCACTTTGCCGTTCAGGTACAGCGCGTACTCGCCGAACATGCGGCGGGTGGTGACCGTACCGGCGTCGGCGAGCTGATCGACAAGGAAATCTACGGTGGATTGTGTGGAGGCCATGCAGAAACAGTTAGCGATTCAGATACGTGACCGACACCTGCAGCACCGTCGCGAACGACACCCACAGCAGGTACGGAACCAGCGCGATGGCCGCGAACGACGCCATCGGCCACAGCGACAGCATCAGCCACACGAGCGAACCGAGGACGACGAGGATGTCGAGCAGCGCCAGCACGTTCGAGCGCAACCCGAATTGCAACGGAGTAAATGCGAGATTACTGATCAGATTCACCGCGAACGGCAAGAGGATGCCCGTCGGCAGCGAGCCGCGCCACACTCGCCAGCACACCCACGCGAGCACCACCGCGATGATGACGTACAGCACCGTCCACACCGGACGGAACACGACGGGCGAGGGCGCGAAGGGCGGCTTCTGCAGCTGCGCGTACCAACTGGCCGAATCCTGTGCGTCGTACCCGGGGGGAGACATAACGCAAAAAGCATACACCGATTCCCGGGAAAACATTCATCATGACGTGAGAATTCTTTCCGAATGCCTACGGAAAAACCAACGGCCGGACCCCCAACGCACAACGCGCTGGAGGAATTTTGCTATGCATTCCTGTATAGTCCTCCCATGAAAGTCGCCTTTCTCGACCGCGATGGCACGCTGATCTACGAACCTTCCGACGGATTGGTGCGGCCGCAGGAATTTCATATCCTCCCCGGTGTCATCGACGCTCTTAAGGCACTCAAGGATCACGACTACATGCTTGTCATGGTTACGAACCAGAGCTTTGGGAAAGGGCCGGAACAGGAGCCATTTTTTCACGAGACACAGCGGATACTCATCGAGACGCTTGCCGCCGATGGACTGCGCTTCGATGCGATCTTCCTCTGCCCGCACATGCCGGAAGATCATTGTCCGTGCCGCAAACCGAAGACGGGAATGATCGATCAATTCCTGACGAAATATCAGATCGATCTCGATCATTCATTCGTGATAGGAGATCGCGAGGAGAATGACGGCGGGTTGGCACGAAATATTGGCGTACGATACGTGCAAATGGAGCCGAATAGCCGCTTCCCTTCTGTTGAATCACTTCTTGGTTGAAGTGGATACGCCATAGCGCTCCGGATGACGGGCACACGCCATTCTTCCAGCACGAGGTCGTCGCCCGCGCGGTACTTCGCCCACCCACCGCAGCCAGTACGCCTGCGTGGATCGCAGGCTCTCCCCGGCCGAAGGGAACGCCGCACGCTCCGTGCGGCCGTACGTCAGCAACAAGGATCGCGACTCGCCGGCCTGCAGCATCACCGTATCCTCTCCGCAGCGGGCAACGATCCGCCCCTGCTCCACCGTCGCTGATGTGTCGACCAAACCGTACTGCAACCGCGGATCGAACCGGATCACCACGTCCACGGATCCCTTTGTGCATTCAATCGATCAATACAGTACCGGCAGCCGGTGCTCCTCGCTGTCTTCATTATCCGACACACCCATGTGCATCCAATCCGTCACGCGGAGCATTCCCGTGCCCGTCGTGAACTGCGTCCTCAGTACATTCGTCTCACCGTCATACGATTGATACACCGTCGCAGTTGCGTCGACCGGACAGACGCGAAACCTACCGCCGACATCGCGATCCAGAATGGCCGCAAAGATGCTGGGCGAATCCAGTCGCGGCAAACAGCACCAATCAATCGACCCATCGAGCCCTGCCAGTGCGCATGAGCCGAAGTTACCGATGAAGCTGCATGAGGAAATGGGCGGGAATGACATGGAAGGATTCTCGGACGATCAAAAGTTCCAAGCATTCCACGCGCATCGGAAAATTTCCCGAGATACGTTGAGCTCCG
Source organism: uncultured Candidatus Peribacteria bacterium (assembly GCA_964632375.1). Taxonomy (GTDB): domain Bacteria; phylum Patescibacteriota; class Gracilibacteria; order Peribacterales; family Peribacteraceae; genus JAQBQQ01. The sequence goes on along the minus strand of CAZWBO010000056.1, from coordinate 1,729 downwards.
GCATCTCGCGGTACACCGAGGGCATCACTTCTTCATGGTCTTCTCGATTTCATCGATCACCTCGTTCAGCGACACTTTCGCCTTCACGTAGCACCTGGTTGCGCCCAACGCCTCCGCGCGTGTGAGGCTCTCCTCCTGGCTCAGATTGGTGAGCACGAACACGGGCACGTCTTTGTTCGCCGTCTTCGCCTTTTCCTCCAGCACCGCGTAGCCATCACGGCCGGGCAGGATCAAATCAAGCAGCACGGCGTCGAATGTCTGCTGCCCGAGGATATCGATGGCGGTCTGGCCGTCGTAACACACGATGGTCTCGAACCCATGCTTCTGGAAATGCAGATCCATGGCCTTCGAGAGCATTTTCTCGTCCTCGACAATGAGGATCCGTCGCGGAATTGGGGTCTGTGACATCTCCCCCAGTATACCGTATTTCCACTCCTCGCGGAAGCGATTCTCTGGTAGAATAGAGGAGAACATCAACAGACGTGGATGACCAGTCCCCCACTCCCCGGGATCCCTGCGCGCTCTTCGAACAAATCGTGGAGTCGTCCATCGATGCCATTTGCCTCTTGGAGCCCGATGGCACCATTTCGTACGTGAATCCCGCATGGGAACACATGACGGGCTACGCAGCGGCGGAATCGTACGGGAAGACACTGCGGCTGATCCGCAGCGATAAGACGGCACAGAACGTGCTAAAACTCTTCGACGACGCGATCGCGCACGGCCAGCCGCTTCTCTCGGAAGATATCATTCACCGCCGTAAGGACGGCCAGGAGTACTACGTGTCGCTGCAGGCGTATCCGCTCACCAAGGAGCCGCATTCCAGCCGGATGGCGGTGGTGCACCGCGACATCACCGAACGGAAGATCGCCGAGATTTCGGAATCGGAATTCGTGTCGCTGGTATCGCATCAGCTGCGCTCGCCGCTCACATCCATCATCTGGAACCTCGAGATCCTGCGCGACGCCGATCTGAAGCTCCTGCCGTCGGATCAACTCTCCACACTCCTCGCCGGCACACACCGCTCCAGCAAGCGCATGGCCGAGACGATTGATACGCTGTTACAGCTCTCGAACTTGGAAGTGGGCAAGACGCAGCCGAACTTCGCGTACGTGGAACTGCCCACCTTGTTCGAAACCGTGCGCAGCGAACAGTTGCCGGAGTATTTGAAGAAGGAACAGACGGTGAACATCGACTGTCCGGCGAACCTGACGCTCTCGACCGATTCAGTCCTGCTGAAAGAGATTTTGACCAACCTGCTCAATAACTCCGTGAAGTACACGCCGCCTCACGGCACCATGGTGCTCAAGGCCAGTCGCGGCGACGGCACGGTGACGATCGAGGTATCGGATACGGGCTACGGCATTCCGCAGCGCCAGCAGGATAAAGTGTTCACCAAATTCTTCCGCGGCGACAACGTGCGCTACATCGAGAATACCGGCAACGGCCTGGGCCTGTACTTGGTGAAGAACTTGATCGAGCTGCTGCGGGGGCACATCAACTTCCGCTCCAGCGAAAACGAAGGCACCACCTTCACCATCATGCTGCCAGAACGCGCGCCCACCGAAGGTGAGCGCGAACTGCAGAGCTTCGTTCGGGAACTGCCGAACGTTAGTCGGTAGTCTGTAGTCGGTAGTCGGTAGTCTGTAGAAAACATGAATACTAACGACTACAGACTAAAGACTAAAGACTACCGACTAACGCTATTTCCCAATCAGCAGTCCATAAA
>CAZWBO010000055.1:0-7976 GCA_964632375.1 uncultured Candidatus Peribacteria bacterium | reverse complement strand
AGCGTGAGCACGAACGCGCCGAGCGCCTCGGCGATGTAGCGGTGAAGATGCGACATGAAAGAAGGGGGAAGGGTGAGTGAAGACAGTATAAATCACTTTTGCAATCTTGCAGTCTTGCAATCTTGAAATCTTTTCCCCTCACACTGTTTCCATCGGATCGACATCGATCACGGCATCGCCGATGTCCGTGAGCTTGATCAATTCCTTCGGTCGTTCCCCGCGCAGCAGAATCTGCCACACTTTGCCGCCGCCAAAGAATGTCGGCGCTGCCTTCACCGAGATACGTACACTCCGCCGGTCGATCTGCGCCTGCAGGTTCATGACGATGCGCTTCGCGCGTGTGCCGCCTGGATCCTCGCGCAGCAGGAGCCGCAGCATCTCCTGAGCCGGCGGGTAACCGGTGTACGTGCGCAGTTTCAGTTCCTGATCCAAATACTTCTCCGTCTCGTGACGCGATGCCGCGACGATCTCGGGCGCGTCGGGCCGGAACGTCTGGATGATCACTTCGCCCTGCTTGGCGCGACCGCTGCGACCGGTGAGCTGCGTCAGCAGCTGGAAGATTCGTTCGCCGGCGCGGAAGTGAGGGAGCGAGAGGCCGACATCGGCGAGAATGACCGCGGCCAGGGTCACTTCCGGCAAGTCCAATCCTTTCACCACCGATTGCGTGCCGAGCAGAATATCGGCTCTGCGTTCGCGCATCGTCGCCAGCAATGCGCGCATTTGATCCGGATGCGCCAGCGTGTCGGCATCGGCGCGCAGGATGCGCGCCCGAGGAAATTTCCGCTGCAGCAGATCCTCCACCTTCTGTGTGCCTGCTCCCACGGCCAGCAATCGCGGGCTCTGGCAGTGCGGGCACAGGCTCGGCACGTCGGCGATGTGCCCGGATGTGTGATCCAGCAAGTACGGCCGCCCCTGCCGCGAGAGGTGCACCGTGAACGGCAGTTGCGATTCCGGCGACACGATGCGGCGCCGGCACTGCAGGCAGAGGATGGACGTCGCGATGCCCCGGCGGTTCAAAAACAATACCGACTGTTCGCCGCGCTGCAGCCGCGCTTCAATGGCATCGAGCAGTGGAGGAGAGAACGGATACATGGTGCCGAAGTTCACCTGCGCAAGATCCACGATGCGCACGTCGGGCAGCGCTTGTTCCTTGTACCGCTCCGGCAGTCGATCCATGTGGTAGCGGCCTTCTTTGGCGCGCGCCCACGCTTCGAGCGACGGCGTCGCCGTACCGAGGATCAGCTTGGCGCCAAATTGCCTGCAGAGTTCCTCAGCCACTTCACGCGCATGGTAGCGCGGCGTCTGCTCATTTTTATACGTCCACTCATGCTCCTCGTCGATGATGACCGCCCCGAGCTTCCGCACCGGTGCGAAGAGCGCGCTGCGCGATCCCAGTACCAAACCGATCTCGCCCCGGTGCACGCGCTGCCAGAGCGCCCGTCGTGCCGCAATGGTCAAGCGACTGTGGATAACGGCGATGCGATCGCGATCGAGCAATGATTGGTACCGATGGATGCTGTGTTCTGTCAGAAGGATCTCCGGCACGAGAACGATGGCCTGTTTGCCCGCTCTGATGGCATCGGCCACGAGCTGCGCGTAGATCTCGGTTTTGCCGGATCCCGTCACGCCGAAGAGCAGCGAAGGGCGCGCATCCTGCCGCATCGTCGATTCCACCGTCTGCTGCGCGGATGTGAGGACGGGTAACTGCTTCAAGTGCACCGTGTGGTTCCGGTCGTTCCTATGCAGAGTTTCGCGCGATTCCTCCTCGATAAACCCCTTCGTCACGAGTCCGCGCAGCGTCGCCTTCGAGCTGTCCGTCTCGCGCAGAAGATCTTCCTCGCCCATCCACTCCCGCCCTTGCAGCGTCTCGAGCATCACCTGCTGCTTCGTCCCCCGCACAAGCGCTGCATCCTTCGGAGCGGCACGATAGAAATTGCTTTTCTTTGGCAGCAACTTGATCCACGGCGGCGCCGGCAGCCACACGCCGATGGCTTGCCGCAGGGTCGTCACATAATACTCCGCCATCCATCGCACGGTGGCGATCTGCTCCTCGCTCAGCAGCGGGATGGGATGAAAGATGCTGTGTACTTTCTTCAGATCGTACTCGGACACCGGTGCCTCGCGCTGCACGTTCACGACAATGGCTTCGACCAACCTGTTCCGCAGCGGCACGCGCACGAGCAGGCCCGGACGCACGTCCAAGTCGCCGGCATCGTAGGTCAAGCCATTCCCGATACCGCCGGATTTCGACGCCGTGAGGACGGTGCAGAACATACGCGGATTATAAATTGAGAATTGAAAATTGAGAATGAACCAAAGGCAGTATGCGCTCAGAGCGTTCTTCCGCAATTATCAATTCTCAATCCTCAATTTTCAATTCTATAATGGATCTTGAAAACTCTGCTCCTGCATGCCACCCAGCTTCTCCGTGTTCACCTTCGACCGGAAGGGGGGACGCGCGTGCTTGTCGCTTCCGTGACCCTCAGGCGTACGCCCGCGTTGATGACGCGGATGCGACGGGGGAACGGAGCGCGAGCGGAATTGCGGCCGGGGCTGACGCGCATCGTCGGATCGGGGCGAGTAGTTCGATCTTCCGCCGTCGGTCACTGTTCCCGACGCATCCTCCACGCGCCGCGGCGGCGGCAGGTTGGACGGCAGCGCTCCGCGCTTGATGCTCGTGCGCACGAGGCGCTCGATGCTGCGGATCTCGCTCTGCTGATCCGGCGTCGCGAACGACACCGCCCGGCCGGCGAGGCCCGCGCGCGCCGTGCGTCCGATGCGGTGCACGTAATCTTCGGGGTTATCCGGCAGATCGTAGTTGATGACGAGCTCGATCTCCTTCACGTCGATGCCGCGCGCGGCGATGTCGGTGGCGATGAGCACGCGGTAGCGGCCGCGCTTGAAACCGTCCAGTGCTTCCTTGCGCTGATTCAGCGACTTATTCGCGTGCAGCTCGTTCACCGTGTGGCCCATCGATTTCACGCTGCGCGCGATCTTCTTGGCCCCGTGCTTCGTGCGCGAAAACACGAGCACCGTGCCTTTGACCGTTCCCAAAATTGATTCGAGCAGGCGGATCTTCTCTTCTTTGCGCACCATGATCAGCTCCTGCTCCACGCGCGCGGCCGTCGTGCCCTGCGGCGCCACCTCGATGCGCAGCGGCATCTTCATGTGTCCGGCAGCCAGCTGCATGATGGCGTGCGGCATCGTGGCCGAGAACAGCATCGTCTGCCGATCGGACGGAATCTGCTTGATGATGCGCTGGATGGCGGGAGCGAATCCCATGTCGAACATGCGGTCGGCTTCGTCCAGCACCAAAATATTCACCTCGCGCAGCGTCACCGTCCCTTGCTGCAAGTGGTCCATCAAGCGCCCGGGTGTGGCAACGAGGATCTTCGGGTTGCGCTTGAGCATCTGCTTCTGCTGGTACATCGACGCGCCGCCGATGAACACCGCCGATTCGATTCCCAATGCCGGGCCAAACTTGCGCAGCGTCTCATCCACCTGATGCGCCAGCTCGCGCGTGGGCAGAATGACGAGTCCTCGCCCACCCTTCTCTAAAATCCTCTGCAGCATGGGGATGCCGAATGCGAGCGTCTTTCCCGTGCCCGTCTGCGCGATGCCGACCACGTCTTTTCCGCTCAGCGCAGGCGGAATCGCCTGATGCTGAATGGGCGTCGGACTCGTGAAGTTCATGCGAGTGACGATGTCCAGGATGCGGGGATTGATACCGAGATTCTGGAAACTGGTGGATGTTGGCGTTACGCCTGTATCGTTCATTGAGAAGAGAGTACAGGATGTTTGCCGTATCGGCAAATTATTTTCTGATCAAATTTCCGGGACCAAATAGAGGCGGACGGACTTGGTTCGGCTCGTTTCGCTCGCTCACCATAAACTTCTCGTCTGTCACACTGAGGAGCGCCGCAGCGCGTCTCGAAGTGTGGTCGGGGCGGAGGGACTCGAACCCACGGCCTCCTGGTCCCAAACCAGGCGCTCTAGCCAACTGAGCTACGCCCCGATGATGATGACAAATGCTACTGTAGAAGGAAAAGTGATGCCACTCGCCCGGCGTAGCCGGCAGGCGAAGTCGGGAGCTACGCCCCGATGTCTATGACAGATGTTACAATACCAAGAATAATGACGCCACTCGCCCACGAAGCTCCGTTCGGTTCCACTGACGGCAGGCTCGGGCGAAGTCGGGAGCTACGCCCTGAACGAGTAGATCCAACAGGAACAGCGGACCAATGTGGATTCCGATTGCGCCGCAGCGTGCCTAGACGCATGTATGCTGATGAACAAGTTCTCCATAATCCATGCATCTGCTTCTTCGCGGTGCACGATTACATGCGCCGCCTGTTCGACCACGGACCCACAAAGCTCTTCTGGATCGACACGCTCCACGATCTTGCAAGCTTCCTTGTGGCATCAACGATTCTCTCACTGTGGCGCTGAAGTCGCGAGCGGCTCCGCTGTGCCCGCGGCTTCCGTCTGCACATTGATCGTGAGGGACGGATGATCCACGTACCGCACGGACGCGCTGCCGGTGGCATCGCCGTCGATGCGGCGCGCGGCGTTGATGATTGCGCGGCTCGCACCCTGCGCGTGCACCGAAGCGGTATCCACCGCGAATTGTTCCGCATCGAGTTGCGATGCGCCCATGAGCGTTGCGCGCAGGTCGACACCCCGGCCGTTCACGCGAATGTGCGAGGCGCCTTCGGCCGATGCCTCCAAAATCTTCGTATTGATCGTCGCCTCGATGCGCGAAGCACCCAGCGCCTTCAGTGCCATCGCATCCTGCGAAAAAGACTTCACGATGGCGGTATGCGCGCCCGCCAGTTCCAGTTCGTCGAGCATCGGCATTGTCACGTCGAGCGTGATGCGGTCGAAATCGCACGCAATGCAGAACACCGTGCGCGGCCGCATGCTTCCCTGCATCGTGCGGTCGTCGACGTGCAATTCCATACGCTGGAGATCGCGCTCCGTCCCGTGCGCCACGACGGAGTACGTCGAGCCGGGCTGTACGTTGACGATGAACGCGCCGCCGAGCGAGATCCGCGAAAAATCCGTCAGAGAGAACACGCGCGTTGTCTGCGCAGTGTGCTCTTGCAGCAGCGTGTCCACCTTCGCTTCGATCTCTCTCGCATTCACCGTCGCCGTCACCGCGACGGTCATGAGTGCGATGAGCCAGAGGCCGATCATGCCGAGCGTGCCGGGAACGGTGAAGCCGTTGCGGCGCAGTGCGATGCTCTTGCCCAAAATGATCAGGAGCCCGAGCGGCACGGCGGCGAGCACGAACCCGCAGGCGAGGAAGAGCGAGAAGAGCGTGGAACCCAGCACATCCGGCAGCGACGCATCGAAGTAGGTGGTGCCGCCGCTCATGAGCATCGTGATGGTGAAGAAGATCAATCCGAACAAACAGGCAACGGAAACCAGCATCACGGCGAAGCCGATGAGGAACGCCGCGAGCGGCGCGAGAGCGCGGGCGACCGTCGTGAGCACCGTGAACGGGATCATGATGATGCCGGTGGCGCCGCGGATGAAGCCGCCGCGATCGCCGCGATCGCGCTTGTGCTCGTCATGCGAAGGCCAGTCGGTTTTCTTGGTGGCGGCGCTGATGCCACTCGCGCCGCTGGCCGTCGCCGTGAGGGTCGGCGTGCCCGCGTACTGCAAACTGCTTGCGCCCGTCACGTGTCCGCTCACAGTAGCCTCGGCAGACACGTACGCCGCGCATGCGCCTTCGACATCCACCTCGACATCATGCGCATGGAACGCCGCCGCGTGCGCGGTCGACGCTCCCGATACCCGGAGCATCAGACGTTTGCCTTTGCCGCGCAGCGTCAACTGCGATGCGCCTTCCGCACTCGCCTCAAGTTCCTGCGCGTCGCCGTTGTACACGAGGCGAGAGGCACCCTCGGATGACAACTTCAGCGACTTCGCCGCAAAGCCGTCGACGGTGGCGCGCGACGCGCCTTCGATCTCGCAACGCGAGAGTGTCGGCACCGCGATGTCGATCGTCATCGCGTCGTATCCGTACAGAAATGAGGTGATCCATCCCATGCCGCGCCGCTCGATGCGCAGGGCGCTGCCTTCCACCGAGAGCTGAAGCTGCTGCAGGTCTTTGGGGTTCCCGCGCGCGATCACTTCCTGTTCCTTGCCATGCCGCACGCGGAGCTTCACCGCGCCGCCGGCGTAGATTTCGGTGAAGTCTGCGAGATCAAATGATCGCACGGTCTGGTGCAGTTGCGATTCGAATCCGCGCAGCGTCACGGGCTCGCCCTGCATGCTGAGCTTCTGGCCCGGTGTCTTAGCGGTCGGCACCGCGATCCACAGAATGATGTACGCCAGCACGCCTAATCCATGCGCGAAGATCAGCACCACGAAGACGATGCGCACGATGGCGGGATCGATGCCGAAGTACTTCGCAAGACCGGATGCCACGCCAGCGATCACCTGATCGTCCGGATCGCGGTACAGCCGGCGCGACGCGCGCGCAGTCGCTTGCTCGCTCTCCGCCGCGCGTGTCTGCTCGTCGGTCGCATGGGAATCCGGATCGGTCGGCTCGAACGCCTCGAAATCCTTCACCGTGCCCATCGTGGCGATGAGCGCATCGACATCTTTCACATTGATCACCTGCTTCGCCCTTCCGAGCTTTTCCGAAAAATGCTCCGCGATGCGCGATTCGATGTCGCCCACGATCTCGTCGCTGTCCTCGATGCGCGCAAAGTGCGCCCGCACCGATTGCAAGTACGAATCCAGCCGCTGGTACGCCTGCTCCTCGACGTGGAAGAGCAGACCGCCGATGGTGATGCTGATGGTCTTATGCATGGGACTTAAGCAGGGAAGCAATGGAGGTGGAGAGGGATTTCCAATGGTCGATGAGTTCGCCCGCAACCGCACGGCCCTTCTGGGTGAGCGAGTAGTACTTGCGCGGCGGGCCATTCTTCGATTCCCGCCACGTGTACTCCAGCATGTCGTCGCGACGCAGCCGAGAGAGGAGGGGATAGATGGTGCCCTCGACCACCACGAGATCGATGGCCTTCAGTTCATCCAGTATGTCTGGCGCATAGATGGGCCCGTGCTGACGGATAATGAGCAGCGTGCAGAATTCCAAGATCCCTTTGCGCATCTGCGCCTGCGTGTTCTCGAGGTTCTGCCGCACGTCTCGGTTGGCTGGATTCATGGCGAAGTAGAGGGAATGTAGTACATGGTACTTGGTATTGCAAGGTACTGTATTGTGAAAAGCCATAAGCGATTAGCAATAAGCTGCAAGCACACACCCCATGGGGGGAGCGGGCATACCTGCCCGCGGTCGTCGATCTAGACGAGAAGCCTGTCCTGCCTGCCCGTCCGTAGTGTTGCGGAGGGGGGAGCTTATCGAAGGAGAGACGAACCATGACAGTCGCTCACACGGAATACCTCCCAGGCCGGGCCGCCGAGACCCGGGCAGCCCCTCGACAAGCTCAGGACAAGCTCGCTGACGAATCGCTGCTGCGGAGATTATGAATACTAGGAGAGCGGGCCTTCGGCCCGCGGCTGTCGTTCCATCGTCATTCGCCGCTCCGAGCGACAGCGCTCGCCGTGAGAATGTCAGCGCTGATTCGCAGGAAACTGGTCAGTCTCACTCCAGCGTTCCACTTGGGGCAACGAAATCCCTCGTGATTCAACATGCACATCAGTCGGATCAATCTCCTGAATCGGCTGAACCAAGATCGTTGCTGCGACCTCGTGCACCGCAGACTGCAACCCGGCAACGTCAAACAGGTTTGGATCCGAAGTCTTGAGCTTCAAACCCTCATACTCAGGCAAAGCATCTGTTGGCGCGATGCGATCGGTCATAATCTCGGACATAATGAATGAAGAGAAAAGTGCGCGTAGAGTAGTGCACGAATCACTATTGTCAACTGAGTCGCACTGTCACAGTTGCTTCATGCCCGCACCCCTCCTCATCAATACCCAATTCTCGCTCTTTTTCGCGCAGC
>CAZWBO010000054.1:0-8368 GCA_964632375.1 uncultured Candidatus Peribacteria bacterium | reverse complement strand
GTGGCGATATCGGCGACCTCCTGGCTCTGCAGCACGTCGCCGGCGTCGACCTCCCAGGTGTTGAGGATCTTGCCGCGCAACGGCATGACGGCCTGGAACTCACGGTCGCGCGCCTGCTTGGCGGAACCGCCGGCGGAATCGCCCTCCACGATGTACAGCTCGCACTGCGCCGGATCCTTATTGGAACAGTCGGCCAGCTTGCCCGGCAGCGTCATGCCGTCGAGCGCGCCTTTGCGGATCACGCTGTCGCGGGCGGCCCGGGCGGCCATGCGCGCGCGGGCGGCGAGCAGACATTTCGCGATGACATCCTTCGCCTCGGTCGGATGCTCCTCCATGTACTCAGCCAGCTTCTCGTTCACCACGGACTCCACGGCCGTCTTCATCTCGGCGTTGCCGAGCTTGCCCTTCGTCTGCCCCTCGAACTGCGGGTCCTTCAAGCGCACCGACACCACGGCCGTCAGCCCCTCGCGCACGTCATCGGCGGTGAGGTTCTCATCTTTTTCTTTCAGGATGCCGTTGCTGCGCGCGTACGCATTGATGGTGCGCGTGAGCGCGGCCTTGAACCCCGTGAGGTGATGCCCGCCCTCCACCGTGTGAATATTGTTCGCGAAGCTCACCACGTGCTCCTGAAACGTCTGCGTGTACTGCAGCGCCACTTCCACGAAGCCTTCCTGCTGATCCTTCTCGAACCAGATGGGTTCGCCGATGGCTTCCTTCGATTCGTTGAGGTGCATGACGTACGCGGCAATGCCGCCCTCGAAGTGGAAGCGGTACAGGCGCGGGTACTTCTGATCCTCCGCCGACCGTTCCCTGCGCGCATCGATGAGCGCGAGCGTAATGCCGCGCGTGAGGTACGACTGCTGGCGGAAACGCGTCATGAGGATGTCGAGGCTCCACTCGGTAGTATCGAAGATACTCGCGTCTGGCTTGAAGGTGATGCATGTGCCGCGCTTGTGCGTCTTGCCCGTCATCTTCATATCTGCCTTCGGCTTGCCGCGGGAATACTCCTGCATGTAGATCTGCCCGTCGAGGAACACCTCTGCCTTCATGTAGTCCGACAGCGCGTTCACCACCGACGATCCCACGCCGTGCAAACCGCCAGAGACTTTATACCCGCTCGCGTCGCCGCCGAACTTGCCACCCGCGTGCAGCGTGGTGAGCACCACTTCGAGCGCCGGGCGCTTGGTGGTGGGGTGCAAGTCAACCGGAATGCCGCGGCCATTGTCCTCCACCGTCACCGATCCGTCTTCCTGCAACGTGACGGTGATGGCATCCGCATGACCGGCCATGGCCTCGTCGATGGAGTTGTCGACGATCTCGTAGACAAGATGATGCAACCCCCGCTGATCCGTGGATCCGATGTACATGCCGGGGCGCTTGCGCACCGGCTCGAGTCCTTCCAAAACTTGTATCTGCGCAGCAGAATAAGAATTCTTAGTCATAGTGTGAGGAATGATAGAGAATTCATCTGGGACAAGCAACGGTTTACACCCACTTCCAGTCAAATATTCAGCACGAAATCCGCAATCAGACATTCGAATCCCCTTCGAGTTTCGTGCGTCGAATGTCGAATATTCCAGGATCACTTGCCAAGGCGCCCGAACTCCCTTACCCTCTGCGAGCTCTATGGCTATTTACGCGATCAAGAAAGGCGAAGAGACGAACGACCGTCTGCAGCAGCGCTTTAAAAAGCAGGTGCAGAAATCGGGCTTGCTCAAGCTTCTCCGCGAGCGCGGCTCGTTCAAAAAACCCCTCACCCGCCGCCTCCAGCGCCTGCGCGCCCTCAAGCGCGAGTTCTACCGCGGTCAGAATAAGAAGAAGCAGTTTTATTCGAATATGTGAGTGAGCCTCAGAGTGTAAGAGTTTTTTTGGCGTGGATGTTGAGGAATACCGCCCCTAACGAAAGCATCGTTTCAAGGCGCGTCATCTAGTGATTGATGACCAACCGCGGGCCGAAGGCCCGCTCTCCTTTGTGTTGGCTTTTCCCCGGGAGAGCGGGTTGCCTACCCGCGGTTGATCACCGTTGAGCCGCTGAGGGAATCGGGCCTGCCGAGGCCCTGGCTGCGTCCTTCGACAGGCTCAGGATGACATCGCAGCTGCGGTAGACGGAGGAATAGGTAGATGTTGTTGTTTGTGTTTCTAGAATATGAAAAAGGGCTCTCCAAAACTCAAGACTCTGCATTCAAGACTCAGAGATACGTTTCCATTATAATCTTCCCCACCTCCCAGAGTCCCCACGCCGCCAAGCCCACGAACGCGAGACTGCCGAGGAAGGAGATGATCGGCTGCTTCACGATGCGGATGGTCGTCTCGGGCGAGAGGAAAAGGCACACGTTGAGGATCAGGTGCCCCAGCAGCACGCCGATGGCGAATCCGTAGACGTGCACGACCGAGAACAGCGGCACGTAGCCGGCGAAGTCGTCGAGGCCCAGAATAAACGGAATGGTGCCCGAGAAGTACAGGAGCGCCATCCAGTTCTTCTGCGGCTGCGCGTTCAGCGTGGCGTGGGGCAGGATGCGGCTCAGCAGCGGATCGAAGAGCTTGTTGATGCGGTCGAGCGCGTACTCGCACGCGTTGACCGTCTTGCGGAAGAGCGGCGGGTACCTCTCGTCTTCGTCCTGCGCGTGCTCCAGACCGTCCTCCGCCAGTTTCAGGAGCACCAGCGAGGCGATGACGATCATGAGGGCGAGCAGCCACTCCACCTCGCGGAAGAAGCTCCAGATGGCCAGGATGACGAACGTGCCCAACGCGTTGCCGGCCGCCGTCCCGCACTCGATGGCAATGCGGTTGCGCCAGCCCGGATTCGTGCGCATGAGGTGTCCGATGAAGATGGCGAAGTCGATGGACGTCTTCAGGTAAATGGTGAGGCCGACGACGATGTCGGTCCACAGCACCTCCAGACGGATGGGATCCCGCGGATTGAACACGTTCAGCAGGAGCACCTCGCCGTACAGCATCGCCCACACCGCGCCGAACACCACGACGGTGAGCGCGAGGGGGATCCCTTGCTGGATGAGATGCCGTCTCATCGCGTGCCTAACGGAGGATCTCGAGTGCCTTGAGCAGCGGATCGTCGCGGCCGCCGGGCTCCTGCGTGACGACGATATCCGGTGCGATGCCCTGTCCATCGATGCCGCGATCCTTCGGCGTGTACCACTTGGCGATGGTCACTTTGAGACTCGAGCCGTCGTCGAAGGTGAAGTTCCGCTGCACGGACCCTTTGCCGAAACTTGTCTCGCCCACGACCGTCGCGCGCTTGTAATCCTGCAGCGCGCCCGCCACGAGCTCGGCGGCGCTGGCGGATCCCTTGTTGATGAGCACGACCATCGGCACATCGGCATGGATGACCGGCTCGGTATCGGTCGCATCGTTCTCGGCGCTCCCGTCGTTGACTTTCACCGTGGCGAAGAGCGTGCCCTTGGGCAGCATGGTGCCGAGCACCACGCCCGCCGTGTGGAGGAAACCGCCGGGGTTATTGCGCAGATCGAGGATGATGCCCTTCGGATTCTTCGCCTGCACTTCGGCCATCGTGTCGTAGAATTTATCGTCGGTGATCTGCCCGAACTGCATCAGCTGCACCACGGCGATGTTGCCGTTGTAGGTCACCTCGATCTCGGGAATCTTCACCGTGTCGCGCAGCACCTCGAGCGTGAACTGCTGGCCGTCGCGGCGGATGAGCAGCTTCACCTTCGTCCCCTTGGCGCCTCGCACTTTGTCCACTGCGTCTTCGAGCTGTAGATCCGTGAGCGCCACGCCGTCGGCCTCGAGCAGCTCGTCGCCGCCCTGGATGCCCGCCTTCTCGGCCGGCGACCCGCGCAGCGGCGCGACGATGGTGAGCACCAGATGGTTCGCGGCATCCTTCTTCTGCTCCACCGTGGCCCCGATGCCCGTCACCTCGCCCGTCAGGCGGTCTTCGAAGCTCTTCGCCGTGCGCGGCGGCATGAATACGGTGTACGGATCGTTCACGCTCGCGGCCATCGCTTCGGCAGCCTTGTACCCGATCGTGTCGGCATTGACCTTGTCGTGGTAGTAGTAATCGTTATTCAAAATCTGCCATACCTGCTGCAGCAGCTCCTGCTTGGGCAAATCCTTCTGCGATGTCTTCTTCGTCTTGGTGCGCGCATTTGGCACGTCGATGGTAATGGTCTGCCGCTCCGGCGCCACAACGTTGATCACCGGCTGGTCGATGGCTGCGCGGATGAGCTGGAGAGCCTCTTTGCGCGAGAATGTCTCGCGGATGCCAAACGCATCGCTGCTCTCGGGCTTGAGCCACTGTCGCGACACCGCCGCTAGGATCGCCTTGCCCGTGTCGGACGACTCGTCCACATCGGTGAACGCGCGCACGTTCGACACGTCGGTCGATACTCCGAATAACTTCGTGAGGAAGAAGACCGCTTCGCCGCGCGTAACGGCGACATCCATCTTCATCGCCGGCCCGAATGCATCGAGCGCGCCCTTCTCGTACGCCGTCTGCACGTACGGTTGCACCATGGCCGATGTTCGCCCCAGCGGCACCGTCCGGCTGCGGGAGAGCGGCAGCTTCAGCGCCATCACCGCCTGCCGCACGAACTCGCCGCGCGTCATGCGCGCCTCCAGCGGGTTGACCATCACGTCTTGCAGCGTTCGCGCCTGCGCAGCCACCGGCGCCACGCCGCCCAGCAGGAGCAGGAGCGACAAGAGCACGGATGCGCGTCGCGCCGTAGAACGAGTCACGGAAACAGCAGCACTGTTGATAGGAGACATGACGAGAGGGGTGAGGCGAGTAAACGGCAAGTAGGAGCGCAGTCTAATCGCCGTCGGTCGAAAATTCCAGGTAGCAGGAGAGAAAATTGAAAGCGGGAGGGGGGACGCTGAGGAATCCAGAGAATCACACAAAAAGAGAGCGGGCCTGCGGCCTGCGGACATCGATCAAGAACCTGATCCTGTTACAGTGCGCGGGTATCACGCATTCACCTCCTGAATCACAAACGTATCCGTCGTGAAGATGTGCCCCCGCTCCTTCATGTTCTCGCGCCGCGTGAAGAGGTAACTCAGCAGCGAGAAACCACCCGCCACGTACAGCAACGACGGGAAGAGCAGCAGCGCGATGAAGTGGAGCGGCGACCCGGGAGGAGCGCCGAGCAAATCGCCGAACGTCTTCGGATTCCCCGGCAGTGAATCGGGCAGCGATACCAGGAAATTGGCGAGCGCGTGCATGCAAACGGCAATGGTGAGGCCGATCCATAGCATCTGACGCCGGAAGATTTCCTTGCGCGGGATGCGCAGGACTTTGTGGAGGATCTCGACCAGCCAGTACTTCTTGCCCTGCTGTTCCGCCTCCTGCAGGTACGGCACTGCGAACAGACTCAAGCCGAAGAAGTAGCCCATGGTGCCGGTCGACACTATGTGCACCATGCTCGTGAGCACGGAGCGGCCGGCCACGTTGCCGATGAACCCGAACCAATCTTGGTTGTGCGGCGAGTAGAGGTAGTCGTTCACGAACCCCAGGAAGTAGCTCTGATTCAGCACGTTCTCGGCGAAGGCGAAACCGATGGCGACGATCACCGACAGCTGGAGCACATCGTCGATGCTGCTGAAGATCTCGTAGCCGCTCATCCGCACCACCCAGTACTTGCTGATCTCTTCCAGAATGCCGACGAGAATGAACGTGCATGCGAGCGTCAGCATGGTTGCCGGGACGATCGACAACTCTGGGTAGGCGTTATGCACCGCCGCATTGATGGTCATGTTGAAATTCTCGGGCGTGATGCGGAAGAAGAAGAACTGCAGCTCCGCTCCTTTGCGCAACAGCGCGTCGTAGAAGAGGATGGGCGCCGTCGAGACCATGCCGGCGAAGAACATGAGCAGCACGCGGCTGCGGCGTTCGCGATGGTATTTGAGGAAGAGCGCGCTCCACACGAGCGCCGGGATAATAGCCACGACGATGGCGAGGGCATGCGCGATGCGCTCGGGCAGCGATTCCGTCCAGAGAATGTGCAAGCCCACCCACAGCACGAACGCGCCGAGCACCGTCGCCTTCACATGCGGTTCGCCCAATCCGAACATCAGCCGCCACAAGAGAAACACGCAGACAACGCCAAGCCCGATGAGCGCGGAACTGCCCGCAAGCCCGTCGGCAAGCAAGTACTCAGCCGCCATCAAAATTCCCATGGAAATGAGCGTGCCGACGACCGCCGCCAGTACGTAGTGGTAGTGCTTATGCCGCGCCCGCCCAAGCAGCTCGGCAATGAGCACCGTCAGAATTGCCAACACTATAATCGTCGCCTTCGAATCGAACAGGCCGATGAGCAGCGGTGTGGATTGATCCAAATCATATAATTATAGCATATTTATTGCACTTAATAAAGTAGCGCCTTCCTCCTGTTTCCTGAATCATACAAGCCATTAATCATCAATAATGAGGATCATTCCTAATTCTTAATTCCTGATTCCCGTCGCCATGCCTGCCTCCTCCCTCGACCAAGTAGTCTCCCTCGCCAAGCGCCGCGGCTTCGTGTTCCCGGGATCGGACATCTACGGCGGGCTCGCCAACAGCTGGGATTACGGCCCGCTGGGCACGGAGCTGAAGAACGCCATCCGCGACTGGTGGTGGGAGCGGTTCGTGCGCAAGCGCCAGGACATGGTGGGCATCGACGCCGCCATCATGATGAACCCGCGTGTGTGGGAAGCGAGCGGCCACGTGGCGAATTTCAACGACGCGATGGTCGACTGCAAGCAGTGCCGCGCGCGGCACCGGGCGGATCACCTCATCGAGAACTTCGACCCCGGCATCAAAGTGGAGGGCAAGTCGCCCGCCGAGCTGACCGCCATTATCAAGGAGAAAAATATTCCCTGCCCTACGTGCGGCACGCGCGGGCAATTCACCGACGCGCGGCGGTTCAACCTCCTCTTTCGCACGCAGCTCGGCGTGGTGGAGGACGACGCGAAGAACCAGGATGTCTACCTGCGCGGCGAGATCGCGCAGGCGATGTTCGTGAACTTCAAGAACGTGCTGAACACCACGCGCAAGCGCCTGCCGTTCGGCATCGCGTCGGTGGGCAAGGCGTTCCGCAACGAGATCACGCCGGGCAACTTCACCTTCCGCACGCTGGAATTCGACTTGATGGAGTTCGAGTACTTCATCCGCGAGAGCGAGTGGCAGCAGACGTTCGACTACTGGCTGCACGAACAACAGGCGTGGCTGACAGAGATGGGCTTTCGTAGCGAGCGGCTGCGCGTGCGCGAGCACGACAAAGAGGAACTCTCGCACTACTCCAAGCGCACGGCCGACGTGGAGTACCACACGCCGTTCGGATGGAAGGAACTCTTCGGTCTCGCGTACCGCACGGATTTCGATCTGCGGAATCACATGGAGCAGTCGGGCGCAGACCTGCAGTACACCGACCCGGACGACGCGACGCAGAAGTTCATTCCGCATGTCATCGAGCCGACGTTCGGCCTCAGTCGCCTCACGCTCATGACACTCCTCGAAGCGTACGAGGAAGAGAAACTGGCCGACGACGACACGCGCACCGTCCTGCACTTGCATCCGCGCATCGCACCGGTGCAGGTGGCGATCCTGCCACTCAGCAAGAAGGAGTATCTCATCGCCAAGGCGCAGGAGATGTACCAGATGCTGAGCGATCAAACTGATCTGCGTTTAGATTTCGATGTCACCGGCTCCATCGGCAAGCGCTACCGCCGCCAAGACGAAATCGGCACGCCAAAGTGTGTGACCGTCGATTTCGGCACGCTGGGCGAGGACGCCGCGCAAGGCGAACGCGACACGGTGACGATTCGGGATCGCGATACATTGAAACAGGAGCGTGTTTCTGTTCAGCAGCTGACAGAGAAACTTGGTTCATTCCCTGATTTTCTTCCCCCCTTCACGTATGGAAACTCAAGCCCCACACCCCGATGATCTCAACGCACACGGCGATGTGCATGGCGCTCCCGCCAATATCATCACGCAGGAAACCAAGCCCGACTCTGATCCTCCAAGATAAAGAGGTCGCAAAGATCGATACGCCAGAGACTCGGAAGACGTTAACGGAATACTTTCAGCAGAAGTAATAATCATGCACAGGCTTGATTTTATGTCTCAACTGACGTATAAACTGCACATCACATTCGACTGATCGCTGCGGTCCTGCCCCGGTTTGTCGCGCTGAGCCTGTCGAAGCGCTGCAAACAAGGGATCCTCCGCGCCAGAGCGAAAAGACGTCGGGTGTCTGTTCTAAGGATTCCCCCACTTACGGCTGCGCCTGATCGCCTCTTGTATGAGGAGAATCAGGAATCGAGAAGTAAGTATGAGGAATCCATAAGAGAGCACTCTCTCAATTCTCAATTCTCAATTCTCAATTCTCAATTCTCAATTCTCAATTCTCAA
>CAZWBO010000053.1:0-9388 GCA_964632375.1 uncultured Candidatus Peribacteria bacterium | reverse complement strand
ACG
Organism: uncultured Candidatus Peribacteria bacterium; assembly: GCA_964632375.1. Lineage (GTDB taxonomy): Bacteria > Patescibacteriota > Gracilibacteria > Peribacterales > Peribacteraceae > JAQBQQ01. The sequence goes on along the minus strand of CAZWBO010000053.1, from coordinate 9,385 downwards.
GGGAGGGCCCCATCCGCCCTGTACCAGTCGCTTCGCTCCGGTACAGGGCACCTTCCCCCGTCTCCCCCGCATGCCTGCCGGGGAAGGAGGGTAAAAACACATACAACAAACATTCCCTTCCCCGGCAGGCATCTGAGGATCCTGTACAGGAAATGACTACGAGCTTCCTTTGGCGACAGGGAGGGCCGGGGGAAGGGAGACGCCATGATTCACTCACACTGTGTTCCTTCCCCGTGCTGGTCTCTGAGTTTGTGAAACGAAGCAATTGATTTGTTGTTCTTTGATGAAATGGAGGGGGCCGGGGAAGGTGTCCCGCAGGACGGATGGGGCCCGAAGCAAAAAGAAAGCTGCACTCATTTTCTGTAAAAGCCCCACCCCGCAAAGCGCGGGGTGAGCAGGTAACGAATCGAAGTGATGATGAGAATGAGCTGTGAACAAGAATGATAAGAAATGTGCCTTGAAGGATCCCCCGCCGCCACTGAGTGGCAGCGACGGGGGACCGGAGAGAGACGATGCCGACCCCGCTGGGTCAGCAGCAACACTCGTGCTTGTGCTTGTGGGGCTTGTACTTCGCACCACACTTCTTGCACTTCACAAGTGTACCGCCCCGCTTCCGGGGCTGACGCGGCGGGGTGAACGACAGACGCATTTTCGTTGCCTCTCTGCGGTGAAGTGCCCTGGCATCTTGCCAGCCGGTTCCGTACCGGCCGAGCTTTTCCAGAGCACATTCCTTATCACGAAATGACAATGATCAAATTCCGTACCGCCTCACCAGTACATTAACTTCCGCAAAAGCTTATACTTGTCAAGGAATCACGCAACAAATCCAAACCAATAGACAAAATTTTCTCTTCAGAAAGCCATAAAATCATCGAGCAACCCGTGATAAAGACATGAAGAAAATACGCCACTACAATGTTCACTCGATCTCTCAAACCATTGTTTTGGAGGAAAAAGGAGATCGCCCCATGGTCGCACTCGCTCGTGAACGGAATCCCCGACCGAAGCCCATTCGGCACCCCTGGGGGATTCCCCCGGGGGAGCACATCGCATGGCAACAGCCGATGGGCCGTCGGAGACGACGGCCCGGGATCGTTCTGGCGCCACCAAAATACCACGGCAAGCGCAAGCCACGTTTGCCGTGGCTCCAGCACTCCTCCTGAGATCGGTCCCCGCCCCACCCGGCACCCGCCGGGCTGGGGCTCTTTCAAGTCCCCTCCTGCCAGCTCGCCAAATATTTCCTCTGCTCCTCCGTCAGCGCATCTATCTTGATTCCCATCGCCTTGAGCTGTAGTTCGGAAATGAACGTATCAATCTCCGGCGGCAAGGTGATCACCGACGGCGACATCTTCCCTCTATTCTTCACCAGGTATTCACACGCCAGCGCCTGGCCGCAGAAGCTGAGGCTCATCACTTCGCTCGGGTGGCCTTCGGCGGATGCCAGGTTCACCAAGCGCCCTTCGCCGGCCACGTAGAGCACGCGGCCGTTCGGCAGCACGTACTCGTCCAAGTAGTGGCGTACGCGCCGCTGGGTCTTCGCCTGCTTTTGCAACGCATCGAGATCGATCTCGCAGTCGAAGTGCCCGGAGTTCGCGAGCACCGCGCCGTCCTTCATCGCCTGCATGTGCTCGTAGCGGATCACGTGCAGGTTGCCCGTCACCGTGATGTACAAATCGCCCTCCTTCACTGCGTCGGCCATCGGCATCACGCGGTGGCCGTCCATGGCGGCCTGCAGTGCCGCGAAGGGCTCCACTTCCGTCACTATCACCTGCGCGCCCAAGCCGCGCGCGCGCAGGGCGACGCCCTTGCCGCAGCTGCCGTACCCGAGCACCACCACCGTCTTGCCCGCGATGAGCAAATTGGTCGAACGCAGGATGCCGTCGAACGTCGATTGCCCCGTACCGTAGTAGTTGTCCATCAGGTGCTTGGTCTTGTTGTCGTTCACCGCCACCATCGGCGTCTTCAGCACGCCCTCGCGCTGCATGGACTGCAGGCGGATGATGCCCGTCGTCGTCTCCTCGCACCCGCCGATCATCGTCTGAAGGAGATCGGGATACTTCGTGTGGATCTCGGTGACCAGATCGCACCCGTCGTCGATGGTGATGTCGGGCTTCGTCTCGATGACCGCGGTGAGGACTTTGTAGTAGTCCTCTTTCGTCTCGCCTTTGTACGCCCACACCTGCACGTCTTTCTCTTCGGCCAATGCCGCGGCCACGTCGTCTTGCGTGCTCAGCGGGTTACAGCCGGTAATGGCGACCGTCGCCCCACCCGCCACGAGCGTCTTCACCAGCACGGCCGTCTCTTTGGTCACATGCAGCGCCATGCCGATGGTGAGCCCGGCGAACGGCTGTTCTGCAATGAATTTCTTCCGCACTTCCAAGAGCGCACCCATGCGGCGCTCGGCGATTTCGATGTTCAAACGACCTTGTGCGGCGAGGGAGGGATCTTTGATGGAGGACATGAAGGGAGGGTAACAGAGAATGATAGTCGGCCCAAGGGCCCCATCCCCAACCCTTCCCCCATCCACCCGCACGCCTGCCGGGGAAGGGAGCCGTTGTACGTTCTTCAAGCATTCTTCCTTCCCCGTGCTGGTCTCTGGGTTTGTGAAACAGAGCAGTCGTTCAATTGCTCAATGATGAGGATGGGTGGCCGGGGGAAGGTGCCCCGCGGAGCCCACAGGCGGAGTGGGGCGGATGGGGCCCTCACGGCAACTCCGGCAGCACCTCTCCGTACATCACCTCCGCCCGCCCCAGCACGTCGTTCAAGTCCAATGCATCGATCAATGTTCCCTCTTGTTCCACCACGAACGACGCGACCGATGCGCCCAGGCGCCCGCACTGCTCCAGCGTCCATCCGGCAGAAAGCCCGGTAAGGAACCCGGCCCGCAGCGCATCGCCCGCGCCGGTCGGGTTGACCACCTGCTCCGCGCGGCACACGGGAATCACCATGGTGCGGCCGTGGCTGTAGATCGTCAGGCCTTCCTCCGCGTGCGTGACGACGACGAAATCCGTCAGCTCCAGCGCGTCGTCGTACGTGAGCCGCGTTTTCTCTGCCACGAGCGCCCACTCGTACGCGTTGACGATGAGCCCGCCGCTCAGGCGAATCGCGTGGAGCAGCTCATCGGCGCTCAGCGCGTTGGTCGCTTGGCCGGGATCGAAGAGGAACGGCACTGCGAACTCGCCGCACCACCGCACGCCCTGCATCATCATGCCGGCATCGCGCGGCCCGACGATCGCGTACGCGATGTCGTCGCGCTGCTCCGCCAGATCCGGCCACTGGCCGCGCGCATCGGCACCGGGGTGAAAGAAGCTAATCTGCCGCCCGTCGCTGTCGGTGACGATGATGGCCGTAGAGGACATCGCATCCGACCGCGTCTCGACGAAATCCATACCGATACCCCGCTCCTCCAGTAGCGCGAGGTACGAACCACCGTCGGATCCCACCGTCGCCACCACCAGCGAATCTTGGTTGAGCAGTCGCAGGTTCCACCCGATGTTCGCCGCCGTGCCGCCGTGGTGCCGCTCGAAGTGCGGCGTGAGAAAATTGACGGAGAGTCGTTCCAAGTGCGCCGGATCGATGCCGTCGAGAAACGATCCGTCGTGCGTGAGCAGGAGATCGTAGGCGATGGAACCAGTGACGAGGATCTTCATGAGTGAGTAGTGAGTAGTTGGTAGTGAGTAATTGTACCGGATTTCTACTCACTACTCACTACCAACTACCAACGGAACCGCCTTTTCCCTGCCACTTCCCTTCGAGTACACTCGCCTTATGAACATCGCCGTCATCGGCACCGGCTACGTCGGGCTTGTCTCTGCCGCGTGCTTCGCGGAATTGGGCCACACCGTGTACGGCGTGGATATTGACGAAGCGAAAGTGAACATGTTGCAGTCGGGCAAGAGCACCATCTACGAGCCGGGATTAGAAGAGATTCTGCAGCGCGGCATCGCCGCCGGCCGGCTGAGTTTCACCACCGACATCAAGGACGTGTTGCCCGCGGTGCAGATCCTCTTCTCCGCCGTGGCCACGCCGTCCGGCGAAGGACACAAGGCCGATCTGCGCGCCGTGTTCGCCGTGGCAGACACGGTGGCAAGGAACATCGACCACGATCTGGTGTTCGTGAACAAGTCGACCGTCCCCGTGGGCACCGGCAAGCAGTGCGAGGAGCGCATCGCCGCCATCCTCCAAGAACGCGGCGTCGACTGGCGCGTGCCCGTGGTGAGCAACCCCGAATTCCTCCGCGAAGGCATGGCCGTGAGCGACACGATGATGCCCGACCGCATCGTCGTTGGGCTCGGCGGAGCAATGAGCAATGAGCAGCAAGCAATGGGCAATAAGCGCAAAGCAATAAGCACCAATGATGAGAAGACTCATAGCTTATTGCTTACTGCTTACTGCTCGTTCGATCCCCAGGAACTTCTTGAAGAACTCTACCGCCCCATCACCCGCGTCTCCAAGCCCATCGTCTTCATGGGCCGCGAGAGCGCCGAGATCGTGAAGTACGCGAGCAACGCGTTCCTCGCCACCAAGATCAGCTTCATCAACATGATGAGCGAGCTGGCCGAGAAGACCGGCGCGAACATCCGCGACGTGGCGCTGGGCATGGGGCTGGATGATCGCATCGGGCCGCGCTTCCTGCATGCCGGCATCGGTTACGGAGGCAGCTGCTTCCCCAAAGACGTGAAAGCGCTGATGGCGACGGCCAAGGAATACGATATCGACCTCTCCATCGTCAATGCGACGGATCAGATCAACGGAAGACAACGCCATCGCTTCTTCCAGAAGATTCTTGACGCTCTACCGCCGAAGGCGACCGTCGCCGTCTGGGGGCTCAGCTTCAAACCGAAGACGGACGACATGCGCGACGCACCGAGCTTGGATTTGATTCCCTTGCTGATGGAGAAAGGTCACATGGTGAGGGCGTTCGATCCGGAAGCGATGGAGAATGCGAAGAGATTGATACCGGATGGAGTTGCGTACGTCGATTCCCCAATGGATGCCGCAAGAGATGTGGACGCGGTGGTACTGCTGACGGAGTGGGATGAATTTCGCGGAATTGATCTGAAACAGTTGAAGGAGACAATGAAAGGTTTGGATTTGTTTGATGGAAGGAATGTGTATGAACCGCGGGAAGTACGGGAGGCGGGAATGCGATACGTCGGGATCGGTATCCCAGAAGAGCTTTAAGCAAGAAGCAATAAGCAGTAAGCTTCCGGCGCTTTTCAACTTTCTATGACTGGAGGCCAATTTCAAAAGTTACAGGTATGGCAAAAAAGCATGGAATTAGTCACAGGGATTTATGCATGCACAAAGACATTTCCTAGCACAGAAATATATGGAATTACGTCTCAAATGAGACGATGTGCCATTTCAATCCCATCAAATATTGCTGAGGGGAGCCAAAGAACATCAGACAAAGATTTTGGACATTTTATTTTAATTGCCAAAGGATCGCTTGCAGAACTTCATACGCAAATACTCATCGCGAGGAATTTGGAATATCTCAGTGAAGATCTTTGCAAGAAATTTATTGTGGACATTGAGGAAATTGACAGAATGCTCCGCTCCTTCCACGCTAAACTCAAAGCTTAAGGCTTATTGCTTATTGCTTACTGCTCATGAAAATCTTCCTCACCGGAGCCGCCGGCTTCATCGGCTTCCACACTGCCCTCCGGCTCGCGGAGCGCGGCGATACCGTGGTTGGGTACGACAACTTCAGTCCGTACTACGATCCGACGCTGAAGGAAGCGCGGGCGAAGATCCTGAAAGAGAAAGGCATCGAGATCATCCGCGGCGATATTCTGGATCGACCGACGCTTGCGGAAGCGATGAAGGGCGCCGACCGCGTGTGCCACCTGGCCGCACTGGCGGGCGTGCGCTACGCCTTCGAGCACCCGGAGGAGTACATCGACATCAACATCACGGGGTTCTTCCATGTGATCGACGAAGTGCGGCTGCAGAAGATCCCCGGCCTCGTCTACGCGTCGAGCTCGTCGGTGTACGGCGGCAACGACAAGCTGCCCGCGAGCGAAGATGACCGGACGGACAATCAGCTCAGCTTGTACGGCATGAACAAGAAAGACAATGAGCTGATGGCCCACACGTACCACCACCTGTACGGCACGCACGTGACGGGCTTGCGGTTCTTTACCGTGTACGGCCCGTACGGCCGGCCGGACATGGCGCTGTTCCTCTTCACCGACGCGATGTTGAAGAACATGCCGTTGCAGATCTACGGCGAGGGGAAGATGCAGCGCGATTTCACGTACGTCGACGACATCGTCGCAGGCATCGTCGCATCCATCGACAAAAACTATTCCGAGGAGATCTTCAATCTGGGCAGCGGGCGTCAGGAGGAACTGATGGATTTCGTCTCGATGATCGAGCATGCCTGCGGTGTGACCGCGACAAAAGAATTCCTGCCGATGCAGCCGGGCGACGTGCGTGCGAGCTTGGCGGATGTGTCGAAAGCCAAGCGCCTGCTCGCGTACGAACCGAAGACGATGATCAAGGACGGGATTCCAAAATTTGTAGACTGGTACAGGCAGTACTACAGGCTCTGATACCGCCTGGCCGCGACAAGCGAAGCAGGATCAGCGCGCGTCGTCCGCAGCCGCGTCGCTCGTATTCGACGATGCACCGCTCCCGGACAACACCGTTTCTCCGGATCCCGTCACTAGCACGCCAGAGCCGCTCTGCGGCTCCACGCCGCCCTTCAATATCAAACGCTCGCGAATGAAGACGGGAATGGGCGTTCCTCCCAATTGCTCCCACTTCTTCGGCAGGCGGATGCCGCCGCAGGCGTTGATGCACACGAGCGCGCGCGCTTCGGCGAGCAGCGGCTGGCGGTAGGGATGCACGGGAAACGCACTCTCGTACTGCCATTCGTGGCCGAAGTCGCCCACGATGAGGACGTCACCTGCGCGCACTTCCTGCTCCGCGATGGCGCGCATGACGGCGCGCGCGTGGCTCTCGGGCAGGAGCGACGGGAGCGACGCGCCCACGATGAGGACGCCGAGCAGAATTTCGCTCGCGAGCACGGCGGGAAAGATCCACCGCGAGGAGTAGAAGAGCATGCCCGTGACGAAGAGCGGCAGGAAGAGAATGGCGTAGTAATCGAACCGCGCGAGGAACACGTACGCGCTCACGAGCAGGAGCGTGAGGATCAGCTCCCACTGGCGCGAGCGCAGCAAGCCGATCGTACCGACGATGCTCACGATCAAGCTTCCGCCGCGCATCCACACCTGTCCGAGCCCGACGAACTTCTCGAGCAGCGCCGTCTGCACGCCCTGCTGTCCCTTGATCACCATAGCGGCGAGTACCAGCGGGGTCGTGAGCGTGTAGAGCGCGAGGACAAGGATCGGCAGCGTCACGTAGAGTATTTTCGCGCGACGCGAGATGCGCATCTTGCGGAAAATGGCGATGACGATGGGGAGGAAGAGCAGTACTTGGTACGCCGTGAAGAGCGACACCAGCCAAAAGAGCGCCACCCAGCCGGCCCGGTCTTCGCGCAGTTGAAACTTAGAGAGGAGCCACAGCAGTACCAGTACCTCCACGGATGTCAGCGGCGCCATCATGATGCTTCCTGCCTGCAGGAGAACGGCGCTCGCGCACAACCACAGGAAGCTGATGCTCCGCCGTTGTCGCCACGGCATACCGAGTGTCATATCCCACACGAGCCACACGCCCTGGACAAGCAGCGACGCGAACACGAATCGCCAGAAAACTTCCTGGTACGCCCAGCCGTCGGTGAGCCCGAGGATCCACCGCGCGAGCGGCGGATGCGGGTACGGGATATTGAGGAGGTACTTCGCCTCGTCGGTACGCACGCCACCCTGCAGCTGCAGCCACGCGAGTGCGGCGGCATACGCCTCGAGCATGATGATGCTGATCAGTCGTCGCATGGGTATGGGTCTTGGTCGTACGGGATGAAGAGACAGGTCACGGAGTCGCTGCCGCGCATGTGCGGGTGGTACAGCACGCGGATCCGGCGCGCATCGATCTGTTGCACGCTTAGATCCGACACCAGCCACCCGTGCTCGGTGGACACCGCCCGCATACGATCGAGCACGCGTGCGCGCAGGGCGCCATCGGTGTACAGCGGCAGCAATCCGCGGATCTGGTAGCCCAAGAACGCGATGCAGAACAGCGTCACAACGGAGAAGATCAACCCGGAATGAATGCGACTGCGGGGCAGAGCCGCGACCTGAGGTGTAGCGGGAGGAGCGGATGGCGGAGCCGGCGTTTGCGGAAGATTGATCATACGCGCCACGTGAGGAGACGGCTCATCGTGTAATTCCAGATGACGCCCACGAGTGCGCCGAGCATAACGGAAAGCATCTCGTGAGCGCCACGCTCGAAGAGCGAGCTGGAGACGGAGTAGTTAGCCAATGCGCCAAAAAGGCACGCGGCGTTGTACTTGAGAAAGCCCGCCACCGCACGAAGGCCGCGCAGGCGCACCTGCGAGAACGTCCAGACATTGTTGAGCAGAAAGTTGAACACGATGGCGGTTTCGATGCCACCCAGAAGCGGCGTCGAGAAACCGAGAAACGCCTGCCACTCCCCTGCCAGCACGCGCGAAATGAACAAGTACGCCACCACGTTCACCGCCACGCCTGCCACGCCTACCAGACAGTACTTCAGGAACATGAGCGGCACGTACGAGCCGAGCGTGACATCGTAGAGGTACTCGAGAAATTCGATCTGTACCCGGCGCGAGAGCTTGCTCTCGCCGTGCAGCCGCGCGCCGAACGTGAACGGCAGTTCCTCGGCCGTCGTGCCCTGCGGCGCATGCACCAGCAAGTCGAGGAGGATCTTGAATCCCTTCGGGTTCAGACGCGGGAGCGCATCTTCGAACGTGCGACGGTCGATGGCGAAGAATCCGCTCATCGGGTCGTGCACGCGCACTTTGCAGAGACGGATGGCCATGCGCGTCGCCAGGCGGCTGAGGGCGTGCCGCCGTTCGTCCCACTGGCCCACGCTGCCACCCTGTGTGTAGCGCGAGCCGATCGCCACGTTCTTGCCGCTCTGTACCGATGCGTTCAATGTGGGAAGCACCGTAAGATCGTGCTGCCCATCGGCATCCATCACCGCCAGCACGTCGCCGGTTGCCGCGAGGAATCCTTCTATAACCGCCGACGAGAGCCCGCGGCGCCCCACCCGGCGTATCACCCGGAGCGATGTATCGCACTCCGCCATCTCGCGCGCCACGCGCCACGTTCCATCCGGAGAATTGTCGTCGACGATGATCACCTCGTGCGGAATGCCTTTCAACACCTCCGCGATCTTCGGCAGGAGCACGGGGAGATTCGCGGATTCATTGAAGGTCGGCAAAACAAGGGAAAACATTGAAGGGAGTGTAGAGGAACAGATGCCACGGCCAAGCCCC
>CAZWBO010000052.1:2005-9498 GCA_964632375.1 uncultured Candidatus Peribacteria bacterium | reverse complement strand
TGTCCTGCCTGCCCGTCCGTCCGTAGCGTTGCGAAGAGGGGAGCTTGCCGAAGGAGAGACGCAACAGCGATGGCGGATCGGTACGCGTGCGCGTGGAGGAATGCGAGGAGCGCATCTGCATTGCCGTGTCCGACACGGGCCAAGGCATTCCCCGCGATCAACAGGGCAAGACCTTCAGTAAGTTCTTCCGCGCCTCCAACGTCGTGAACGACGACACCGAAGGCAGCGGGCTCGGCCTCTCCCTGGTGTATCTGCTCGTGACAATCCTGGGCGGAACGATTACCTTCACGTCTCAGCAGCGAAGAGGGCACCGAATTCCAGCTCCTCCTGCCTACCGTCTCGGACCCCACATGAGCAAGCGCATCCTCCTCGTCGAAGACGAAATCCTCCTTCGCGACATGATGACGATGTTGCTGCACGACGGCGGGGCCGACGTGATCGTCGCGACGAATGGAAAAGAAGCCATGGAGATCCTCGCAAGAGAATCGCCGGATCTGATGCTGCTCGACATCCTCATGCCCAAGGCCGACGGCTACGAGGTGCTCCGCTACCGCAAGGAGCAGGGAATGACCTTCCCCGTCATCATCCTCTCGAACCTCAGCGATCCGCACGAAGAGGAGAATACGCGCGAGCTGGGCGCGGTGGACTTCCTCGTAAAGAGCAATGTGGACGAAGATGAGTTGTGGAAGAGAGTGGAGGAGTATTTGTAGGCTTTTCACTGTGCTAGTGATAAAAGAATTGTATTGCATAAATGCAATACTATGGACATGCATTTCGAGCAGCGGCAGGTACAGGAGCAACAGTGAATCAGAGATCCCGAATTGAACATGGGACTCCGGCTCGCATCGGAATTCTTTGCCGATCGATTCTTGCGGAAAGCAATTTCCGCATATTTTGCAGAGACAACTCCATAGATCATCGTACGGTTGAAGAGCTTGCTCTTTGAAGCCGCATTCCCTACACTCTGCGGGCTTTCCACTTGTTTTCGTATGTTCGCCATTGTCGAAATCGCCGGAACCCAGGAAAAGGTCACCGTAGGCGACACCCTCAAAGTTCCGCTGCAGGATGCGGAATCCGGGAAGAAAGTCGTGTTCGAGAAAGTCTTACTGATCGTCGATGGCGATGACGTCACCTTCGGCGCGCCGGTCATCGGCGGCGCCACGGTGGAGGCGAAGGTGGTGGAGCACGGCAAGGGCGATAAAATCCGCGTCGTCAAAACCATGCGTCGCAAGCGCTACAAGCGCACGAAGGGGCACCGGCAGCACTACACCACCATCGAGGTGACGGGGATTACCGCCTAACGGCTAATTGAGCATTGAGAATGGAAAATTGAGAATGTTGGAAGTTTCTCAGATATTTGAGTTTCTCAAAATTATTTTCCATTCTCCATTTTCAATTTTCAATTCGTTCACGTAACTCCCGCATCGCCCTCAGCGTCACTCCCATATTCTGCAAACAGGCGATGGTTTCGCCGTAGCGCTCGCCGGTGTTGGTGAGGTGGCGAAGGTACGCCTTGGTGTGGCGTCGGCTGAGCGGAGAAGGGGAGTCGGGATCGATGAATGAATGGTCGCGCACGAACGCGGCGTTGCGGATGCGCGCGGTGGTGCCGTCTGAGAGGAAGAGATTGCCGTGCCGTGCCTCGCGCATGGGCATCACGCAGTCGAACATGTCGATGCCGCGGCGCACGGCCTCCGCCATCTGGCTGATCCTCCCCACGCCCATCAGGTACCGCGCGCTATTCGCCGGAAGAACCGGCAGCACGGTATCGAGCACCGAGAACATCTCGTTTGGCGTCTCGCCCACGGCCAGCCCGCCGATGGCGTACCCGTCGAATCCGATGGCAATGAGCTCCTCGGCGCATTTCTTCCGCAGGTCGGGCTCCAGGCCCCCCTGCACGATACCGAAGAGCAGAGGAAATTGAGAATTACCGGATGCATCTCCCTCTCTTGTACGGCTTCCACCATTCTCCATTCTCAATTTTCCATTCTCAATTCCCATGCGCAGCGCCTTCAGTCGCTCATGTTCCTTCTTGCACCGCGCCGCCCAGCGCAACGTGCGATCCACCGCCGCGACGATCTCGCTGCGCTTGGCGGTGGACGGGGGACAGTGATCGAACGCCATGATGATGTCGGCGCCCAGTTTGTGCTGGATCTGCATGGCCTCTTCGGGGCCGATGAAGTGCGTGTCGCCGTTGATGTGCGATTGAAACTGCACCCCCGCGTCGGTGATCTTGCTGATGCCGCGCAGCGAAAACACCTGGTATCCGCCGGAATCGGTGAGGATGGGCTTGTCCCATCCGGCGAAGCCGTGAAGCCCGCCCGCCTCCGCCACGATGTCCTCGCCCGGCCGCAAGTGCAGGTGGTACGTGTTGCAGAGCAGAATCTGCGCGCCCAGTGCCTCAAGATCCGCCATCGTAATCCCGCGCATGGCCCCGGCCGTCCCCACCGGCATGAAGAACGGCGATTCGATAACCCCGTGCGCCGTGTGCAACCGGCCGCGTCGGCCGAGGGAGATTTGCTTCAGGAGCTCAAACATGCGCGAAAGATACAGGAACGTTCGAGAATCAAGAATGAGGAATTAAGAATCAGGATTCCTCCTAATTCTTAATTCTTGATTCCCAATTCTCGTCCTTCACTTCGTCGCCGACCCGATAATCTTATCGATGATCCCGTACGCCAACGCTTCGTCGGCCATCATGAACTTGTCGCGCTCGGTATCCGTCTTCACCTTCTCGATCTTCTGGCCGGTGTGCTTGGCGATCATGTCGTTGAGCAAGTCTTTCGTCTTGATGATGTGCTCCGCGTGGATGGCGATGTCGGTCGCCTGACCCTCCGTACCGCCGAGCGGCTGGTGGATCATGATCTCGGAATGGGGGAGCGCAAAGCGCTTTCCCTTCTTGCCGCCGAGCAGAATGATGGCGCCGCCGGAAGCCGCCATGCCCAGACACACCGTCGACACGTCGGGCTGCACCAGCTGCATCGTGTCGTACATGGCGAGCGTGCTCGTCACCTGTCCGCCGGGCGAGTTCACGTAGAGCGTGATGTCCTTCTTCGCGTCCTCCTTTTCCAGAAACAGGAACTGCGCGATGATGGAGTTAGCGACGTCGTCATTAATGGCCGTACCGAGGAACACGATGCGCTCCTCGAGCAAACGGGAGTAGATGTCGTACACGCGCTCGCCGAACTGCGTCTTCTCGATGACGGTTGGGATCACGAAGTTCATCGGGCTCACGTGGCCGCGGGAAATTTGCTGGGAGAGGGATTGGATGGCGGGGTGCATAGGAATTGAGAATTGAGAATTGAAAATGGAGAATTGATAGTTAGTATCGATTCGTTCTTAGTATAGCGTGGTTCAGTTGACTGAGTTAGAGAGATTCGTCACTTCTTCTATATCTATGAAACGAAATGGATTATCGGGGAAGAGAAAAAGTAAAGATAACCTGACAATCGAGGAACGCGATTGGCGGCTGATCGTGCGTGACCACGTGCTGCGAGCGCAACGTCCGCTCATTGCGATCCTCGGGCCGACGGCGAGCGGCAAGACATCGTTCTCCATCCAAGTGGCGCAGTACATCGACAGAGATCTAAAGGAAAATTTCGCCGAGTGGCGCAGCGGTGCCGAGATCGTCAACGCCGATTCGCGCCAGCTGTACCGCGGCATGGATATCGGCACGGCAAAGATACGCGAGGCGGAGATGGATAAAATCCCGCATCATCTCGTCGATGTGCTGGATCCAGAGGAGGACGTGACGATTGCGTGGTACAAGGAACACGCCGAACGCTGCATCGACGACATCCTCGCGCGCGGCAACATACCGCTGCTCGTGGGAGGCTCGATGCTGTACGTCAGCGCCGTCGTCGACAATTTACAACCGCTGCCGTCGGATCCGGACATGCGCCGAACGATCGAAGAAGAGTACGAACGCGACGGGGGAGTGGCATTGCACGATCACCTTGCAGCCATCGACCCGAAAACCGCGCGATCATTCCATCATCGCAACAAACCGTACGTCGTACGCGCCACCGAGCTCGCGCGGATGACGAACGAGAGGCCGTCCGATGTGAAAATGAGAGGGGAGCCGCGGTTTGATACTCTCATTTTTGGCGTCCATCAGCCGCAGGCGGCATTGGAACGTCGCATCGAAGAGCGGACGATCGCGATGCTCGACAGCGGGTGGATCGAGGAAGTGGAGAATCTGGTCGAGAGGGGAATCCCGCCGGACGCGCCCGGCATGAAGAGCACCGGCTACCGCGAGATCGCCGCGTGGCTGCAGAACCCGGACTCGATGTCGCGCGAAGAAGTAACCGACATCATCATTCGAAAGACACGACAGTACGCGAAGCGGCAGATGACGTGGTGGAAAGGGGATGAGCGGATTCATTGGATACAACCAGAATGATTGGCGAGGTATGTCACATGATCGCCTGACCTCAATCCTGTCACCCTGAGCCTGTCGAAGGGTGCTCCGAGTCAGACATAGGCACCAGCGAGTACCTGGTTCATTGAAGAGACAATCAGAAACAGTGATACTAGATCATGTGAATATTGAACCGAGTACTTCCGAGAGAAAGTACGACCCAGAGAACACCCTTCGACAGGCTCGGGGTGACAGGGATACGACGGACTCGGGACAGGCTAGGTCGGGGTGACATCGTCTCGCAGACGATATTTATATCCTAAACACATCCCCGCACTCCTTCTCCACTCGCTCCTTCATCTGCCACAGATGCGCCACCATCGTCTCTAGCTGAGGGCTGCTGTTGGGCGTGGCGGTCGATTGGTAGAAATCGATGATCTGCCGTGCCTGATCGACAATATTCGGAAGCGATTGATCGACTTTCCGCTTCGCTGCTTCATCGAGCTCCGTGTACGCGTGCGTCAGGAAACTTTCCGGATGGATCAGACTGATTTCACCTACATCGGCAAGCTGGACCAGCTCCAGCATGAATTCCTCATGCCCTTTCTGCATCGCGCCGGCGATGGCTTGGCCGGCTTTCTTCTGATCCTCTTCGGGAAGATCGCTGTGCTGCTCGATGGCGGTGAGGAGATCGACCATGCAGAAATGGTACGCCGGTTGAGAATGATGAGAAATTGTTAAATTGCTAAATTGTGTAACTGCCTGGAAGAAGGCAAACAAGTCGCTTGCGTACAATTTAACCATTTAACAATGTAGCAATGTACAATCAAGGTACATGAAATTGGAGACGCCACTGACGACCGGATTGCTGCGAACCACCCAGCCGTACATCGACGCGCTGCACGAATTGGATATCGAAACAGTGGAGGACCTGTTGCTGTACCTGCCCCGCGCGCACGAGGATCTAAGCCAAATGCAGACGATCGCGACGGCGCCGCTCGATGCGAAAGTGACCCTGCGCGGAACGGTCGACATGCTGAAGCTCGTGCATACGAAGCGCGGGAAAAAACTTGTGACGGGCGTATTCATCGACGGCGACGGCGACACGTGCGAAGTGATCTGGTTCAATCAGCCGCACATATTGCGCATGCTGAAAGAAGGCGACGAGGTGGTGCTCACCGGCAAGCTGGTGGAAAACGGTTTCAAGATCCAACTGCAGAGCCCGCAGTTCGAGAAGAGCGGCGCAAAACCGCTTGTACATGCCGGACGATTAGTGCCCATCTATCCGCAGCACGAACCCATCAACACGAAGTGGCTGCGCGAGAAAATAACCCTCGTACAGAATGCAATCGACGAGTTTCGCGAGACGCTGCCGCCGGAAGTGGTGGAACAAGAGAACCTGCTGCCGCGGGCGGCCGCCATCCGCGCGCTGCACTTTCCCGAGAAGCCCGAGGAAGTGCAGCGCGCGCTCGAGCGCATGGAGTTCGAGAAGATGTACGAGATGCAACTGCAGGCGATGGAACGGAAGAAGAGCTGGCAAGGCGTGACGCAAGAGCGATTGAGAACACCGATGGACGTGGAACTGATCCGCGCATTCTTCGCGTCGCTCAAGTTCACGCCCACCGACAGTCAACGCATCGCCATCTTCGAAATTTTGCGCGACATGGAGAAAGACATGCCGATGTCGCGGCTGCTCGAGGGCGACGTGGGATCCGGCAAGACGCTCGTGGCCGTCGCCATCATCGCGAACACGATCCGCGCGGGCGGGCAATCGGCGCTGATGGTACCGACGGAAGTACTTGCGCGGCAGCATGCCGAAAACATCACGCGCTTGCTGCTCAACTTTCACGCGTACATGCAGAAGAGTCCTTTCGCCGGCAGCGAACATTTTCGTCTGCCGACCGTGTCTCTGCTTACCGGTTCAACGGTACGATCGGAGGCGAATGACATCAAGCAACGCCTCGCCGCCGGCACCGTCGACGTGATCGTCGGCACGCACGCGCTCATCGAAGACACAGTGCGGTTCAGAGACCTGCGCCTCGTCATCATCGACGAGCAGCACCGCTTCGGCGTGCTGCAACGCGAACGGCTGCGCGAGAAAGGGAGCCCCCATGTGCTGGCGATGACAGCCACGCCCATCCCGCGCACGTTGGCGCTCACGGCCTTCGGCGATCACGATCTTTCGGTGCTCGTCGAGAAGCCCGGCCGCCGGCAGAAGATCGACACGAAAACGGTGGCGCCGCACGACCGCAAGACAGTGGAGTTGTTCATCGACCATCAGATCGGGGAGGGGAGGCAGGCGTTCGTGATCTGCCCGCTCATCTCCGAGAGCGAGGAACTCGACGAAGTGCGCAACGTGGAGCAGGAAGTCGCGCGCCTGCGCGACGCGTTTCCGCACCGCAGCATCGCCATGCTGCACGGCCGCATGAAGCCCGCCGAGAAGCAGCGCATCATGCAGGAATTCCGCGACCGCCACTCGCATATCCTGGTATCGACCTCGGTGATCGAAGTGGGCATCGACATCCCCAATTCCACCATCATCGTCATCGAGGGCGCCGAACGCTTCGGCCTCGCGCAACTGCATCAACTGCGCGGCAGAGTGGGGAGAGGGGATCACAAGAGCCACTGCTTCCTGTTTTCGACCACCGCAAGCATGGCGTACTCGCCGCGCCTGAAAGCGATGGAGCAGTACGACTCCGGTTTCCAGCTGGCAGAGATCGATTTGAAACTCCGCGGCCCAGGCGAGATCTACGGCCTGCGCCAGAGCGGCATTCCGGATCTGCGCGTCGGCACGTTGATGAATCCGGAGTTGATCGCAAGGGCGAGGCGGGCGGCGGAAAAGGAAGTGTTTGGGGAACTTGAGTCTTGAGTCTTGAATAGCTTGGTTCTTGGTACGAGAAACACAGGCTTTGATGTTGGGACGGAGGTTTATGTTTGTGTTTCTTGAATCTGGAAGAATGCCCTTCAAGATTCAAAACTCAAGATTCAAGATTCATTCATTGACACGCGATCCACTGAAAGTATAATTCCCCCGTGACTACCTTACACCGCCTCGCCGGCAGCACCATGATGCAGATGATGATGCCATCGTTGCGAGGGCGGGTAACTGCATAGTCACACTCTTTGATTCCCGAAT
>CAZWBO010000052.1:0-1995 GCA_964632375.1 uncultured Candidatus Peribacteria bacterium | reverse complement strand
CGCATTCTCCGGCGGGGTTTTTTGATTCTCCTGCTATTCCACAATGTTCTCTCCTTCTCTTCCTTCCGACCACACGATGCCTATGTGCATGCGCTCGCTGCGAGGGCAGATGCGGTCGTGACAAGACGCACCTGAAATCCCACTCTCGCAGCGAACCGAGGGTGTGTTTTTATTTGCTTTTCTTTTCGATCATGACAAATGTTGAAACAGCTAGGCCCAACAAAGCAGATCGCATCTTCCATCTGAACGATGTCGAAGGCGGCCCTAGCAGCATCTTTGAACGCAGCGACCCTCAGGCACAAATCACGACACATATTCGATCAGGCCATAGTCAAATCGTCAGGCTCTTCGATATCTTCGGCCGAGAAGCAATCATTCCGTACATCGTCGAAGAAGTTGCACGATTGCACCGTGAATCTCGCGTCCGTAAACAATTGAGGGGTTCCGACACCCTGCTCGTTCTCAACGCCGCAGCCAGAGATCTTCCGGAAAACGGTCACGAACAAAACGGGCATGATTTCTACACCGGTCGAGTTGGTGAGAACGTCCGAGTCGTCGGCCCTGTGCAATCATTCTCGCGCGTGAAGAGCATTACCTCTGATCTGAGGAGAGTACTGAACGAGAGCGGCATCATTTTCGATATCGGCGATCAATTCCGATCTGCCTCCATTGAAAATGCCGATACAACGGACTCATTCTTTGATGTCAGTTCATCAATTCCGGCAGATGCTGCAGAAATACCCGAGCCAACCCGAGGAACGCGAGGCATCTACGTCGATCGGTTTGGGAACATCAGTGTCGAAACAAATGACGATCACGATCTGGAACAAGATTTGATTCACGAAGCAAAGAACGAATCAAATGGTTACAGCACCATCGGCCTGCAGATTGCGAATACGAAATTGGACCTCACTCTGGCGATAAACCTAGCGAGTGTTCAACCCGGTGATTATGCAATTTACAGAAACTGGCAGCGAGGAGGCCGCTTCAATATTGTGTGGAATTGGACCCCCGGCGCTTCGCGTAAAGAAAAAACCGAGAAATCACCTTATGCGCTGGCTGGTGAACCGGAAGAAGGTTTTTCCATCAGCATCCGGTAGTAATCCCAAGATGCGGGGCAGCTCCCATTGCCCCGCATTTGATTCGGAACCCTTTGTCAAACCGGTTTCAGCTGCTACAATAAACCGGCTTTCCAACGCTTTTTATGGCTGATCAGCCCGTTCCACCGCCACCGCCGCGTCCCGGCGATCCCGTGCCCGAGGGGGGATTGGATCCCACCCAGGTGTTCGCGCAGCCGCCATCGATGGCGCCGCAGGCTGGCGCGGGCGGAGCGCAGCCGGCGGACGGGCAGCCCGGCGATCAGCAACCGGCACCGCCGCAAGACCAAGGTCCGCCGCCGCCGCCTCCAGGCGTGGCCGCGACGAAGGAGATGGGCTACGACGACGAAGACCTGCGCATCTTGGCCGAAGTCGGGAACTACCGCTTCGGAAGCATCAACGCCACACTGAGCAACGACAACATTCCCGTACCCGCGCATCCGGAGACGGAGTTTGACGAACAGTCATTCCTCACGCTCCTGCGCGGCAGCATCTCGCTCACGCGCGACGAAAAGTGGCGCATCATTCACGCCATGCCCAAGCTCAGCCAGTTCCAGATCGACGAACTTCAGAAAATCCTCGATGAGGAACGCCGCAAATTCGGCGAACTGTCGCCCAAGCATTTGCTGCAGCTGATGAAGCTGGAGCAGAAGCACTCCGACGATTGGCGCGACCTGCAGTCCATCAACGTGCAACAGGGCGCAAAGAAGGAGGAGCAGTCGCAGATGCAGGACATCCGGAAGCAACTGGGATTATAGATGGAAGTTGCTGGTTGGCAGTTGGCTCGTTGTTATACCAATTCCAATTCAAACAGATACATATCGGCGGAGCGTTGATGATTTACCAAAGCCGAAATTTTGGCCGATCATCGTATCACTTTGAACGCGAAGCCGTATTA
>CAZWBO010000051.1:0-9549 GCA_964632375.1 uncultured Candidatus Peribacteria bacterium | reverse complement strand
CTCACCTGCTCCAGTACAGAGCTCCACCCGTCTACGCTCCTGCGGGAGCTTCGCCAAAAGTAATAATCCCCATGGGGAATTGCAGTCTTGCAGTCTTGGGGCCTTCATCCCCAGGCTCTCACTGCATCACGCTCGCCTGGCCTTCCTCCATCGGCCCCGCCACCGGCTGAACCGCGAGCGGCTCCACGGAGACGGAACTGGACGATGCATCTGCAGAGGAATCTGAGGAAACGGACGAATCCGCAGATGCAGACGACGTCGATGATTCACTGCTCACGGAACTGGAGTCGGAAGACGATTCTTCAGGGGACGATACGGAAGATTCTGAGGAGAGGGAAGACTCGGCAGGTGCCGACGAGACCGACGACACGACGGCATCACTCTGGATCTGCGCGGGATCCTCGTTCGTCGCCGTCTGCACCTCCACCGTGCCGAGCGCGAGCCACGAGAACGTGATGTCCTCGCTCGCCGCATCCGCGATACGGATAGTGAACCCGGTGGCCGTCGCCTTGCTGACGGCGTACAACACCGGGATATCCGGCGACGCCGTGACGACCGGCGTGACCGTGTAACCGGTGCCGAAGCGCACCGTCACCGATTTCTCGCCCTTCTTCACCAGCGCGTAGCCCGCCTGTCGGCTGGAGACCGTGAGCGTGCCGCGCACATCCACGTCGCCGAGGAACTGCGCGAGGCCCGAGATGGTGATGTTGCCGAGGACCTGCAGTGCGTCGCGCACAATGAGTGTCTCCACACGAATCGATGAACCGCTGCCCATGATGATGGCGGAGCCAGAGCCCATGCGGATGGCGCCCGAACCGAACGACAGATCGCCATCCAGTGTGGTGAGGCCGTGCAGCACGGAGCCGGAGCCGAGATCCGCCGCGGCCGCATGCAGCGCGCCGTGCACGTCGAGGCTGCCGTCGATCTGCAGCCCGTTCGCGACGTAGAGGTTAGCGGCCTTCAGCTGGCCTTCCAGGTAGAGATCGCCGCCGATGCGCGCATCCTGGCCCACCGAGAGCGTGGATTCCGTGTCGATGCTCCGCGCCGTCAGATCGCCGGTGGTGACGGCGCCGCTGAGCGTCGCCGTGCCCTGCACGCTCAGCGACGGCAGGTGCAGCGACGTGGAGCCCGTGGCCGTCGGCCGCTGGTCGGCGGTGGCCACGGTGGCGACTTGCTTCTTCAGGTTCTCGAGATCCGACAGGATCTTCGTGAACTGTTCCGTGACCTTCAGCGTCTCGAGCTGCTTACTGACGGCATCGGTCACGGCGCCCGCGGCGGTGATCTTGTTGAGCGAGTCGGTGATCATCGTCTGCACCTCGTCTTCGATGGCCATGTCCTTGATGGTCTCGAACACGTGATCCTCCATGGCTTCGACCGTCAACGACTGATTGCGGCGGCTGATGAGGACGTTGATAACACCCGCACCGCTCTCGAGTGGCTCGAGCGCAACGCCGACCGTGGATTCACCGGCCCTCGCCTTGCGCGCGTAACCCGGCGTCGATGCCGCCGTGAGGCTGTCGCCCGGATGAATGACCGCGCCGCTCTCGACCATCACCTTCGCCGGCACCTGGCCGATGAGGCCCACCAGCGCGTAGCCCGGCGGGGTGATGCCGAGCGACGCGCCCGCGCCGCCGATAGTGTTGCCGATGAAGGCCGGGTGCGTGGAGACGATGCCCATCAGGTTCACATCGGCCTCGCGCTCGCAGCGCTTCACCGTGTTGGGCCTCGTAACATCGATGCACACCAGTTCCCCCGGCTCCAGAGACCTGTCGGACGAAGCCCCGCCCTGGCGGGGCGAAGTCTGGAACCACTCCGCGTAGTCGGCGCCGGCAGAGTTGAAGGTGGAATTGGTGTACACCGCACCGGTCGCTGTGACACGGAAAACGGTGTTGTCCGGCTTGTTCACATCCGTGACGATCTTGAACATATCCTGGCTGCCGTTGGTCTCGCCGGAGCGGATCTGGATGCCTGCGCGACCCGCACCGATCTGTACCGTGAGTGCGGTGCCCGTACCGGAACCGGGGTTGATGACGAGTGCGCCCGTGAGCGTGCCGCCGGATTGCTGCAGGTAGCGTGCATCGCTCGCCTGCTGACTGAGGCCGATGGCCGTACCGCACATGAGCGTGCCGTGTTCATCCGTCTTGATGCTGGGACAATTGAGCAGATCTTGGAACTGCACGGAGCCTTTGATCACCAGTCCGCCGGAGGAGGAGAGTAATCCCGAGACTGTCAGCGTGCCGTTGACTGATGTATTGCGCCCGAGGATGAGCGAGCCGGTCGCGTTGGTCACGCCGTACTGCGCGGTAAGGTACTCGTGGACGCCGGCGAGTGTGAGTCCGGCATTCCTGTTCTGATCGATGAGCGCGCGCAGCTGCGCGTCGGTTTGACGCAGCGCCCAGCCCGTGACGAGCGATCCGGAGTTCACGTGCGCCATGATCACATCGTGCATCGTGCCGGCCAGATTGAGCTGCTGGATCTGCTGCGCCACGAGTGTCTGGACCTTCCCGCTCAGATCAAGCGTACTCAGCTGCTGCTGAAGTTTCTGGCTGATGGCATCGTCGATCTTCATGGCCGCGATGCTGTCGAGCACTCTCTGCTGCACCATCTCGCCCGTGAGCGATTGGTTGCGGCGGGAGATGAGCACCTGGATGGTGCCGGTGGCGCCCTCTGCACCCGCAAACGGTTCGAGCGCCACGCCGACGGTCGATTCACCCGGATTCGCCTTGCGCGCGTAGCCCGGCGTGGAGGCAGCCGTGAGTTGGTCGCCTGGCTGGATGACGGCGCCGGACTGCACTATCACCTTCGCCGGCACCTGGCCGATGAGACCCACGAGCGCGTAGCCCGGCGGGGTGATGCCATCGGCGCCCGTAATCGTATTTCCTACGAAGCCCGGGTTAGTCGAGACGATGCCCATCACGTTGGCATCGGCATCGCGGCTGCAACGCTGCACGGCATTCGACTGTGTCGGATCAATGCAGACCAATTCGCCTGGCTCTAGTGACCTGCCGGACGAAGCCCCGTCGCGGGGCGAAGTCTGGAACCACTCAGCATAGTCGGCGCCGGCGGCGCTGTAGGCATTGTCGGCGTAGGTGTGGCCGTCGGCCGTGACGCGGAAGACCGGATCACTCGCGGACGCGACATTGGTGACGATCTTGAACATATCTTTCGCGGCGCCGGTCTCGTTGGACCTGAGGAGAACAGTGCCGGAGGTAGTGAGGGAGCCGGTAGCGGAGAGAGACGTGAGTACTGTCCCCGCACTGTTCTGCCACTCTTGGAGGTTGGCGGTTTGGGAGGCAAAACCTTTGATGACCAAACCAGTGGCTGAAGGTGAACTTATGTTCAAAATCCCCGCGCCCTTCGACGATACTGAGAAGACGCTCGCACTGTTCACCTGCAAATCAATGAGCTTATTGGCCGTTCCGAGGACTGCGGTTTCGATCGCGTTAATCAGCAAGCCCGTATAGTTTCCCGTTGCCGTTCCGGTCTCATTGATAGTGCCGGTCAATTTCAAGATGGCAAAATCCGACGCCGTTGAAGTGGGTGCCCACGTCGCCGTCAAATTCGTGAACACTGTGTTACCATTGACGCCGCTCAGCCCGCCGCTTACGTCCGTAAAACTAATAGGACTCGCAGTATAGGGCGCTGCTGTCGTCAGGGAAAAGGAATTGGCGGCGGCGAATTTCAGAGAAGTATTAACAGATTGTATCGTTGCATAGCTTGTATCTGTGCTTACCGATAGCCCATAGTAAGGGTTTGCAGCAGTTGCAATGTACAAGCCCGCTGCGTATTGAGAATACACCTCCACTCCAGCATTTTGAACGGCGCCAACAGAGCTATAACCAAAAGTCGCCGCACCGTTATTAGCTATTTTTGCATTTACTTGCCCAGCACTACTTTGCCACTCGGTCAGGTTCGCCGACTGCGACGCGGCGCCCTTGATGATGAGCGGCTTCTCGTTGACCGACGAGGAAATCAGACTGAGTGCACCGGAGGAGCTGAAGGAACTGAGAATAGTTCCGGCGGAATTTTGGAGTTCGAAGAGGTTGGCGGTCTGGGAAAGAGTTCCTTTCACCACCAAACCCGCATAATTGGTTGCTAAGGGCACAACTACCAGACCCCGCGGGAACGATGGCACTCCATTGGCAATCGCTGAACCTCCGTTACCGTTGAAGACTTCTACACCCTGATTTTGGAGATGCAGAGCACTGCCAGCAAACGTGATCTGCGCTCCGTTGCCTCCTGTCCATTCGATCTGCTGTGTATAGCCATTCTTGAAACTCAGATTACCAGCGGATGTGATGCTCGTCAGCGCCGTCCCCGCGCTATCCTGCCACTCGGTCAGGTTTGCCGATTGCGAAGCGGCAGCTTTGATGATGAGCGGCTTCTCGTTCTCGGAAGAGGAAACAATTGAAAGTGCGCCGGAGTTGCTGAAGGAACTGAGAATTGTTCCTGCGGAATTTTGAAGTTCGAGGAGGTTGGCGGTTTGGGAGGCAGCCCCCTTGATCTTCATACCTTTGAGCGTGGCAGATGAAGGGACAACTGTGAGCGCGTAGGCCGTGTCATATTCGTAGACGCCAAGATTAGAACCCGCTACGTAGAAGTTGTTTGTCTGGATCAGGCCAGTTCCGTTCCGCGAGAGGTACGTCGTGGATTCATCATTGAAGCGGAGGGCACCAGCAGCCGTGAGCGAGAGAAGAGCCGTCCCCGCGCTGTCCTGCCACTCCTGGAGGTTGGCGGTTTGGCCCACGGCACCCTTCACGATCAGCGGCTTCACACCGGCGGCGGAAGCCTGGAGAATCATGGAACCGGTGAGTGTTTGTCTGCCGACAATTCTGAGGGCGAGTGAGCCGGAACCACCGCTCGGAGTCAGCACCAAAGCACCCGTCATCGTGTCGCCGCTCGTGTTCACGTAGCGGGCATCGAGAGAAGATTGTGTCAGAGCTGTGGCACAGGAGAGAGCACCAGCCGAAGATGTTTTCAGTGCTTCGCAGGAATTCAGATTGCTGATGGCAAGAGAAGAACCCGACATCGTGCCGTTCACTTCCAGCGAGAGACCGGCCTTGGCGGCAGTGGAACCGACGTTATTGCCGATGATCACTGAGCCGGAGACGGAAAGTTTGGAACCGGGAGCGGTGGTGCCGATGCCGACGTTGCCCCAAAAATTCGCGCTGTTGTCGCTCTTAAATTGCATCACCGTCGCTCCATTCGGACTGGAGTTGTAGGAACTCGAATGGAGAATGCTCAGATCTCCATTCGCATTATGATTGGCAGAAATGGCCCAATTTCGGTTCGTAGGTACATATACGTTCTGGTCTGTCCAAAGCTGAAGTTGAGCGCCAGCTGCAGCTTCTATCTTTATCCCGTTCGAGCTAGGCGCATAGACGCTAAGTGTCGTTGTTGGACTCGTGGTTCCAATGCCTACCCTCCCCGTACTCTGTTGCACAAGTAGCAGAGGCGAGGAACCTGTACCGGACACGAATAGACTCCGACCCGACATCGTTCCACGGACATTCAGCGCCAGCGACGTACCACCGGATGAAGGATTGATGGTGAGCGCACCGGACTGGCTGAAGCTCGCGAGTACTGTCGCTGCGGAGTTCTGCAGCTCGAGGAGGTTGGCAGTTTGGGAGGCGGCGCCTTTCACGATCAGACCTTTATTGCCAGCAACACTGGGTACAATGGTCGTCGTGTCGCCAAGTTTCACCAAGCCAATACCTGTATAAATCGAGTAGGAAGTCCCGGCAGTCACCAGATCTTCTACCTTTATGCCATAGTACGGAACTCCCGAAGGATACCCTCCCGAAGGAACCACATCCTGGACAGAAAGCCCTGTGACGGATGATATGCCGGAGTTATAACGAACCATAGGACCCACATTTATAACTTGCGCATTTCCGGTCGCCGTAGTATGGAAGAACGGCGAGAAATCAGCTCCGATATTTACCGTACCGCTGAACAGACTGGAAACGCGGAAAGGAAAGCGACTATCGAAACTCGATACAGAACCTACTAAAATCTGGCCTTCAGGACCAACAATCACCTGCGCTGTCCCCGCGCTGTTCTGCCACTCGGTCAGATTTGCCGACTGCGACGCAGCAGCTTTGATGATGAGTGGCTTCTCGTTCACGGAAGAGGAAATCAGACTGAGTGCGCCGGAGTTGCTGAAGGAGGCGAGAACAGTGGATGCGGAATTTTGGAGTTCGAGGAGGTTGGCAGTTTGGGAGGCAGCCCCCTGTACTATGAGACCTTTTTCGGCTGCACTTGGACGTACATCCAAGATGGAGTTGGGTGTGACGACGGCACCGTGAGCGACGGCCACGCGCTGAGTTGTTCCGTCCATGCTAACGTACGTATTGCTGCCTCCAGAGTCTGTCACTCGTATGCTTGTGCCTAGCAGCTTCATAACACCGGAGGTATTCCCGAGACTGGCGGTGCCCACTGACGAGAAAAGAATACTAGCGCCTGCACCTGCATCGTAATTGTTGATGGTTAACGTGGTTGTACCCAAAACTTTCATCACTAGTCCATTGGCATCTGCTGCTTGCTTGTTGAGAACGAAGTTTGCATTCGAATCGAGTGAAGCCAATACAGCCCCCGCGCTGTTCTGCCACTCTTGCAAGTTCGCCGTCTGCCCCACCGCGCCTTTCACGATCAGTGGCTTCACGCCAGCGGCGGAAGCCTGCAGAATCATGGAGCCGGTGAGTGTCTGCTGGCCGACGATTCGAAGTGCCGTCGCTCCAGATCCACCCGATGGAACAAGAGCCAAAGCACCCGTCATCGTGTCGCCACTCGTGTTCACGTAGCGGGCATCGAGTGAGGATTGTGTCAGAGCTGTGGCGCAGGAGAGTGCACCGGCGGAAGATGTTTTCAGTGCTTCGCAGGATGTGAGAGTGCTGACCGTGAGCGACGAACCGGACATCGTGCCATTCACTTCCAACGCCGTCTTCGGCTGCACGCCGATGCCGATTCTGCGATTGGTCGTATCCACCGTGAGCACACTCGTGCCGTCGGCTGCCGTAAAGAGGAAGCTGCCAGTCGCGTTCAGCTGCGGTGTGAAGATCGCCTGCGGTTTGGTGCCGTTGAACCCAAAGGTCGTCTTGCCGACGGAGGTCGTGGAGGACGTCCACTCGTTGCTGCCGTCGTACTGCACACGCAGCTGCGGCCCGGTCGTGGCCGTCACCGTGAGTGCACCGTTGTTGATGATGCCGGCGGAGGTGATGTTGCCGGAGTTGTCGACGCGGAAGAGCGTCGTGTCGTCCGCCGCATTCTTGAAGTTGATGAAGTCGCCGGATGGAACCGTGTCCGTGGCGCGGTGTGCGACGATCATCGTCTGACCGTTACTCTCCTGCGTGATATTCAGCGTGCCCGAGAGCGTACTCGTTCCGATGCCGACTCTCCCCTGCAGGAACGTATCGCCCCGCACGGCGAGCGTGCCGGAACTCGTGAGCGATTGTTCAGCGTGGAAGAAAGCACCGGAGGAAGACGATCCCCAGTACACTGTGCCGCCGGTACCGACGACCAAGAACTGTCCTCCCGAGCCGACGGCGAGTCGATCCAGCGTGCCGATGCTGTTGCCCACGAGCAGATCACCCTTCTCGTAGTGCGCGTTGCCCGTCCCTCCTTTCTGGGCGCTGAGGACACCGGTGAGCAGGGAGGAATTCATGTCGATGGGACTCGTGAGCGTGACGGCGGGCGCCGGATCGGGTTGGCCGCCGCCGAAGCTGCGCGCCGATCCTGTGGAACGCTCGATGGTCGGCGAGCGACCGGCGCCGGTCCGCACCGACGGCCATGCCCAGAGTATCTGCCCGTTCTGGATCATGAGGACTTGGCCATCGTGCCCGGCGCTGACCCCCGCAAGAAGCGCGGCAAGATCGCCGCGTAGCGCGTTCGTGGCCGCCGCCGCGTGCAGGGACGTGCCGCCGCGCTCTGCGCGACGCTGTGCGGCGAATGTCAGAAGATCTTCAGCCGTGCGAACGTAGGCGACTCCGAGTCCATCGATACGGACCGTCTGCTCGGCAATCGCGTAGAGCGGCGTATCCACGGCTTTGCCGTCCACGACGGTGCGCGTCGTCACGAGGCTGTGGCGCGTGGCATCCGCCACGGAAGATGCCGCGTTCGCACCGATGCGCGCCGCCAGCAGATCGCCGGTGAGGAAGCGCAGTTGTGGCGAGGCGGGGCCGCTTATGCCGAGAGCAATGCTGACGACCGTGAGGGACAACGCGCCGGAGAGCCGGAGGGTGGAGATGCCGTGATGATGCAACGCCCGATCCAGACGCCGCGTCTGCACGAGCGCCGTCTCTCGGCAACGCGAGAGCGCAAGTGCGAGCCGATGCAGGGTGAGCTTACGGTGCATCGTGGCGAGAAGGTTGAAGGAGAAATCCGGCGGGAAGCGGCGATTCGGTTGCCTGCACGCGTCCGGCGTTCCAATCGCTGAACACGCTGAACACGAGCAGTGCGATCACCGCGAGGTTGAGGAACAGGCTCACGAGGAAGACGCCGCTGAACCACGGGCGCTTCGAACGCAATCGGCAGAAGAAACACGTGCACGGCGCGTGTTGCTCCTGCGGTGCGGCGGCGGGCGCCGAGGGAACGGCCTGGTGATTCGTGGTATCCGGTTGCGGCGAGACGTGATTCTGCGACTGATCGGAGAATCCGTACATCGGCACCGTGCCGTACGCGGCGGGAACAGGAACGTACCCGTACGGTTGCGGCGAGACGAGTACGGATTGCTGCGCGCCCATATACCGCTGCATGGGATGATGCGAGCGTTCCTCGAGCGTAAACGGATCGTGCGGATTGAACCGTTCGACCCAGCGGTGCAGCGTGGTGCGGGCGATGCCGAAGTGACGGCACGCGCTGCTAATGGAGTGT
The DNA here is from genome assembly GCA_964632375.1 of uncultured Candidatus Peribacteria bacterium. Taxonomy (GTDB): domain Bacteria; phylum Patescibacteriota; class Gracilibacteria; order Peribacterales; family Peribacteraceae; genus JAQBQQ01. Next base: position 678 of record CAZWBO010000051.1, on the reverse strand, counting down.
CGATGCTCCGACAGGTAGATCAGCCACTCCAGTCTCTGCCGCGCCGATGGCGACAGCCGCAACGCATCCTGTCTGCGTTGCAGGTCATGGAGCTGCCCGGCATGGAGATTGGGGAATCGCATTCTGTGTTTGTGTATCGACCGCTTTCGGCCGTAGCGCTTCAGCGAGTCATGTTTTCCGGTAATTATACCAGAAAAAATTCTATCGATCAATGCGTCATTGGGGCGGGACTAGACCAGAAGTGTGTGGATTTTACGAGAGAGCAAGGCTGAGAGTACGGAGACTCTCGTTTCGTAGCAACGGATGTTGTAGCGAAACATGAATTCGTAGAGGTACGACGGAAGCGTTGATCGTGGGAATCCTCGGTACACATGCCAACCGAGTGGCTTCAGATGTGCCCAGATGCCTTCCTGCGTGTTCGTGTGTACAAACCGCGCCATGGAGTTCACGAACTCACGGTCGTGGCAGACCGTCCAATGATTCAGGAGGCCAATGTAGCCGCCCCACTCGTCGGTGAAGACGAGGCTGTCCGGTTCGATGGACCGTTCCACCAGTGGAACGAGGGTACGTTCCGATCGATTCTGGACGCAGGTGAGCAGACACTGCCGTGTCACTCTGGAGACGCCGCCGACCACCCACTGATGCCGGAGGGCTGTCGACTCGTCCCACTCCGAAGCA
>CAZWBO010000050.1:0-9864 GCA_964632375.1 uncultured Candidatus Peribacteria bacterium | reverse complement strand
CGGCCGCGGTGACGAATTTGGTGGATGCGATGAAGAGGAAGACGGATGGGGAGGTTGCAGAATTACGTACTACCACAACTGATTCACATATAGTGAAGGTGTATGACACGGCGATGCTGACGAGTGATTCGCTCCCACCGCTCTACATAAGCGAGCCATCACTCGTCACACTAAAGAATGGTACTTACCCCCTTGATCCACTCTCGTTCGGAAAAACTCTATTTAGCGGAAAGATCGTTTTGGACGAGAAATCAATGGTCAACTTATCTCTCTCACAGAATTTGAATGCAGATTTGATAATCTATGACAAGAACTCGAAACCCATGCATGCAAGCAGCAAAAAGGGCATTAGCGCTGAAAGCATCAGTGTCGGTTTGGAGGCAGGAACTTATAAAGTTGTTGTTGTTTCTCAGCCCAACCAAAGTACTGGACGCTATCTTTCCCCTCTCGAGACAACCTTCAGGGTGAGTTACAAAAATTACAATGAAGCAATGCTTGAAGGAAAAGTACAGGGAAAGTTAAGCCTAGAAGGTGAATCTTGGTTAGCAAATGTGAGTTTGGATTTAGTTGAGTTTGATGCGTATTCACACCTCAGAACAGCACCGAAAAGCCCCATTAATCCAAATGCCAAAACATGGGTTGTGGTCCATGGAAGAAAAGATAATGAGAATAGCACTGCTATTAATGAATTGCTTTTTTCATTAAAACAAACTGGCCAACAGGTAATTAGTTTAGACTGGGCGGAAATGGCAAAAGACAATATCACCCCCATTTCTCTGGACGGCTCGTCATGGATTGACCGAGTAGGAAACTGGGCAGCGGATAGATTGAAGGAAATGGGATTGAGCAAAGATAAAATTAATCTGGTAGGACATAGCTGGGGGACCTACGTCAGTAATACACTCGCCATGAGGCTCGGGGGAGTGAATACAATTATCGCACTTGATCCAGCGCGGGACGGATATTTAGCAGATAAGCTTGGGAACAAATATGACACTTCAAAAATTAATTTTTCTAAATATTCTCAGCACTCGCTTGCCATCTTCAGCAGCGCCTTTGGCAGTTTTTCGCTTGCTAACACAGCTAACAAAGTGATTTCTTTAGAGTATCCTCCTAACTACGAAGCAAATCCTTCGCTCTCTAGCGATATAAGAGAGGCGATATACCAAGTTCTTCGAGATAGAACGGGCGATGCCTTTAGAGAGCATAGTTTTGCAGTCTCTGCTTTTACTTCACTGCTCGATAGTGCCAATTTTTCTAACCTTACCACTACAGCAAAGTTACTGCCTTTACGAACTATAGACCCTACGAAGCCGGCTGATGATACAAAGCACACGGCTGATGTACTGCCCTCAACTCCGTACTATGATGCAATACAAAATCGGTGGAAAGTTCTGCCAGATATTCTACGCATTCGAACCCAAGCTGGTTCGCCTTCTATTTCTTACTCTTGGTAAATGAACCGCACTGCCAGTATCGATGAAGTCATCAAAATGCTTCTTAAGGGCATCGGGCTCCTCATCCTGACATGGTATCTGATTGAAGGTCGACAATGGAGCTACCTGGGCAATGTGCCAGATGGCGAGGCCTTGGGTAAGAGGCTTGCCGAAAGAGGGCAAAGTCCAAAACGATGTTTTAAGACTTTTGAAATATTCCCGTCTTATCCTCCTCTTTCCGATGCTCAGTTCGTATGTCTCAATGCCTACGCGAAGGTCTCTAAAGATGCTTACATCTGCGATATTATTCCTCCCAGCAAATTGCTATTAAGTTGTATTGGAGCGGCAGAGCCAGACCAAGCCTGTGGGATAAACCAAGATTTCGAATTAGGCTGGGGATCCATAGCGGAAAATAATAAAAGCCATACTTCTTTTGCTAACTGTTTCCAAAAAGAACCGGCTAGCAGTCTCGGCAAAGAATGCTGCGAGGTAGCAAAAACTGGTTTCATTAGAAACTATGATACTTGCTCTACTCTTTCCATCGACATGGCCGATGCCTGTTACAGAGAGCTGGCATTCAAACTTGGCAGTGACAAACCTTGTAAAAAAATTCATGATGAACGCAAGAGAAAAGCGTGCGACATGTATATCAAATACAAAACCTTTTTGAATCCGATTCAGGTTTTTGAAGAGAAAGATTTCCAACCCAAGCAATGAGCTTCCCGATGCGTTTCCTCGGCCTTTCATTTATTTCCTCTTCTCAAGAAGCAATACAGAAGAAGGATATAAATACCATCTGGAACATCGATCCGCGCGCGATGGTCAATGTATCCGAGAAACTAGCCTTCAAGCGCGTGAAGCTCCCCACAGATAACGGAAAGAACGCCGATTGGCACAACACCTTCGTCTACGCATGGGAAGCAGGAAAGACGGTAGATCAGATGGAGAGAATTATTTGGGTTGACGACCCCGTCAGGAAAGTTAAAGGCTGGTTCCGGGCAGAGAATGATGGATCCATTTACCATGATCCAACCTCCCAAGAAGCAATACAGTGGATCGTTACTAACGGCGTAGGCACATGGAAATATTAAGCGTAATTATCACCGGCGCAGTAGTCTTATTTCTCGCTGGCTGCTCTCCGAACAGCATCCAGCAGAATAATAATGCATCATCGTCGTCAGGTTCGCTGATGCAGTCTCCATCAGAATGGTACAGATATGATAATGATCGCTACATGTACTCAGTAAAGGTCCCAAGTGTTGTGATTAGTCACAACACGTCAATGGATGACTATGCAGGATTTGGGACCTTCTCCATTCTTGATAGGAAGCCAGGTCCACAAGACTTCACGATTGGCATTCAGGGATTGTCTCGATCTTCCCCCTGTTCCCCCTCACTCACCGGCGCATCCCACACAACTCCTCTCCAGAATGCCAATGGAGAAAGTGAGTGGGGAAAGGTTGATGTATTTGAACTTCAGCGGCTAGAAGGCTGGCAACCGGAATACGACCTCTCGACAGTGCTATGCACCTCTTCCCTGCCGGTCGTCTACGCTCTTTGCTCTACCAACGGTGAGAATACCGTCGTGATGTGCATCAGTGAACAAACTGACAATCCTGCTCTCGCCAAGCAGATCTTTGAGACTTTCCAATGGACGAAATAGCTCATCAACTTTCCATAGACGCGGTGCGGCTCGTCAAAGGCACTGTCTTATGGACCTTCAAATGACACTCGCACAGAACAGCTGACTAATTTTCAATCACTTCCCCCCCCACCCCATGAAACGTTTTCCTCCCTCCTCCTCGGCAGTCTTCTGTGTCTGCCTATGATCGCAGCGCCGACGTTGTCGATCGCAAAATCCACGCCCTGTGTCAGCGAAAAGGAAATCAAAACAACGGAAGATCTCGAGAGAGTGAAAAAGCTGGTCAAAGATCCCTACGGGACCGTCGCAACGGAAACGGTGCAATTGGGTAGCCTCAAGTTCTCGTACCCCTGCCTCTGGAAGATGCAGGATGTGGATGACACGGCCATACTGAATCCGGATTTCGTCGGACGGCAGTACGATCCGTTCCGCGGCGCGCAAATTGATATCGAAGTCCGACGCACCATCAATGCCGATCTCACCAGCGAGGCGCTCGATCTGCAATTCACGCGCGAAGCGGGGTTAGTCGATCACGCCGACACATACATTCCCGCCTTCGAATTACAATCGAAGGAAGACGCGACATTGCTCGGCAAGCCGGCGCGCCGTTACCGGTACACGGGAGAATTCCAAAGCCAGAAGGTACAGGGCGAGGCCGTCCTCGTGTCCATCGGCACATCGCTGTATGAGGTGAAATTTGCCGCACTTCCCCAGTACTTCGATTTCGATTACTCCGTGCTCAAGAAAGTCACCAATTCGCTCACCATCGTTACGCCGGACAGCACCGCGCGCCCCAAGTCCCTCAAGACGCAAGTGACGAGCCGCAAGCCCGCGCCGGCGGCGAAGAAGGCCGAGGTGAAAGAGACGAAAACGACAACGAAGAAGCCGGTGAGGAGAAGCACGATCAAAGCCAAGTGACCGGGCTGCAAGACGAACGAACGAGGCGACCCTACCGGTCGCCTTTTTCAAAACGCAGCAGCCACTCCTTCCGCTCGCTCCCCCACCCGAACCCGCCGATGCCCCCGCCGCTCGGCACCACGCGGTGGCACGGGATGATGATGCCGATGCGGTTGCGCCCGCACGCGGAGCCGACGGCGCGCACGGCCTTGTCGCGGTCGATGCCCGACGCGATCTCGCCGTACGTTTTGGTGCGGCCGTACGGGATGCCGGCGATGGAATCCCACACCGCGAGCGTGAAATCGGACGCTTCGAGCAGCAGCGGCAGCGAATCGAACGTGGTGCGCTTGCCCTCGAAGTACTCGTATATCTGCCGCTTCGCGTCGGTGAGGTGCGGGTACGGCGCGCCGGATTCCTGGGGCAATTCGGCGAAGGTCACGTCGGTGATGCCGCGGTCGGTGCCGGCGATGCGCAGCATGCCGAGGGGTGTGTCGAGCAATAGAGAACGGATATCCGGCATCCCGTTTGCGCGGGAAGAATACTCATTCGTCATACGATCATGGTACACGGCCGAACCGCGAGGCGTCGCCGGCTTCCGATGTTTTTTACTCCACCTTCACGCCGGCCTTGTTGCCGGACTGATCCACACTCACGCCCACGCTCGTCGACTGACCGCCCGCCGAGCTCTCGCGCGGGCTGGAGATCTGGTACGTACCGGTGAGCGTGCCCTTCGCGAGCACGTGGTTCTGCAGTAGCTGCTTGAAGGCGGTGCGGCTCTGCGGCACTTTCGTCAGCTCGGTATTGAGCGCGTACACGGTGAACACGTAGCGGTGACGCGGCCCGACATCCGGGCACGGCCCGTTGTACCCCTGGCGCCCGAACGAGTTCTTGCCCTGCAGCGATCCCGTGCCGGTGTTGCCGTCGTCGATCACGCGCGTGCGCGGCGGAATATTCCACGCCATCCAGTGCACGAACGCATGCTTGCCCGGCGCGTCGATGTCGTCGACCAGCAGCGCGAGCGAGACTGTCTCCTTCGGCACATTGCTCAGCGCGAGCGAAGGCGCTTTATTGGGACCGTCGCACGTGTACTCGGCGGGGATCGGCCGACCTTCGTCGAACACCGCGCTGTGCACGCCGATGTCGCTGCGCGTGCACGCCGAGAGCACCATGCCGGAACAGACGAAGATGATGAGTGCGCGTGTGCGACGCATGGGAAAGCTGGGAAGGGTGTGATGGTACCAGAGAGGACGGGCAGTGGGAAGGGTCTTGATGAACTCAAAACACACGGGATCACGAAAGAACGGCGGTTTCCCGCCGTTCTCGCTTCGCTGGACTGCGGTCACATCAGTTGCTGATCTCCAGCACGGCCGTGCTCGGCGACACCAGTTGCGCGCCGGCAGTGGGGCTCGAGAGCGTGATGTTGATGTTCTTCACCGTGTCGCTTGCCGGCGTGCCGGTCGCGATGGGAATCGTGAATGTCTTCAGCATTTCGCCCTGCGCGAAGGTGAGCGTACCGACCGTGGATGTGTAGTCGGTGCCCGATCGCGCGGTGCCGTCGGTGGTGGCGTAGCTGATGTTCACGGATCCAGTCGCGCCGCCTACGCGCGACACCGCGATGGTCGCCTTGCCCGCGCTCTTGAGCACGGTGTAATTCGCCTGGCTCAATTTGAAGGAGCCGGTGGACGACTGCTGCGCCTCGTCGTCGATGATGGTGAGGACGACGGGGTTCGGCGCACCGAGCGTCGCGCCGTTGGTCGGGTTGCTCAGCGTGAGGTTCACCGTGCGGTTGCCGTCGATGGTCGAGTTATCGGTGATGGGAATACTGAACGTCTTGCTCGTCTCGCCGACCCCGAAGGTGAGCGTGCCGTTCGCAGACGTGTAGTTGGTGCCCGAGACTGCCGAACCGTTGCTCGTGGCGTAGTTTATCGACACGCTGTTGTTCGTGCTGCCGGCGCGGCCGACGGTGACGGTGACGCTCCCGCCGTTCTCCTGCACGCCGTACGCATTGGCCGAGAACGTGATGAGCCCGCCGGGCCCGGCGGAAGATGCCGTGGACGTGTTGGTGGAAGACGTACTGCTCGTGCTGCTGCTCGGGGGCGCGTTGCCTCCGCCGCCGTCGTTATCCAAGATGGTGAGGATGGCGCCGCACGGGCTGCCGAGCACCGCGCCGTCGGCGTTCTTCAGTACCAAACGCAGCGTCTTGTTGTACGTGGCCACCTTGTTGTCGATGATGGTGACCGAGAACGGCTTGGTAGTGACGCCGTCGGCGAAGTTGAGCGTGCCCGTCGCCGGGTTGTAGTCGATCTCCGGCTCCGCCGTGATGGGCTCGAGCGAGTACTGCACCGACACCGCGCCCTTCTTGCCGTTGGAACGGATAATGGCCACGTCGAAGGTCTTCGACCCCTCGCCGATGTTGAACGCGTCTTTCGAGAAGCGCAGCGCACCCGCCTCGCCGGGCGTGCCCGGCGTGCAGTTCGTGAGATTCACGGAACTGCTGGAAGACGAACTCGATGTCGACGAGCTGGTCGTCGCATCCGAAGAGCTGCGGCTGCTGCGCGAGGAAGACGCCACCGTCCCGCCTCCGTCTCCCCCTTCGCCGATCGACTCCGCGAAGCGCTGGAGCATCACCGCCACCTGTCCGCGCGTGACGTAGTCGTTGGGGCCGAACCGCCTGTCGTCGTATCCTTTGATGATGCCCTTGGCATACATCTGCCCCACCGCGGCATCGAAGTACGAACCGGCCGGCACATCCGAGAACACACTCGAACCCAGAACACTCGCCCCGAGGGTCGTGCCCGCCGCCCCCAGAGCGATGCCCGCCACAAACGGCATCGAGAGCGCGAGCGACCGCAAACGTTGTCGCTTCATAGAAAAAGAAGGAAGGGAATATACATTGAAAGTATGAGGGCTGGGTGGAGGGGAATTCAATAGACAAAGTCTGTTTCCTCTCCGCTACGCTCTGTCGCCGATTTTCGCCAACTCTCTCTGCAGCCGCTCCAGCGTCGCCGCAGTATCATCGATGTCCTTGAATACAAATCCCTGCGCGCCGGCATCGAGAAATTTTTGCTCGTAACTCGGCGCCGCCGAGAAACCGATGCACACCGCGCGCGGCCACCGCTCACGCAGCAGCGGCACGATCTGGTCGCCGTGGAAGTGCGGCATCTGCCCGTCGACGAGCACGATGTGCGGATCGAACTCGCTCAAATGATCGAGCAGCTCCCGCACTGTTGTCTCTCGCACCACATGCGATTCCACTTTGCGCGCACAAGACCGCAATGCGGGCAGCATGGCCGCTAGCACGGTCTCGCTATCGTCCAGCACAAGAATCGATCGATCACTCATAAGACTACGAATTGTAGATTTTCTCTATGTATTAATAAAGACACCAGGGCAATTTCATTGATTTACCCTAAAGGGTTTAATACATTGAGCCAGCTCCTTCTTCCCGAATGCACGCTAATTCTAGCGCCGAACCTTTCGTTCTGCGGCATGAGATTTTCATTCTCGATGCTAATCTACAAGCGCCGCTTCCGAACGAACAGAGAGAAGCCATCGCACGCCCGCTCACCGAAGATCTCCTGCGCACCCTCGGGATGTTTCCGCTGGGCCCGCTTTCCATCTTCGAAGCGACCGACCAACGCGCACCGGGTTGGTCGTTCATCCAGCCGCTGACCACGAGCCACCTGAGCGGCCACTACTTCGAGAAGCCCGGTGATCATCCGCACATTCACATGGATGTCTACAGTTGCGACAGCGTCGATTGGAAAAAAGTGATCGACTGCGTGGATCGACACCTGCATCTGGGTGAGTGGAGGGGGACTTTTGTGTGTAGGGAGATGAAAGAGGGGGCGAGGGAGGTTTGGGATATTTGCGGAAACTTTAGCAGAGTGACGCAAACTTCTTTTTTAGCACCTCACTGCCCAGCTTTTGCCTAAACATTATTAATTACTTTTCTTGATAAGTACTATGGCTCCTTCTCGGTCTGACTTTCTTAAAAAAAAAGTTAAGCACATCGATGTAACATCATTCGATGCAGTGCCTCTTATTGAAGCAATGCAGGATATGTCTTTTCAGGCAAGGAATCTTGCAAGAGCAAGTATTATTTTTAATCAAATGGTTAAAGAAAATTCTTGCATTAATTTTCTCACCTTAGCAGGCTCTTTAATTAGTGCTGGTCTAAAAAAGACTATTTTAACTTTAATAGAAACTAACATGATTGATTGTATCGTATCAACTGGAGCAAATATTGTAGACATGGATTTCTTTGAAGCACTTGGTTTTAGCCATTTTATTGGCGATCCAAAGCAGGATGACACAGTGCTTCACAATCTTGGAATTGATAGAATTTATGATACTTATATTTCAGAGTACGACTTACGTGTCTGTGATGCAGCAGTAACCCATGCAGCTGAAACAATTAATCCAGAACCAGGGAGTTCAAGAATATTTACAACTGCACTTGGCTCATATCTTGTTGAAAATGATCTAGGTAAAGACTCTATTCTTCGAAAATGCTTTGAGAAGAATGTGCCAATTTTTATTCCTTCTTTATCAGATTGCTCTGCCGGCTTTGGGCTAGTTGTGCATCAAAATCTTTATCCTGATTCTCATTATTCCCATGATTCAGTAAAAGATTTCTCCGAGCTCGGTAAAATTGTCACAAAATCAAAGACTACTGGCCTACTGATGCTCGGAGGGGGTGTACCAAAGAATTTTATTCAGGATACGGTAGTTTTAGCAGATATTCTTGGCACGCCTGTCTCAATGCATAAATATGCAATTCAGATAACTGTTGCAGATGAGAGGGACGGCGCACTTTCAGGCTCCACCCTAAAAGAAGCTCACTCCTGGGGAAAAGTTGAACAGGGGGCAGAACAAATGGTTTTTTCAGAAGCCACAATTGCCCTTCCTTTGCTCACTAACTATGCTTTTAAAAAAAATGAATGGACCCAACGAACGGAGAAGAAACTTAACGTCTTATTTCCACTGGTTAAAAAATATGAACGAATTGAAAGCTCTAAATCAGAAGCAGTGCTTACTGCTGCAAATCTAGAACGATCGAAGGCCATAAACACAGTAGCATGAATAATGGCTTGTCTATTTGTCTGCCAGCTGAATGGGAAAGACATAAAGCAACATGGCTTACATGGCCATATGATGATGCTCATTGGCCTGGACGCTTCGCAGGTATTCCTAGAATTTGGGGAGAATTATCTAAAGTTTTAGAAATGAATGAAGAAGTTAATATTGTGGTCCACAATAAAGAGGTAGAAGCGTCTGCCAAGAAGTCACTTAGAGAAGCTGGAGCCATATGTAAGCAGATTTATTTCTTTGAAATTCCAAATAATTTTTCTTGGATAAGAGATCACGGACCGATATTTGTTAAACGTCAAAACTTAACCGCCATCACCCACTGGGATTTCAATGCCTGGGGAGAAAAATGGGAGTTCGATCTGGATCGCCATATCCCTAAACGCATTGCAGCCGCAATTTCTTGTCCATATAAAAGAATTGAAGTTGTACTTGAAGGCGGTGCAATCGATAGTAATGGTAAAGGAATCCTTATCACAACAGAATCATGCCTTCTAAACAAAAATAGAAACCCTTGGTTCTCGCAAACGCAGCTTGATGAATTGCTTAAGCAGGAGTTCGGGCTTAGCAAGATTATTTGGCTTTATTCCGGACTTGTCGACGATGAAACAGACGGCCACGTTGATAATGTTTGTCGCTTTGCAAATGAGTCAACAATATTAGTTGCATCAGAGACAAACATTTTTGACCCAAACTATGAGATTTGCAAAAAAAACAGAGAGCGATTAAAGAAATTTATGAACGAAGAAAATCAAAGGTTTGAGGTGATTGAACTACCTTTACCAAAACCAATTTATT
>CAZWBO010000049.1:0-9983 GCA_964632375.1 uncultured Candidatus Peribacteria bacterium | reverse complement strand
CCGCATACGCAGCCTCGGCTCCCTTGTTTTCCTCCGCACCGCTGCGCGCTTGCGCTTGCGCAAGATCCTGCACGTAGAGCACCTCGAACGCGAAGGGGATGCCGTACGCCAGCTGCACCTGCATGAGCCCGGCCGTCGTCTGCTCGGCCAGCAAGCGCGCGTGCTGCGTCTCGCCTTCGACGATGATGCCGAGACCAATCAGCGCATCAACCGTTTCTTCCTGTGCCAATGCCGCACCGATGAGCGGTATCTCGAAGGAACCGGGCACCTCGTACACGTGAATGTTCGCGGGTGAAATGCCGGATTCCTCTAGCACCCGCCTGGCGCCCTCAGCCAGCCCCACGATCTCCTCTTTATAGAAGGAGGAACAGACGTGGCCGATCCGCCCCTGCGGATCCGCCTTCATGAGTGATGGAGAAGACACGCGTCGCAGAGCCGGAATGCTGTGGAATGAGAGCCGCAATGTACCGGCCGAGGATGTCCGTCTCAATGTTCACCTTGTCGCCCTCCTTTATAGTCCCGAGCGTCGTGTGGGCGAGCGTGTGGGGAATCAGTACGACTGAACAGAATTGTTGATCATTTTTTTGCGCTACAGTTAGCGATACTCCATCAATGCATATCGATCCCTTTGGTACAACCAAAGATGCCAGGTCTGATGCAAGCTCCAGACGAATCACGGTCTGATTCTCGCCTCGCTCCACCGTGCGTACCGTCGCCACGCCTTCCACATGTCCCTGCACGATGTGCCCGTCAAAACGATCCGACGGCCGCAATGACCGCTCCAGGTTCACGCGATCGCCAGCCTGCAGCGATCCCAGTTTCGTGCGCGACCAGGTCTCACTCACCACGTCGAACCACATCGACGACGCATCGAACTTCGTGACCGACAGGCAGGCGCCGCTGACGCAGATGCTCATCCCCTCTTTTATGTCGTCGAAAGAATCAGGTCGGGCGAGAGTCAAACCCATCTCAGACCGCTCAAGAATTTCGGCCGTCGCTTCAACGATTCCCGTGAACACGTGCGTATCCTACAAGGGAAACTTCCCAACAGACAACCGGCTCTCGGCAAGGGAAGGAGTTCTAGAGAGCCGCTCATCGTTGCAATCTTGCAGTCTTGCAGTCTTGCCTCCTTCTTTACATAGGTATACGCGTGTACACCATACTCTTTAGGCTCCATCAACGGAAACCTCGCCTCTACCCTAGACAGAAGCCAAAAAATCGTGTAGGCTTTGGCCTCAACGGCCACCGCGCACGCGGCGGTTTTTTGTAATGCCATTCGCCTCATTCCTTCACCTTCAGTATGGATCGTATCATCGTTCGCGGCGCCAAGATGCACAACCTCAAGAACATCGACGTGAGTATTCCCCGCAATAAACTCACCGTCATTACCGGGCTCTCGGGCTCCGGCAAATCGACGCTCGCCTTCGACACGATCTTTGCTGAAGGGCAGCGCCGCTACGTCGAATCGCTCTCGGCGTACGCGCGACAGTTCATCGCGCAAATGGAGAAACCGGAGGTGGATTCCATCGAGGGACTGAGCCCCGCCATCTCCATCGACCAGAAGACCGCCCCGCGCAACCCGCGCTCGACCGTGGGAACCGTGACGGAGATCTACGACTACATGCGTTTGCTGTGGGCGAAGGTGGGCAAAGTGCACTGCACGGTGTGCGGCCGCGTGTTGAGCCAGCAGTCGGCGAGCCAGATCGTCGACACCATCACGAAGATGCCGGACGGGAAGAAAATCTTTTTGCTCTCGCCGGTGGTGGAGGGACGCAAGGGCGAGCACGTGAAGATTATCGACGCCATTCGCCGCGAGGGATTCGTGCGCATGCGCATCGACAAACAAATCGTCACCATCGACGAGGAAGTGTCGCTCGATCCGAAGGTCGCGCACACGATCGAGATCGTCGTGGATCGACTCATCATTCGCGATCTGGAGACAAAGGAATGTCCTTCGTCAGGCTCAGGACAGGCTCCAGTGAATCCGAACCGCACGCGCCTGGCCGACTCCGTGGAACTCGCACTCAAGAAAGGCGAAGGATCGATGATCGTGATGGACGCCGACACCGACGACGAGACGCGTTTCTCGGAATCGTTCGTGTGTCCGGATCACCCCCACGAGACGATCTCCGAGATCGAGCCGCGCAGCTTCAGCTTCAACTCGCCGCACGGCGCGTGCGAGCACTGCCACGGCATCGGATCGATCCTGCGCGTGGATGAATCGGCGGTGGTGCCGAACCCCCGGCTGTCGCTGGAGGAAGGCGCGCTGCACCCGTGGGCGACATCCGCCAGCCGCATGGGCTACATGACGCAGATCCTCGAAGGCCTCGCGCACGAGATCGGCTTCGATCTCTCGACGCCGTGGGAGAAGTTCAAGCCCGAGCACCAGGACATCATTTTGCACGGCTACGACAAGCAGATCCACGTGCAGGTGAATTCGTACAAGTACGGCACGCGGTACGCCACGAGCTACGAAGGGCTGATCCCCAACCTTGAACGGCGCCATGCCGAGACCGACAGCAACTACATGCGCATGCAGATCGAGGAGTACATGATGGAGCTCCCCTGCACCGAGTGCAACGGCCGGCGCCTGAAGAAAGAGATTCTCGGCGTGACCGTGGGAGAGAAGAACATCGTGGACGGGACGGATATGAGCATTGAGGAAGCAGAGAGATTCTTTCGAGGATTAATTCCGGATTCTTCCGAACCGAAGAAAGCGGTAAGCGGTAAGCGGGCAGCGGGGAGCAACAAGAAGAAAGAAGATGCATCGCCTACCGCTCATCACGTACCGCTCTCCTCGTACGAGTACACCATCGTGAAGAAGGTGCTGCAGGAGATCGTGGCGCGGCTCACGTTTTTGGAGAACGTGGGGCTCAAGTACCTCACGCTCTCGCGCTCGGCGGCCACGCTTTCCGGCGGCGAGGCGCAGCGCATCCGCCTGGCCACGCAGATCGGTTCGGCGCTGCAGGGCGTGCTGTACGTGCTCGACGAACCGAGCATCGGCCTGCACCAACGCGACAACGCGCGGCTCATCACGACCATGACGCAGCTGCGCGACCTGGGGAACACCGTCATCGTGGTGGAGCACGACGAGGAGACCATCGAAGCGGCGGATTACCTGCTCGAGATCGGGCCGGGCGCCGGCAAGTACGGCGGGCAGGTGATCGCGCAGGGCACGCCCGACGAGCTCATCGCCATGAAGGATTCCGTGACGGGCCAGTACCTCAGCGGGCGCAAGTACATTTCCATTCCTACAAAGCGACGCAAGGGCAACGCCAAGTTCATTTCCGTGAAAGATGCGCACCACCATAACCTTCAGCACATCGATGTCGAATTCCCGCTGGGTACCTTCATCGGCATTTCGGGCGTGTCGGGGTCCGGCAAATCGAGCCTCATCCACGGCATCCTCGCACCGGAACTGCAGCGCGTGCTGAACAAGGCGCACAGCAAACCGCAGAACGTCGGCTCCATCAAGGGACTCGAACATCTGGATAAAGCGATCGTGATCGACCAATCCCCCATCGGCCGCACGCCGCGCTCTAACCCCGCGACGTACACCGGTATCTTCACCGACGTGCGCGACATGTTCGCCGCCACGCCGGAAGCGAAGCTGCGCGGCTACAAGCCCGGGAGCTTCAGCTTCAACGTGAAGGGCGGCCGCTGCGAAGAGTGCGAGGGCGACGGACTCAAGCGCATCGAGATGCACTTTTTACCCGACGTGTTCGTCACGTGCGAGAAGTGCCATGGCAAGCGGTACAATCGCGAGACGCTCGAGATCACCTACAAGGGGAAGAACATCGCCGAAGCGCTCGACATGACCATCAGCGAAGCGCTGCATTTCTTCAGCGCCATCCCCGCCATCCGCAGCAAGCTGCAGACATTGGAAGACGTCGGGCTCGGCTACATTCACCTGGGGCAGAGCGCCACCACGCTCTCGGGCGGCGAGGCGCAGCGGGTGAAACTGGCGACGGAGCTCACCAAGCGCGCGACGGGCAAGACCTTCTACATCCTGGATGAGCCGACCACCGGCCTGCACTTCGACGACATCAGCAAACTGCTCGAAGTGCTGCAACGGTTAGTGGACAAAGGCAACACCGTCCTCGTCATCGAACATAACCTCGACGTGCTCAAGTCGGTGGATTACATCATCGACATCGGTCCCGACGGCGGGAACGGCGGCGGCCTCGTGGTGGCGAAGGGCACGCCGGAAGAAGTAGCGGAAGTGAACGAGAGTTACACGGGACAGTATCTGAAAAAAATACTGGAGAAGGGGCGGGGGAGGAAATAGGCATGGGTGAATGAATCTTGAGTCTTGAGTCTTGAATACGTTTTCTCTCAAGACTCAGGACTCAACATCCAAGATTCAGCACCGGCATTCCATCGAGCAACTCATTTCCACTTAATGCTGCACCCAATGGCATTCGCTTCCTGCTTCTCCGGCGTCTTGCGCTCGAGCGTGGCCACGACGGCATCGCGCAGGTTCTGCTCCGTCACCGCCGAGGGATCCTTCCAGTTGTCGTCGACACGGCCTTTGTAGGTGAGCAGGCGCGAACCGTCGAACACGAAGCAGTGCGGCGTGCAGAGCGCGCCGAACGATCTTGCAACGTCCTGCGATTCGTCGTGCGCGTACGGGAACGGAAAATCCTTTTCTGCATGGCGCGTCGTCATCGCTTCGAAGGAATCGTCCGGGTAATGCGACGCATCGTTGCTATTGATGAGGATGAAGAACACGCCGCGGTGCCGGAATTCCTTCGCAAGCGCGATCAACCGGTCTTCGTACGCCTGCGCGTACGGGCAGTGGTTGCACGTGAAGACGACGACGATGACCGGCTCGCTGATGTTCCGGGTACTGATGTCTTGCCCGTACGTCGTGGGAAGCACGAAGTGCGGCAGCGGCGCGCCGAGGGGGAGGACGGTGGAGTTGTCGTTGATGAGCACCATAGGGCGGATTGAGAATTGACAATTGAAGATTGAGAATTAATTATCAATTATCAATTCTCAATTTTCAATTGATTACGCGTCACTTCACCGCCACCGCCTTCGTGGTCGACTCGCGCAAGCGCTGCCTGCTGCTGTGGCACAAGCGCCTGCAGCGGTGGATGCCGCCGGGCGGACACGTGGACGAGAACGAGCTGCCCGAAGAGACGGCGCGGCGCGAGTGCAAGGAGGAAACGGGATTGGATGTAGAAATCATCGGCGACGCGCTGGACGATCTGTTCGCCGAGAATTCCCACGAAGGGCGCATGCTGAAGAAACCGATCGCGCTGCTCTTGGAGAACATCCCCGCCAGCCCCGAACGGGGGGAACCGGCGCACGAGCACATTGATTTCCTGTACCTGGCTCGGCCGTTGGACGAAGATCAAGTCCTCACGCTCCAAGAAGCCGAAGGCACGGACGTACGATGGTTCACGCGCGAGGATATCGAACATTTGGACGACAGTACGGAGATCTTCTCGAATGTGAAGGCGTACATCAGTAATATCCTCTCGTAGGAGCCAAAAAATCGCTAGCCAAGGTATGGAAGCCAGAGTAGACTTTGCTGTCAAGGATGCACTGGAACGAATTCCTCCCCCACATCCGGCACCTTTCGACGCGCAATCAGAAGCGCGTGAAAGAAGCATTTATGCTTGGAGAGATCATGCACCGCAAGCAGAAGCGGAAATCTGGCGAACCATACTTCATGCATCCCATCACCGTCGCGCTGCGCCTCATCGAGATCGGCGCCGATTCGGACACGATCATCGCGGCGCTTCTGCATGACACGGTGGAGGACACGCCCCTCACGCTGGAGGAAATACATCTCCTCTTCGACGGATCGGTCGCCGCGCTTATCGACGGACTCACCAAGCTCTCGGACGAGTCGCTCGCGGAACAGCCCAACCTCGACGCGCGGGTGGAAACGCTGCGCAAGATGTTCACGCTGATGCAGCAGGATGTGCGCATTATGGTTATCAAGCTCTACGACCGCCTGCACAACATGCAGACCATCGAACATCTCTCGCCAGACCGGCAGATTTCGTTCGCCAAGGAGACGATGGAAGTCTACATCAAAATCGCCGACCGGCTCTCGATGTACGATTTGCGATACGAATTGAGCGAGCTCAGCCTCCGCGTGCTGGATCCGGTGAATCTTCAACGCCTGATCGAGATGCGCCAATCGAACAGCAAGAAGGCCGATGTCGTCTTGGAGATGATGGAGAAGAATATTCGAGAAGCTTTCCCGTCGCACGCGCAGAAGTTTCGATTGCAGTACGAGAAACGCCAGTGGGAGAAGCTGCAGCGGCGTCTGCAGATCGAGGACATGCCGGTCACGGGCTTTCCCACGCTCACGATGGTCTTCGTATGCGACGCGGTGCAGGATTGCTACGAGACGCTGGGAATTCTGCACCAGCTATGGCACCGAGAAACGCTGTCGTTCCAAGACTACATCAATGCCCCGGCCATCAACGGGTACCGCGGACTGCACACCACCATCATCTTGGATAATGGCATGCGCATCCGCTGCAAGATCCGCACCGCAGAGATGCAGGAGTACGCGCACCGCGGCGTGGCAGTATTCTGCTTCGATGAGCAATCGATGGGACTCGAAGAATACCTGCCCTGGGCCGGCCGCATATCGCCGGTAGCAGCCGACACGAAGGACCATAGTACGGAATTCTGGGACAGCCTGCAGAACGACATCCTCGGCGAATCCATCGTCATTCACGGGCCCGGCGACGAGACGGTGTCCCTCCCCAAGGGCTCCAGCGTTCTCGACGGCGTGTTCTACCTGCTGGGGAGGGAAGCGCTGCGCACGCAGGAGATCCGCCTGAACGGCATCGCGGTCCCTTTCAACGAACCGCTCCAGTTCGCCTCCACTCTCACGGCGACACTCGCCAACGATGTCGTCATGGATCTCTCGTGGCTGCAGCATGTGCACACGGGCATCGCGTCCGCACTCATCCGCCAAGAATTGGCGCAGCTCAAGCGCGAAGAGAAGATCGCATCGGGACGGTGGCTGCTGCAGGAACGCTTCAACCGAAAGGGCCGCGGATTCCTGAGCGAGTTCAACCACGCGCAACTCACGAAGATTCTGCGCCTCAACGGATACGGTTCACTGGAAGACATGTTCGTGCAGATGGCGGAAGGACGCACAACACCGGAAGAAATCGACGAAGTGCTGTTTGTGCCGAAACAGAAGCAGAACGCGCAGCTGACGCATCATTCGTACCGTATCCGCCTCAACGTACCGGCGATGAAACAGGCGGCGATCCTCGAACTCATCCAGCGGTTCGACATATCGAACATTCACCTGCAGCGCGACGACGGGGCGATCACCTTCCTTCTGCTCGTGCGGATGACTACCGAGGAACGCCGTATGATGGAAGAACTGCTGACATCGACGCTCGGCCGCACGGGCTGGCGCATCACGCGTGCGTACAGCCAGCTCTTCACCTCGCTCAGCATCGCCGTGCTCTTCGTGGTATGGGGGCTCGATCCCGTGTTCGCGCACATTTTGCTCACCGTGCATCATGTATCGCCGCTCGAACTGACGGTGGTGCGCTTCTGGTCGCTCACGGCCATGAGCGGCCTTTTGCTCATCCTGGCACGGTTGCGCAACCCTTTGGGCGAATCGCGTATCCCCTTCCGCAACCGCTCGCTGTGGCTGTCCGTCATCCTGCTCGTGATGGTGGCCATCACCACGTACTTCGCGCTCGCCGAAACACTGCCGGCGCACTATTCCATTCCCATGACGGCCGCCGGCATCCTCCTCACGAGCATGGTGAACTGGCGACGTTGGCGTGTGTTCACCGTCACGTGGGCGCTGCTCATCGGCTCCACCGTCGCGCTGGCGATCGCCGAGAACACATGGCAATGGTCGGGCATCCTCTTCACGCTCGCCGCCGTCATCGCCGTCTCGGCGTACTCGGTGGTGAGCGAACGCTACAAGCAGCAGGAGGAAGTGGACGTACGCGCCGCGCAGTACTTCTTCTGGCTCTCTCTCTTCTGCGCGCTCCTCACGCTGCCGCTGCTCGCCGTCACGGATATACACTCCGTACCCCCCTTTGTCCTCGCGCGAACCATCCTCTTCAGCATCTTCGTCTCGGGGCTGCCGTACTACATGTACTACTACATCCTCTCGCACAAGCAGCTCGATTTCGTACTGCGCTACTCGTTCCTCATCATCATCGTCACCACCGTGGGACAAAAGATCTTCCTGCACACCGTCGACACGGTGACACTGGTGACGGGACTGCTGGTGACGATGGGGGCGGTGCTGCCGCTCGCGGCGTTGAAAAAAAATCGCTGATACTAGCGACCACCGAAGGGCAACGCGCCGTACTTCTGCTCTTGCTCTTCTTTTTTCTGTTGACAAATTCTTCGAAATTCATCAAAACCCCCTCGACGCCACACCCATTCCACATTGATGGCATGTTGAACGCCATCAAATTCGCGCATGGCAACCGGCCCCTTTGCAGAGAAGTCATACGCGAACGGCTCAGTTCCTCTCGTCTCAAAGTACCCCGCACTCGGACGGTTTTTCGTGAGTGGCACAAGTCTATCCTCTCGGCCTTCCGCGGGCGGCGTAATGAGAATCCCTCCTAAGTGATACAGCCAAATGTGCTCAATTCTATTCTGAGGCTCCGTGATGTCGTTATCGTTGAGTGCGGCAATGGATTCAGCGGCATCCCACCCAATGATGGTCGCGGCATGACGCGGATAGCGCTTGGCCACGATGATATTCATGTACACGCCATTCGCGAGCAGACTTATATTGCTTTCTGGCGTTTGGCCCAGAACATACCGCAGACGCATGTCGCCGCCTGTCACGCCTTTTTCCAGAAAAGGGTACAACTTTTGAAAGTACTCGCCGTTTCTTCTCACGCGATCATCTGCTCTCTTTGGCGGCTGGAGCCACGCACAGGCAGCAATGATTCGTTTGCCAATTTTCTCGTCCGGTGCCTCCAACACGCGCACAATTAGTTTTCCATTGGTGAAATTTTCATCCGATTCTTGGGCCTCACGCAGATCATGATCGTACTCTTTGTCCGTAGAGACGAGTTCAAAGCCGTTTCTGCCGACGGCATCTTCGTGGGAGTAGTGAATGAAGCCTGTTCCCCCAGTAAGCTTCTCAAATAGATGGAGGTCGCCGTGCTTGAGCGCACGGTACGCATCCGTAGAAATAACTTCACTATCGTAGAGTTCACAAAAACCGCCGGGGCCTTCTAGATCTTCTACGGTCATATCGCGAATCGTGCACCGACGCAGTAATTCAAAAGATTCCCTATTCACTTCTTCTTTAGGATCCAAAATCTGAGGAAATTGCGTACGAGTTGCACCGCGAGCAGCTCTCAATGCAGCAATTACCCTGCTAGCTTCCTCGTGCGCCATTTGTCGAACAATTTCAGGAGGAATAGAAAGTTCCTCCTTCCCTTTACTCATAAAAACTCATTGGCAAATATCTTCAGGAAATGTACGTGTGTACTTTTATTTATGCAACACAAATTGATTCTATCAAATACCTTCGATTAGGCAGATATAGGCCTTCCTGGGGGAATCTGCGTTAAAACAGCCATCAACTGTTGTCGAACTCGTGCAGGCATGCTTTCGATATTCCGCCCCGGGTTCAGAGCCAGCTTCTTTCCTTGCTCGGAAACAGCATCGGTAAGCACGGTTTTTAACAGCTGCCAATCCGCCTCAGTACCGCCTTCCCGGTTGATGCGATCAATAATAGCTTTGAGCTCACCGGAGCCAGCTCCATCTAAAAGATCCTGAATTTTGTATCCACCTGCCTCTGCCAGAAACCTCAGCTGCCTGCGGACCCTCTTTATAACAGAAGAATTATCTACGTTCACCGAACTATTAATCTCTGGCCTCGCTAATTCATGACTCAAACCTTTTATCATTTCCATCTGAAGAAATAATTACAAAACCATGAAGCCTGATAATTATTTCTATTTTCCCCTTTCTGTCAACAAAAAATCCTCTTTCTTGGCTTCCAG
>CAZWBO010000048.1:0-10071 GCA_964632375.1 uncultured Candidatus Peribacteria bacterium | reverse complement strand
GAGGCATGGGAGCCATTCTACCTCATGTGTTGACTGGAGTTTTCAAATAGGCTCTAAGCAATTGAACGATTGCTCCGTTTCACGAACTCAGAGACCAGCCGGGGAAGGACGAGAGCTTGAAGAACATTCCTCATCTCCCTTCCCCGGCAGGCGTGCGGAGGGGCCGGGGGAAGGGCCGGGGATGGGGTACGGGCTCTACACGTCGTAGTACCGGAAGAACTCGCTGGGCGAGGGCCGCTTGCGTTCGTCGGCCACCTCGTCGCGCTTCACGGCGACGAAGTCGCGCAGGTAGTCCTCGGTGAAGACGCCGGAGTCGAGCAGGAAGCCGTTGTCTCTCTCCAGCGCATCCAGCGCCTTGTCGAGTGTCTCGGGGGCATGCGGGATCTTCGCGAGCTTCTTCTCGTCGAGGTCGTAGAGGTTTTGGTCGGTGGGCGCGCCGGGGTCGATCTTATGCTTGATGCCGTCGAGGCCGGCCAGCAACATCGCCGAGAATGCCACGTACGGGTTACACGCGGGGTCCGGCGAGCGGAATTCCACGCGCTTCGCCGTAGGGTTTTGAGAGTACATCGGAATGCGGAACGCGGCCGAGCGGTTGCGTGCGGAGTAGATGAAGTTCACCGGCGCCTCGAACCCCGGTACCAGGCGCTTGTAACTGTTCGTCGTTGGGTTGCACAGGGCGCAGAGCGCCTGCGCGTGCTTGAGGATCCCGCCCATGTACCACAAGGCCATCTGCGAGAGACCGGCGTACTCCTTGCCGGCGAAGAGCGGCTTGCCGCCCTTCCAGAGACTCATGTGCGTGTGCATGCCCGAGCCGTTGTCGCCGTAGATGGGCTTGGGCATGAACGTGACGGTCTTGCCGTACCGCGCCGCCACGTTGCGCACGATGTACTTGTAGCGCATCAGTTTATCCGCCATGCGGAACATCTCGTCGTACTTCATGTCGATCTCGGCTTGGCCGCCGGTGGCCACTTCGTGGTGGAACGTCTCGATCTCGATGCCCGCGCGCTCCAGTTCCATCACCATGGCGGCGCGCAGGTCTTGGTGCTTGTCGGCCGGCGAGGCGGGGAAGTAACCCTCCTTGTGGCGGATGGTGTAGCCGAGGTTCGTCTCTTCGCCGTCGTGGCCGTTGCCGCAGTTCCACGTCGCTTCCTCGCTATCCACACGGTAGTGCGATGCACCGATACCGGCGTCGTAGCTCACGTGGTCGAAGATGAAGAACTCCGCCTCGGGCCCGAAGTACGCCACGTCGGCAATGCCGGATTTCTTCAGAAAATCCATCGCCTTGCGGGCAACACTGCGCGGGCTGCGCGCGTAGAGGTTCCCGCTGATGGGCTCGTGCACGTCGCAGAGCAGCGACAGTGTCGGTTCCTCCGTGAACGGATCGACCATGGCCGTGGCGGCGTCGGGGAAGAGCAGCATGTCGGATTCCTGGATCTGCTGAAAGCCGCGGATGCTGGATCCGTCGAATCCCGCCCCGCCTTCCAGTACATCTTCCAATTGATGGATGGGCTTGCTCGTGTGGTGGAGCGTGCCCGGCACGTCGACGAACGTCAGATCCAGTACGGTGCATTTGTGTTTCTTCGCGAACGCAACGAGCTCATTTTTGTTCATGCAAATAAGTGGGAAAGAAGTAAATACGTACTCTTTGTGGCGCTTTTCCTGCGAGCTTTCAATGGTGATTCCGTCCTGAACCATTATTGTACGATAAATTTACAACAGAATTCGGTATCTATTTTTTTATCTTGTACAAAACAAAATATATCTTTTCTGCCACGGGTAAGTCCTCGATGAATTTTTTCTGTTGTTACATTAGATAACGACTTGCTACACTCGGAAAACTATGGCCACCGACCTCCACTTCGTTCTTCGCGCCGTTGGGTTCGACGACAAGGAATCTCATTTGTACATCGCGGGTCTCCAACTGGGCTCCGCGCCGGCCTCCGACTACGCGAAAGCCGCGTCGCTCAATCGTATCACTGCGTACAATACATTGGAAGCCATGGCGAAGCGCGGCTACTTCACCGTCACCAAGAAGGCGCGCGGCAAGTGGTACGCGCCGGTGGCGCCGGAGTACTTGGCGCTGGAGGCGCGCAAGAACGTGTCGTCACTCGATCGCGCGTTGCCGGAGCTACGGTCGCTGCAAGGCACGAAGTACCGGCGCCCGATGGTGCGGTTCTTCGAAGGGTGGGAGGGCGTGCGCCAAGTGTACGAGGACACGCTGGTGGCGAAGACGGAGCTGCTGAACTTCGCCAATTCGGTGGTGGTGCGCAAGTTCTGGCCGGGATACGACGAGGAGTACGTGGCTGAGCGCGTGAAGCGCGGCATCCGGCTCCGCGGCATCTGTCCCGACGATTCGATGGGACGACAGGTACACGGTGAGGACAAGCAGCGCTTGCGCGAGATCCGCCTGGTCTCCGCCGCCGATTTCGACTTCACCAACGAGATCAACATCTACGATTCCAAGGTCGCCATCTGCTCCTTCGCATCGGCGCGCGAAGGAGACGTATTCGCCGTGATCATCGAGAGCAAGGAAGTGGCCGAGACACAGAGGCAGATATTTGAAATGGCCTGGAGATATGCAGGCGCAAAACCAAGGCGTCCATAGAACGACATCGCCGTTTGTCCAGGCCATGACCTCGTAACCCTGAGCTTGTCGAAGGGTGAAATGGCCTGGAGATATGCAGGGAGGAAGAAGTGATTTGCTTGCCACTCATCATTCCCGCAGCAGCGAGCCGCCGCTCGCTGCCCGGGCCTCGGCGGCCCGGTTCTGTCGGGCGATGTGCATTCATCACACTTCTTTCTTTCTGGAATGGGAGCAGGTTTACAACCTGCGGTCGGCAATCCTTGCTAGCTGCCTGCATGGTTTGGTCACTCATACCATAATCCCGCCATCTGCCTGGTGAGTGGTATCTCCTACACAATCCTGCTCAAGCTGTTCTCGAAAGCACAGGTGTTCTTTTCTTTGGCTGCCGCCCAAAGAAAAGAACCAAAAAAAAACCCACCGCCTATGACCCACCTCGCTCTGGCTCGACTGCGCCTGATGGCGTGTCGAGCCAGAGCTCGTAACCACTCATCCCCACCACATAGGCGGAGGGGGTCGTACTCTGGAATAGGAACGTGCGGAAGGTTCGGCGGCGTGGTCGCCGCCTAGGTGTAGTGAGTATGAGGGCAGTGAGATGAAGAGCCTCAGTGCTAATCGCTATCCGCTCATCGCTTACTGCTCATCGCCCATCGCTCTCCAAGACTCAAGATTCAAAACTCAAGAATCAAGCCTCACCGTCTCAATCTTGTACTCACACCTCTTCTGCGGACATTCTCCTCTTGCTACAGTGCTCGGCACGCTATGTTCTCGCGTCGATCACGTGATGTGCCTGCATCGGCTTCTCGCTTACAGGGGGAACTGTCGTTTGTGGTGCCGGAGCAGGAGCCGCGGCGACGGGTGTGGATTCCGCTGCTGTTTATGACGGCAAGCGCGGCGGCGATTGCGTTCTTTGCCATGCCGGGCGCACCGGATGCGGTACGCGGGTTTGTGGGCGGGCAGCAGGCACGCGAGAACCATGTGTTGCGGGCCGGGGATCTGCTCGCGTCGCTGACGGGCGCGAAGCGCGAGCCGGAAGCGGATGCGCCTGTAGAAGTGCCGGTGAACCCGTACAACAAGCATGGGATATACCTGGCTGCCGGCAACGCGGCCGATGCGAACTTCTTCGGTGCGACGGTCGATGCATTGCGGGCCAGCGGCGGCTCGGCCGTCATCATCGATGTCAAAGGCCCGTTCGTGTACCTCAAAACGGATGCGGCCATCGCCAGCGAGATCGGCGTGGTGCATCCGCTGTACGATCTCGCTTCTGTGGTGCGCACCGCGCACGCGCACGATCTGTACACCATCGTCCGGTTCGTATCGCTGAAGGATCCGGAATTCGCGGTGAAGGTGCCCGATGTCCATTTGCGCAATCCGCAAACCGGCGAGAGTGTGGGCGAGGTGTGGGTCGATGGCGCACATCCCACAACTCTCGAGTTCAACCGGCAGATTCTGCACGATGTTTTCCGCTCCGGCGTGGACGAGGTGAACTTCGACTACATCCGCTATCCCACCGAGTACGCGCAGGAAGGTATCGGCCTCTCGGGAGCCGAGAAATCGAAGCACGTCATCGCGTTTCTGAAGATGGCGCGCGCGGAGCGCGACGCGGTGAACCCCAAGGTGAAGCTCGGCATCAGCACCTACGCCATCACCGGCTGGATGTACGCGAAGGGCGTGGAGTGGGTCGGGCAGGATTTCGTGGCCATGGCGCCGTACGTCGACGTGATCTCGCCCATGGCGTACCCCGACACGTTCGATGCCGGCGGCTA
Organism: uncultured Candidatus Peribacteria bacterium; assembly: GCA_964632375.1. Lineage (GTDB taxonomy): Bacteria > Patescibacteriota > Gracilibacteria > Peribacterales > Peribacteraceae > JAQBQQ01. The sequence goes on along the minus strand of CAZWBO010000048.1, from coordinate 5,724 downwards.
CTACGATCCGGAGCGCGATCCGCGCAGTCGCATGTATTTCCTCGTCTACCGCACTATCACCGGCTACCGCGATCTGCTGCCGCCGGAGCACCGGCACAAGCTGCGTCCGTGGATCCAGGGTTACGCCGTCGACGTGCAGGATGTGCAGGACGAAATCGACGCCGTGTACGACGCCGGCGCGTGCGGCTACACCGTGTGGAACGCGGCGAACCGCTACGACAATACGTTTGCCGCGATGAAATCGCGACCGCTGCCGTTGCAGTGCCATTGAGGATGAGAATCTTGAGTCCTGAGTCTTGAATCTTGAAGATGTCTTTGGGGATGTTCCTTAGTACTTGCTTCTGTTCCGATACATCCCATAGGCTTCTGTTGATTTCATCCTCTCCATGCGACCGTACCTCGATCTCCTACAAACGGTTCTGGATACAGGCCAGAAGAAAGACGACCGCACCGGCACGGGGACGCTGAGCCTGTTCGGGTACCAAATGCGGTTTGATCTACAAGAAGGATTTCCGCTGCTCACCACCAAAAAACTACACACGCGGTCGATCTTCCACGAGTTGCTGTGGTTCCTGCACGGCGATACAAACGTGTTGTATTTGAAGGAGCGCGGCGTGACGATTTGGGACGAATGGGCGACCGCCGAGAAGACTGCCATATTCGGGCGGCAGGAGGGGGATCTGGGGCCGGTGTACGGGCATCAGTGGCGCAACTTCGGCGCGACGCTGAAGCCCGATGGTACGTACGAGAACAATGGTGTGGATCAGATCGGGCGGCTCATCGACGGCTTGAAGAATAATCCGAGCAGCCGCCGGCACATTGTGTCCGGGTGGAATCCGAAGGAAGCGGACCAGGTGGAGCTGCCGCCGTGTCACACGCTGTTTCAGTTCTACGTGTCGGCGGATAAAAAATTAAGTTGTCAGCTCTATCAGCGCAGCGCAGACATCTTCCTCGGCGTGCCGTTCAACATCGCCAGCTACGCGCTGCTCACGCACATGGTGGCGCAGGTGTGCGGGTACGGCGTGGGCGATTTCGTGCACACGCTGGGCGACGCGCACTTGTACCTGAATCATCTCGATCAAGCGAAGGAGCAGTTGGCACGCGAGCCGCGTTCACTGCCGCAGTTGAAGCTCAACCCAGACGTGAAGGATTTGTTCGCCTTCACTTTCGAGGATATCGCGGTGACGGGGTACGATCCGTGGCCGAGCATCAAAGCGCCGATTGCGGTTTAAATTGCTCAATTGCTCACAAGCGATTTTCAGGATGATTCATTCACAATTTAACAATACGATGAAGACACTTTTCCTCTTCGCCAATGATTTCTTTGGTCGTTGCAGTATCGGAGAACAACATGATCGGCGATAGCACTGCGCCGAACCATGCGATTCCATGGAATTTGCCCAACGACATGCAGTTCTTCCGCGAGGTGACGAAGGGCAAGCCGATGATCATGGGGCGCAAGACGCTCGAGATGATCGGCCGCGTGTTGCCGGGGCGGCGGAGCATTGTGGTTACGCGGCAGGAATCGCTGCTGTTTCCAGGCGCGGAACGCGCGGGCTCGATGGAAGAGGCGATCGACTTGGCGGGCGAGAATGATCCCGAGGAGATTTGCGTCATCGGCGGCGGCGAGATCTACCGGCAGGCGTTGCCGTTCGCGCAGCGGATGTACCTGACTCGCGTGCATGCGACGGTGGAGGGCGATACGACGTTCCCGGAACTCGATGTGCAAGAATGGCGGGAAGTGAAGCGAGAGGAACACCCAGCCGATGCGGAGCATCAGTACGCGTACACGTTTTTGGTGTACGAGAGGAGGCAGAAGGAATGATTCCCCCAAGAGAGCGGGCCTTCGGCCCGCGGCTATAAGGTTGTTCTCGCCGACCGCGGGCAGGTATGCCCGCTCCCTCTGTGTTTTTTTGGAGGTTTGTCAGATCAAAATAGTCTGCTTTCTCTCTTGCCTCAGCCATCAAATGAATGTTTGCTGAGATCGATCTTCTCGTGTCTTTTCATCTCAATGTTTCGTTCCATACTGCAGCCATGAGTCCAGAAATCACACCAGAGGCACTGCCTATCGATCAATCTCAGATTGATGCGTTAGTACAGGAAAATGAACAGAGAGCGATTGGACAGATTGCTGAGGGCGAAGGGCATATCACCGATATCCGTGACGCGCACAAAGAAGCAATCCGTGAGCAAATGATGGAACAAGTACGGGGAAGCGATGGGGCGGCTCTGGACCGAAGCATCGGTGAAACAGCAGGTGAGGCTGCGCAAGTACCCACTGAATCTGTGGTGGAGCAAGCCATGGCTCAGGTCGATGCGCAGGCGGATGAGCGTGAAGGTCGCTTTGCTTCGATAATGCGCGTCTCGAAGTTCGCTGGAAACCAAGTTGGTGAGGAGCGTGATGATACGCGCACGATCTATGTCGACGTATCCATGGCCAGCGTGCAGACGCAGGAAGTTCAGGCGAAAGAAGTGAATGATCACGAATTTCGTCATATGCAGCAGGTGTCGACTGCTGACGTGATGGATGTCCCTCAGACGGGCGATGCGAAAGTTGATGCGTTGCTACAAGTGGAACACAAGGCATACCGCGAAGAAGATGCGATGTTCATTGCAGGTGATGCGTTCACATCTCATCAGTACACGACGGATTTCAAGAAACCCGTGCAGGATGTTGCCGCGTACTTGGATTCGCATGGAGGAGACGGGCAGAGACTGGTGCGTGAAGCGGGACACCGAGGCAAGGTAGCGGACCTACATCGGGCGATTCTTCGTGCTCACTTTCACGACACAATCGGTGAAGTTTTGAGAAATTGATCAGCGTACTAAATCCAAAAACTCCTGCCGGGTGCGTGCGTCGCTCTTGAAGTTGCCGCGCACGTGGCTCGTCACCGCTTGGCTGTGCTGCTTCTCGACGCCGCGCATCATCATGCAGAGATGATGGGCCTCGATGACCACGCCGATGCCGGTGGGCTTGAGCACGTCGTCCAGCGCGTCGCAGATCTGCTGGCCCAGGCGCTCTTGCACTTGCAGGCGGCGCGCGAACATATCGACGATGCGCGGAATCTTGCTGAGGCCGATGACTTTGTTGCTCGGGATGTAGCCCACGTGCACTTTGCCGAAGAATGGCAGCAGGTGGTGCTCGCACAGCGAGTAGCACTCGATGTCCTTCACGATGACCATGCCGTCGGAGTCGGCGGGGTAGAGCGCGTCGTTCACGAGCGTATGCAGATCCTGCCCGTAGCCCGATGTGAGGAACTGGAGCGATGCCGCTGCGCGTTCGGGCGTGCCGCGCAGTCCTTCGCGAGCGGGATCATCTCCGGTGGCGGCCAGGAGCTGGCGGTAGAGGTCTTCGAGCATGGGAGATATCTTTACAATATTATTATCATATGTAAATAACTTCTCCCGATTATTTCCCCGCAGCGATCAATGCCGACTTCACCAGCGTCTCCAGTACATCGTATGTCTGTGCGCCGCCGATTTCCTGGATGTTGCCGGTCTTGCGGTTGATGATGTAGCTCGTGGGTGAGCCGCTGATGTTGAGCACATCGGCGTTCTTCAGCGCCTGCTGCACCGCGGCTTCGTGCGTGTGCATGCCGAGGCACGTGGTGAGTGTGTCGGCATTGATGCCGGCAGCGCGGGCGGCAGCGGTCATGTCGTAGGTGGTCTGCGCGTGCGCGGCGTCGAGGAACGCCCAGAAGCTCTTCTCTCCTCCTTGGTCTGTCGCGCACTCCGCCGCCTCGGCGGCCGCCGCATCCTGCGGGTACAGGGAGTTCATGGGGAAGTGCCGGAACGTCCACTGCACGTCGTTGGGGTACTTGGCCAACAGCTTCTCCATCGTCGGGGTGAACTGCTTCGAGAACGGTTCCGTGACGCCGCCGTACTCCACGATGAGCAACGTGGCGCTCTTCTTGCCCCGCGCGTGATCGCCGGCGGCGGACGAGGGGATGATGGGCTTCGCATCCGCCGACGGCGTCGCAGCAGGAGCCTTTGCCGCTGGCGGCGTGTTGCCGAGGATGGCATCAATACTCTTCGCGAACGTGGCCAGCGGGTACGCTCCCGCAACAAACGTTTGCTTGCCGGTCGCATTCTCCACGATGAAATTGGCGGGCGTGCCGTTGATGCCCTTCGGCATCGCCGCGGTGATGGCGCTCTGGACGGTGCCGCGGTGCAGGCACTGCTGGAACGTGTCGGTCTTGAGCCTGTTCTTTCCGGCCCAGCCGACAAAATCCTGGCTCTCCCACGTCTGCCTGAACAGCGTGTCGGTCATCTTCCAGAACGCGGTATTACCGCCCTGTTCGGCAGCGCATTCGGCGGCCGCGGCGGCATCGAGCGCGTAGGGGTGCATGATCGTGAGCGGGAAGTGCCGGTATACCACGTTCACGTTGCCTCGGTACCGCCGCACCAGTTGCTTCATGGTCACGTGATTCCGCTGGCAGAAGGGGCACTCGTAGTCGGTGTAGACGATCACGCTGACGGGAGCATTTTTCTTGCCGAGGATGTGGTCTTTTTGTGGATCGACTGCTGGGGCAGACTGCAGTTGTTCCGGCACCGCCGGTATTGGAAGGCTGCGCGCGATGCTCATTGCCGGCCAGAAGAGGCCGAGCGAGAGCGTGGCCAGCAGGACCGAACGTGATGCGTGTGTCATGGGAAGGGGAGGAACAGTGGCAGTATAGCGGTTCCGTTCGGCGGGAGGCTAACCGACTCTGGGCTACTCAGAGAATGATGTCTGTCGGGGCGATCTCCTGCTGCCGCACGTTATCGAGAAGTATCTGCCACGGTTGCCGGAGCGTAGGATGCCGATCGATTGTCGGCTCGAGATCGATGAGCGGTTGCAATACGAAACGACGTGCATGCAGACGACGATGGGGAATCCGCAGATCGGTTGTATCGATTATCTCGTTGCCGTACAGGAGCAGATCGAGATCGATGGTGCGCGGCCCGTTGGGGAAGGGCGTGGCTTTGTGCAGATCGTGTTCGATTGTTTGCAGGATGTGATGAATGTCTTTTGTCGGCTGATCGGTGTCGATGTGAGCCACGGCATTAAGGAAGTCCTGCTGATCGGCGAAGCCCACGGGAGCCGTGCGGTAGACCGGGGAGAAACGGACAGTGGGCCACGCACTACGAAGCGCGTCGGCCGCTGCGCGGAGATTGTAGTCAGGATCGATGTTCGAGCCGAGGGCGATGTAAATAGAGGGGATGAGGAGATCGTAGGGGATGTACCGCTGCGCTAAAAATGCTTTTTCCACAGAGAGCGGGCCTTCGGCCCGCGGATGTCGGTGTATTCGTCATCCTTTTCTTCTGAAGTGGGAGCAGGTGTACAACCTGCGGTCGGCTATCGTTGCTAGCTGCCTGCATGATTTGGTCACTCATCGCATAATCCCGCCATCTGCCTGTTTGCTGGTATCTCCTACACAATCCTGCTCCAACTTCTCCAAAGGCACAGGTGTTCTTTCTCTTGTCTGCCCCGACAAGAGAAAGAACCAAAGAGAAACGCACCCACCACCAAGTGACCACGTGAGACTTTTTCTGTTCATTGAGCTCATGGTCTCCCACCGTGGTGGTGGGTACCTCCCATGTGTGTTTATTGTGTGTGTTAAAAGACTCCGAGGACTACTCGTCGGATTCCTGGGATTCCTCGTTTCCCTCGTCGTCCTCTATCATCCCCTCATGCCCACCACCTCTCTCCTCGGCCACACCCGCCAACGCGCAGCGCTTGTGGAG
>CAZWBO010000047.1:0-10094 GCA_964632375.1 uncultured Candidatus Peribacteria bacterium | reverse complement strand
AAAGCTGCGCGAATCGTAACTGCCCTCGCGGTTGTCGCCGAGGACGAAGTACGAGTCGGTCGGTACCTTATAGCGCACTTCCGACGTGTTCTCGCTGCTGGGAGGATTGCGGTACGTATGGCCGAGATTATGTGCGTTCAGGTACTTGCTTTCATCCAAGCGGATCTCCTGCGTGGATCCGACCGGGATGAGGTACACGTAGCCGTCGCGTATCACCACCTCGTCGCCCGGCTCGCCGATGACGCGCTTCACGTAGTACTTTCCTTCGTCGTTGGGCGGATGGAACACCACCACATCGCCGCGCTTCGGCTGCCCCATGATGTACGCGATCTTATTGATAATGATGTACTCGCGGTCGGTGAGCGTATCGAGCATCGAGCTGCCTTCCACCTGGAACGGCGAGACCAGGAAGGTACGAATGCCCGCAACGATCGCCACGATGACGACGATATTGAAGACGACGTCGAGGATATGGAAGAGGATTCCAGGCTCTTTCTGTTGCATCCCGGACATTGTACGAATTCGAGGCGGACTGTACAGGGAAGAGGGGAGAAATTGAGAATTGAAAATTGAAAATGGAGAATCTAGAACGGTTGAGTCCTTGCTGGAATATCGGTTGCTCCATTGTGTTTTTCGATTTGCCTCCTCATTTTCCATTTTCCATTCTCAATTCTCAATTTCCCCAGATCCTCCCCATTGCTATACTCTCCTGCATGTTCGAACAAACGTTGTTCAAGCGCCACTTGGAGGAGGACGAGGAGCTCATCCTCATCGTGCACAAGCACTGGATTGTCGGCCTGCGCGATTTGTTCTGGCCGGCCGTGTCGTTCATCGTATCGCTCACGTTCCTGTACCTCGCGCCCGTCAAAGTCGTGCTGTACATCGTACTCGCGTGGGGCGGCTTTTCCGTTACGTGGCTGCTGCGAAATTTTTTCGACTACTACCTCGATGCGTGGATCGTCACGAATCAGGGCGTGATCGATCTGGCGTGGTTCGGGTGGTTTCACCGCCAATCGACGCGCATCCTCTACAGCGACATCCAGGGGGTGAGCTACGAGATCCAAGGTCTCCTCAGCACACTGTTCTACTTCGGCAAGGTGAACATCGAGAAAGTATCCACGGGATCCGTGATCTCGCTCGAGAACGTGCCGAAGCCGCGCGATGTGGAGGTGTTGGTCCTGAAGAACATGGAGACGTACATGCACGCGAAGAACCTCAAGAACGCGAAGCATGTGCAAGAGATTCTCTCCACGTTCATCGCCGAACAGATCCATCTGCAGAACATCCCGAAAAAGAAGAGCAGACCAGATGAGGAAAGATCAACAGAGCCCGAGAAGGATTCTGCAATCGATCCGACACCGAAGAAGAAGCGTCGCCTCTCCCTCAAAAAACCATGATCGAAGCAATCATCAGTCTCGTCGTGTTCGCGTTGCTCGCGGGAATCATGTACATGATTTTTCGCAAGGGTAAGCCAAAGATTAATAATCAGCGTCAACGGGAAATCCTGCGTCACTGGAAGAACGCGACATCGCAATCAGATCCGCAACGGCGCATTGTGGAGGCCGACAAAGTGCTGGATCAGATCCTCTTCTCGCTTGGGTATCAAGGATCACTCGGTGACAAGCTAAAGAAAGCGGAGGCGATTGTGCCGAACCTGAACGCCGTGTGGGAGGCGCACAAGCTGCGCAACAGAATCGCGCACGAACCGAGTTTCGCGCCGGCGCCGCAGGAGTCGGACCGCGCCATGCGGGCGTTCGAAGGCGTAGTGAAGGCGTTCATTCCCTTGTCGCGCCAGTAGGTTGTGACTAGCATCGAAGGACATGAAACCCACCCTCGTCGTCATCGGCCTCGGGAACCCCGGCAAGAGCTACGAACACACACGACACAATGCAGGATTCCAGGCGCTCGACGCGCTCGCGGCCGCCTACGGAATGGGGGAGTGGGAAGAGAAGCAGAAATTCAATGCCGTCGTGCAGGAAGCCCGGATCGTCACCGTGCCGGTACTCCTCGTGAAGCCGGCCACGTACATGAACCGCTCCGGCGAAGCCATGCGCAAAATCGCCGATTTCTACAAGCTGAACCCGGCCGAGCAGATGCTCGTGCTCTCGGACGACATCGATCTCCCGCTGGGCGAGCTGCGCTTCCGCAAGAAGGGCGGCCCCGGCACGCACAACGGCCTGCGGTCCATCGACGCGCTCTTCGGCGAACAGTACCCGCGCCTCCGCATTGGTCTCGGCACGCGGCCGCCGGCATTCGACCTCGCCGCCTGGGTGCTGAGCGTGCCGTCCGAGGAAGACAAGAAGGAACTGGAAGCCGCTTACCAACGCGTACCGGAAGTGGTGAGGGAGTATGTGTTGGGGACAGGGACGAAGTGAGTCTTGAAGAGCGATAAGCGGTTAAGGTTATTTCAATCCTGAGTCCACTTGTCCTTTGCAATCTTGCAGTCTTGTAGTCTTGCAATCTTTCTCCAGTGGTAATCAATTCTCACAAAACAGAAAACCGGGCGAAAGCCCGGTTTTCTGTTTCACTGCAATGTGAATTTCTTAGATGAAGAGTCTCTTCCCAAAGTATCCCATCGTACCGATGCCCGAGAGCATGACGCTCCAGATAGTCAGCGGTAATGCGCTGCCCTCCTGGGCTGCCGAGATCGGACGCAGGAACTGCGAGCCGTCGTCGAGCGGGCCGGTATTGTCGCCGGCTCCCGTCTGCGGAAGGTGCTGAATAATGCGCACCGTGGCCGAGCCGCCCATCTGGCCCTTGTCCGAAGCCATCGTGGCCGTGTTCTGGACGCTGTCGCCGTGCCTGAGACTACTGCTCAGCGTACCGGTGTAGCGGATGATGCGCGTCTCGCCGGGGCCGACGCTGCCGATGTCCCAAACGATGCTGCCATTGCTCATGGAACCGCTGTCGATGTTCGACATCGCCACTTTGTTGGCGTCGAACAGGTCGCTCACCTGCACGCCCGTCACCGCTTCGGATGTACCGTTGCGGATTGTGATGGTGTAGGTGACATGGTCGCCCGGCTGCGCTTCGTAGCGATCGGCGCGCTTGTCGAAGGTGAGGTTGCCGCTCATGACGCTCGATGATTCCTGCTCGGCGGCCACCACATCGGTGTCTTCCGTCGCAGACGCGTCTTCGATGCGCGCACGCAGGTGAAGCGTGTCGCCATCCTCCACATCATCGTTCACGCGCACGGTCAGAGTGAATTCCTCTTCGTCGTCGCGGTCGATATCGACGCCCGTCCACTCCACGCGGCTGCTGCCGCGCTCGTCGCCGTTGTCGGACGCATCATCGAACTCCGTGTTGTCGTCCATCGTCACGACCAGGGTGCCGTTGCGCAGATCGCGATCGGAATCGTTCGAGACGCGGATACGGTACTTGAGGAGTTGGCCGGCCCGGACGGGATCCGGATTATCCGTAATGTCGATAGAGAGGTCGAGATCGCCGTAATCGTCGAGCAGGCGCAGCGTGTCCTCGATGCTCGTGTTGCAGGCGCTCACTGTGCTGCGGAGGATGTCGTCGCTCTGGATATCGCTGTCGAGTCTAGCGTTGACGGTGAAGTAGCGCGTCTCGTTGCCCGAGAGGATCACGTTGCCCCACGTGACGACACCGTTGTTGTTGTACCCGCCGTTATCGGCGTTCGCAAAGCGCACTCGGCTGGGCAGAATCATCGTCACGTTGGCCGGTGTCGAGACGCTGTTCACGTTCGTCACACGCACCATGTAGCTGACCGTGTCGTTGGCGCGCGGATCATTGGGCGTGTGCGACACCGAGACCGTGCACGGGTTGCCCGTCGATCCCGTCTGCACCGTGGTCGTATCCTGCGCGCTGGGGCCGTTCTGGATCTGCGCGGTGTTCACGACGCTCGTGCCGTTGCTCGTCGTATCTGCGATGCGCGCCGAGATTGTGAGCGTCTTGGAGCTATTGGCGTTCACCGTCAGGTTTGTCCACGTAATGGTCTGACCGTTGATGGAACCGGCATCGGAGGCACTCTGGTACGTGAGCTGGCTCGGTAGCGTGTCCGTCACCGTCACGTTCGTCGCGGCGGTCGAAGCCGAGTTGGTAACGGTGATCTGGTACGTGAGGACCTCGCCCGGCGCAGCCGTGGTACGGTTATCGGTCTTCGTGATCGAGAGACCGCCACCCGACACCACCTGGCGGTTTTTGAACGTCACACCTGCGCAGGCGCCGCCTGCCGACACGTTCACGATACCGTTCTCGGGCGTGACATTGAACTGCGTCCAGCCGTTCGGCACCACTTCGGAGATGGTGTGCGAGCCGACCGGCACGTTCGTGAATTGCGCGTTGCCGGCCGCGTCGTTCATCACCGTCTGATTGTTATCGAGCTTGAAGGTGAACTGCGCCACCGTGGAGAGACGAGTGTTGTTGGGGTCGTACGCCTCTTTGAGTATGCTCACGCAACCCGTCTGATTCGCGACTTGCACCGTCGTCGTGTCGGTGGCCGTCTGGCCGGCGACGGAAGCGGTGTTGTTGATCTGCGTGCCGTTCGACGTCGCGGCACTCACCGTCGCATTCACGGTAATCGTCTTACTGCTGTTCGCGGCGATCGACGGGATGGTCCACGTGAGGGCGTTGCCGCTCACCGACGGACTGTCCGAGGCACTCACGTACGTAAGCTGGCTCGGCAAGGTATCCGTCACCACCACGTTATTCGCCACGACGGTCGACGTGTTCGTCACGACGATCTGGTAGTTCAGCGTCTCGCCCGGGGCAACCGTCGTGCGGTTGTCGGTCTTCGTGATGCTGAAGGTAGGGTTCTGCGGGCACTGCACCTGCGTCTGCACCTGGTTGCTCTGGATGGGATTGACGCCCGTCGCCTGCACGCTCGCCGTGTTGACGATGTTCGCGCTGCATGCGGCGCCGCTGTCGACCGTGAAGGTGATGTGGATGGTCCTGCTCTCGCCGGCGTTCAGCGTGCCCACGTTGCAGGTCATGGTCGCGGCGTAGCTCGTGCAACCTGCATCATTGGACTGATAGCTGAGACCCGAGGGAACGACATCGGTCACCAGTACGTTCTGCGCAGCGGACTGGCCGTTATTCGTCACGACGATCGTGTAGTGGACCGTCCCGCCGCGCTGCACCGTCGACTCCGCCACCGTCTTGGAAATGGAGAGGTTGGCGGGGTTGCACGCCACCTGCGTCTGCACTTGGTTGCTCGTCACCGGGGCGATGCCCGCGGCCGTCGCGCTCGCCGTGTTGTAGATCGTGCTGTTGCACTGCGCCTGCGCCGACACCTGGAAGTTCAGCGCGATCGTCGTCTTACCGCCGGCAGTCACCGTTCCCACGTTGCATGTGAGGCTCGAGCCCTGCAGCGAGCAACGTCCGTCGGATGTCTGCGCTTGGTACGCGAGACCATTCGGGATCTGATCCGTCACCACCACGTTCTGCGCGGCGGACTGACCGTTGTTCGTCACTTCGATGGAGTAGAAGAGCGTACCGCCCGCCGTCACCGTCGACTGCGGCGTCGACTTCACCACCATGAGGTTGGCAGGATTGCAAGCCACCTGCGACTGCGCGCTGTTGCTCTGCACGACCGTGACGCCATCGGCCTGCACCGAGGCTGTATTGCTGATGGATGCACTGCACTGAGCTGTATCGCTCACGCGGAAGGCAAGGTTGATGGTGCGGCTCTGGCCGGGGTTCATCGTGGCGAGCGAGCATGTCACCGTCGTCCCGTTGCTGGTTCAGACATTGTCGGTGCTCGATAGGAAACTCAGACCCGCGGGGATCTGATCCGTTACCAAAACGTTCTGCGCGGCGGACTGGCCGTTGTTCGTCACTGTAATGCCGAAGTTCAGCGTCCCGCCGCGAGCGACCGTCGTCTGCGACGTCTGCTTGGTGATGCTGAGCTGCGCCGGCTGGCACTGCACCATGGTGCTCACCATATTGCTTTCGATGGTGCCGATGCCCGTGGCCTGCACGAGGGCTTTGTTCGTGACGTTCGCATTGCACTGGGCGGTATCGTTCACGCGGAGCGTGAGGGCGATGGTGCGGCTCGCGCCGACAGTGAGGTTACCGAGGTTGCACAGCAGACCCATGCCGCTGACGGCGCAGTTGTTATCGGAGGAAACGTACGAAGTGCCGACCGGGAAGAGATCGCCCAGCTGGACGCTATTTGCCACCGACTGACCGTTGTTCGTCACGACGATGCTGTAGCTGATGTTGCCGCCGCGCTGGACGGTCGTCTGCTGCACAGCCTTGGTTACCGTGAGTCGCGCCGGCTGGCAGTTGACTGTCACATTGGCAGGCTGGCTGACCACTTCGGCGACACCCGTTCCCACCGCACGCGCCACGTTCGAGATGGGCACGTTGCATTGCACGTTGGCCGCAGGCGCGAAGGTGAGGTTGATCGTGCGCGTCTCCACGCCGTTCAGCGTGCCAAGCTGGCACACCACGTTCGTGCCCTGCAGCGAGCAATTGGCATCGGACGACTGGTAGACGAGGCCGGCAGGCACTTGGTCCGTCATCACCACGTTCTGCGCCACGGTCTGCGTGTGGTTGATCACGCGGATGCGGTACGTGATGGTCTCATTCTGATTGATGTTCGGGCGCAGGGCTTCTTTCTCCACCTGCAGCACCGGTGATGCGCAGCGCACCGTCACGATGGCGGGCGTGGAGGTCACTTGGTCGAGATTCGTCGCGCGAACATGCGCCTTGTTGAGCAGCGGTCCACAAGCGGCCGTATCGTTCACGCGGAACATCAGATTCACCGTGCGGCTCTGGCTCACCGGCAGTGCGTCGAGGTTGCAGACAACGTTCGTGTTATTCTGCACGCAGCCGCTGTCGGACGATTGGAACGTGAGGCCGGCCGGCACTTCGTCGGTCACCACCACGTTCGCCGCCGGCGAATTGCCGGTGTTCGTGACGAGGATGGCGTAGCCGATGGTTCCGTTCTTGCTCACCTCGTTCTGCTGGGGCGTCTTCGTAATGGTGAGCGTCGGCGGGTTGCACTTCACCGTAGTGGAAACCGGATTGCTGCTGATGGGCGCGATACTCGTAGCTTCGACGCGCGCGGTGTTCGTCACCACCTGCTCGCAGGCGGCCGTGTTGCGCACTTGGAAGACCATGTTCACCGTGCGGCCCTGATTGGGCGGGATGGAATTGAGGTAGCACGAGACGGTCGAACCGTTCGACGTGCAGCCGCTGTCGGACGACTGGAAGGTCGTTCCGGCCGGGATGGTATCGGAGAGAACGACATTCTGCGCCGCCGACTGGCCGACGTTCTCGATGCGGATGGCGTAATAGATGAGGCCGTTCGGATTCACGATCACCTGCGGCGTCGATTTCGTGATGCGCAGCTGCGGCGGAGCGCAGCGTACGTTGACGAATGCATTGTTGCTGATCACCGGCGCCGGATTGCCGGCGAAGGTGACAGCGGCGTTGTTAACGGTTACGAGATCGCACTGCGCGTCGGAAGCGATGATGAAATTCAAGGTCACTGACTTCGTCTCGCCTCGTGCGAGCGAGCCGAGCGGGCAACTGATGGTCGTGCCATTGAGGTAGCAGGTGTTCGCGGACGATTGGTAGACGAGGCCGTTCGGGATCTGATCCGTCAGTACCACGTCGTTCGCCGTCTGCTCGCCGTTGTTGCGCACGTCGATGCGGTACGACACGCGGTCGCCCGGAGCGGCGGTCGGCTGCTGGGCCGTCTTCACCACGCTGATGTTCGCCGGCTGGCACGTGACGGTCGTTGAGACCTGGTTGCTTGTGACGCTCGGTGCATTCTGGGAGATCGCCACGAACGAGTTCGTAATGGTCGCATTGCACGCGACGACGCTACCCACCGAGAAAGTCAACACGAACGATTTCGACTGCCCGGCCGGGAGATTGAACGAATAGCACTCGACTTGTCCGCCGGTCGCGATGCAAGAAGGATCCGACATTTCCGCTGCATACTGCAGACCATTTTGGAACGTATCGCGCACCCGCACGCTATTGGCCGCGATCTGGCCATTGTTCGTCACGCGCAGCGTGTACGAGATCGTGCCGTTCTGAGCGACTGTGGAGGGGCCCGTCTTTTGCGCGGTGATCGCCGTATTCGTCGGCGGGCACGTGACACCGGTCTGCACCGTGCTCACGTTGTTGGTAGCATTCGTATCCTGGATGGAGCTCGACACACGCGCCGTGTTCTGGATGCTCGAGCGGCAGAACGGATCGTTGCCATCGGTCACCGTCTTCGTCATGAACGCCACGGTGAAGGTGCGCGTCTGCCCCGGGGCGAGGTTCGCACCCGTACACACGACGTTGGCGCCCTGCAGCGAGCAGCTCACGATGTCCGTTCCGTACGGCGAGTAGGTTAAATTCTGGGGCACAGCGTCCGTTACCGTATAGGAGGGAACGGTCGTCTGGCCGTTATTGGTCACCGCCAGCGTGTAGATGACGGCATTTCCCGCCTGCACGGTGGAGGGGCCGGCCTTGATGACGGAGAGATCCGTCGTGGGAGCCGGACACTGCACGGTCGTCGTCACCACCGGCGTGTAGACCGGCGTCGCATTGTCGGCGGCTGCACCGGCCGTGTTCGGGATGCTCGCAGCGCACGCAGCAGTCTGGCTTACGCGGAATACCTGACGGAAGGTTCGCGCCTCACCCGGCTGCAGATCGTACCCGCCGCAGCGCGTGATGTTGCCTGCAACGGAGCAGCCCGTGCTCTGTTCGGGCACGAACACCGCGCCGCGCGCAATGGCGATTTCGGAGTAGTCGTCGATGCGCGCGTTTTTCGCGACACCGTTTCCCGTATTCTTAATGGTCAGCGTGTAGGCGATGAAATCGCCGCGCTGCGCCACGGTCTTATCGACCGTCTTCGTGAGGGTGAGCGACGGGTTCTTCGGTACCGGGCATGCGTTCGCGGCTGTCGTGGTCACCACCATGTTCGAGGTGCCGTTCACGGGGATGCGGTAATTCCCGCCCCCCCGCTGTCCAAGCAATCCGGAGAAACTCGCCTGGAAGCTGGCATTGAGCGGACACTGTGTCACCTTGAAGGTGAAACGGATGGTCGCGCTGTGCGTGTAGTGGAAAATGGCCACCGGACACACGGCCAAGTTTCCCTGCTGGTAGCAGTTGAGCGTTCCGTAATCCGCAGACGACTGGCCGGAGACGAACGTCATCCCCACCGGGATGGTCGCGACGACTTGCCCATTGGCGATGGGCCCGCCCGCGTTGTCGGCTACGGTCACCACGTAGGAAACGATCGCATCGGGGGTAGCAGTCGTCGGCCCTTTGGCTGTAACGGAAATACCAGCCGCGCTGGAGGCAGGAATCCCTGCGAATGCGATGGTGGCGCCGAACGCCAGAGTCGCGAGGAATCGGTTTCTCATGCTACAGGAGGGGAAAAATGAGAATATGCTGGGAATGAGGATGAATGGTGCGGAGAAAAGGGATTAGGTATAGCTCATAATTTGCTAAAAGTCAAATTTGGTTTCTATTATACATCCAGTACTGTTCAGCTTGAAAATTTTGGTCTCTACCCCTCATTTCGTAGCAAAAAACAATACAAACTCTTCCTCTGACGGAACTAACGAGTGATACTTACGAATGGAGCAATAGATGTGAACGAATACCTTCATCAAAGAAATCGCCGTGAAGCTGCTCATGCCCTCTGATACGATACGCGTACGTGGGGGAGTCGTCCTGCCTTCGCTCTGTGGAGCTGCGGCCGGCGAGAACCCAGAGGAAATGGCAGAACTTTTGACATCACAGTCACATTGGGGAGTCGCCAAGTGGTAAGGCAGCGGCCTTTGAAGCCGCCATTCGAAGGTTCGAATCCTTCCTCCCCAGCCATGAACCACTCGCCTGAGGGCTCGGGTTCATGGCTCTCCATCCACTACACTTTTAATAGCGGTGGTTCATGTCCTGTACCCGAACGCCTCTGGTACAAGTAGTAATAGAATGAGGGTAGGTAGCCCCAACACTGGGCCACGTGAGTGGTATTTCAAGACGACGAAGGGAAAAGCGACGTTGCGACAAGTGCTGCGGGAAGCGTTGAAGGATTTTACGAAACAGGGATGAGAAGATCATCCTAAGAGCCTGTGTAAAAAGCCGTCAAACGCGTGTCGTCCCTCGTCTCCGCTCGGGAT
>CAZWBO010000046.1:0-10185 GCA_964632375.1 uncultured Candidatus Peribacteria bacterium | reverse complement strand
GTACTACAATCACTCTCACTCCTCAACTCGCTCCGCGCGGGCACGATTGAATAACGAAAGTGTTCATCGTACGATGATTTCCGTCTTCCCCTCTGCTTATGCGATCCCTGCGGTTCTTGCCGTTCGTCCCATTTTTCCTGCTCTCAGCCCTGCCGGCGCAGGCAGCGACGTTCACGGATGTGCCGGATTCGTACCAGTTTCGCAGCGAGATCTACACCCTGGTCGATAAGGGGATCATCAACGGGTACTTGGACGGCACGTTCAAGCCGAATCGTCCGGTGAATCGCGCGGAGATGTTGAAGATGCTCTACAAGGCTGATCGTTTCGAGCCGCCCGAGCCGGAGACGCAGTGTTTCGACGATGTCGTTGCCGGACACTGGGCCGAGCGGTTCATCTGCGCTGCCAAGCATAACGGATACGTGCTGGGGATCGGCGGCGGCAAGTTCGTGCCCGAACGCTCCGTTACCAAAGCGGAGGGTATCAAAATGCTGCTGAAGGTTTTTGAGTTCGACATGTCTCTCTCTGTGCTCAAGGATTTCGCGCCGCCGCGGTTCGAGGACGTGAAGCCGACCGACTGGCCGTACAACTACGTCGCCGCAGCGTACGCGAAACACATTCTGCCGATCGGCAACGAGGACAGCCGGTACTTCGAGCCCGACGCGCCGCTCACGCGCGGGGAAGCCGCGGCGCTCATCAGCGGCGCGCTGCGAGTGCAGATGGTGGAGCTGGAGGAGAAGTCGGTCGTGTCCAGTTCCGCATCGTCATCGGTCACTCCGCCGGCATCGTCTTCGGCGAGTAGCGCGAGCACTTCCTCTCCATCGTCCGCTTCTTCCAACAGGACTGCGGGCACGCCCTCGTATGCGCCGGCCGTGTCGAAGACGGTGGACTTTCCTTTCGTCGAGAATCAGAAGTTCAACGGCAAGAAGCCCGTGGCGTACCAGTTCGAGCTGAAGGCGAAGTCGACGGTCGATATCGCCGTCACACTCCAGAACCCCGGCAACGTGGTGTGCCGGCTGTACCGGTTGGAAAAAGACGGGTTCGCGACGGAGTACTACTTGGGGTATCAGGAGACGAAGAACTGCTGGCTGTTGAACGCTCTTGTGCCGGGCAAGTACCAGTTGCAGCTGCAGCCGACGGTCGACAATCCATCCTTCACTGTGACGGCGAAGGTGGGGAACGGCGACGGCAACGACGGTTTCTCTCAGGCGACGGAACTGACGTCGCGGCAGGCGGGTGAGCTGGGTGCATCAGATTTGCAGGATTTCTTCAAGTTCACCGCGCCGCGCACGAAGAGCGGCGAACAGACGATGACGGTATCGGTGACGAGCGACAAGACGGTTGCGTGCTTCATCTATCCGCTCGACAACGTCGAGCTTTCCAGCTTCGCCCAACCCGAATGCAACAAGCCGTTCTCGTACCCGTATGGCAACTACATGGTCGCGGTCTCGCACGATCCTGTTGCCTCGCCTCGCGCAGCCAAGCAGGCGTACACGGTGGAGGTGAGCAAATGACTCCCGGCTACGGAGTGGCGCTCGCCGCCGTCTACGTTGGTTCAGCGGGGTGAGTGACTATGGTTCGGGAAAGGTCTGTAACGGACAATGGTCTGATGCTACGCTAGCTCTCCATGTCGGAGCTCTCCACCATCCCCGAGGCCATCGAGGCCATACGCAACGGCCAATTCGTCGTTGTGGTCGACGATGAAGACCGCGAGAACGAAGGCGATCTCATCATTGCCGCCGAGTTCATCACGGAGGAGAAAATGGCATTCATGATCCGGCACACGGGCGGAGTGGTGTGCCTGCCGCTCTCGAACGACATCGCGGAGCAGTTGCAGCTGCCGCCGATGATCGTCCACAACAACTCGAAGTTCGGCACGGCGTTCACCGTAAGCATCGAGGCAGCTAAAGGTGTCACGACCGGCATCTCCGCTCACGATCGTGCCAAGACGATTCTGGCGGCCATCAATACCGTCGCCAAACCCGAAGATCTGCACAGGCCGGGGCATGTCTTCCCGCTGCGCGCGCAGGACGGCGGCGTGCTCGTGCGCACGGGGCACACGGAGGCGACGGTGGATCTCTGCCGCTTGGCGGGGTTGCGGATGGGCGGTGTGCTCAGCGAACTCATGCACGACAACGGCACGATGATGCGGATGCCCGATCTGCGGGAGTTCGCGGCGCGGCACACGCTGCCGATCATCGCGATCGCGGATCTCGTCGCATGGCGATGGCAGCACGAGACATGCATCCGCCTCGAGGCGGAATCGAGCCTCGAGACCGAAACCGGCCTCTGGACCATCCGCGTGTACAACGACACCATCGGCGGACGCGACCACGTGGCGATGGTGAAGGGCGATATTTCTCCGAGTGAACCTGTGCTCGTGCGGGTGCACTCGGAATGCCTGACGGGCGACGTGTTCGGATCGCACTACTGCGACTGCGGCGAACAGCTGCACGAGGCCATGGCGCGCATCGCGAAGGAGGGAAAGGGAGTAATTCTCTACCTGCGCCAAGAAGGGCGCGGCATCGGGCTCGCCAACAAGATCAAGGCGTACGCGCTGCAAGACACGGGTCTCGATACCGTCGAGGCGAACGAGCAGCTCGGGTTTCCCCAAGACATTCGTGAGTACGGCATTGGCGCGCAGATTCTCAAGGATGTCGGTGTGGGAAAGATGAAGTTACTGACCAATAACCCCAAGAAGATGGTGGCGCTCGAAGGCTACGGTCTCGAAGTAGCCGAGCAGATGCCCATCGAGCTGCCGCCCAAGTCGGATCGGCAGCGGAAGTATTTGCAGACGAAGAAGGAGAAGATGGGGCACTTGTTGAAACATGTGTGATTGATCGACAGCCGCGGGCCGAAGGCCCGCTCTCTTTTTCTATTTTCGTATCATCCATCACCTCCCGCAGCAGCGAGCCGCCGCTCGCTGCCCGGGCCTTCGGCAGGCCCGGTGTGTTCGCCGTTGTGTTTTGCTACCCCCTCGTACCTCTTCCCTCCCGGAGAGCGCCGTCGCTCGGCGCGGTGATCGAACGTGCGGAAGGTTTCGCGGCGTGGTCGCCGCCTGGGTGTAGTGAGCGGGAAGGTGGTGTGATGAGTGCCTTCAGTGCTAATCGCTATCCGCTTATCGCTCTCCAAGACTCAAGATTCAAAACTCAAAACTCAAGAATCACAACCTCTCCTTCCGCTCCACATTCCCATCATCGACAGAGTGTGTTGCAAAAATTTTTTTGGCGAAAAAAATTCTTTGATCGATAACATCATCACAATTTCTATTTCATGCTGCACGAAACGCTTTCAATTTCATTTCCGACTTCCTACACTTCGAGAAGTTTATTTTTATTTCCCCACTTCATCATGGCCGTTAAGAAGAAGAAGGCTGCGCCGAAGCGCAAGACCGTCGCCAAGAAGGCGAAGAAGACCGTCTCCAAGAAGAAGACGGCGAAGCGCAGGAAATAGATCGCTTCTCCCGTCGATAACGCCGCTGTTCGCGAGAATGGTGGCGTTATTTTTTGTCTTATGTAAGCCAAAAAATCATATCATCAATTTCTTGTTTCCCCGTCGCGCGACGCGCATTTACACTGCGCACATGCGCATGGAACTTCTAAAACACCTCACAACATTCATCGCGTTCAAGACAGTCGGCAGCGATACCGATGTGAAGCGGAAGTGTCTCGATTGGATACAGGAAAACTTTTTCTCCGATACGCATCTTCCGATGCATCGCGGAGAGGTGCAGGGAGCGCCGTACTTGCTGCTCTCGCATCCTCAGCCGTCGTTGATGTGGTTCGCGCACGTCGACGTGGTGCCGGGAAGCGAGTCTCAGTTCGACTTGCGCGTCGACGACGACCTCGCGTTCGGCCGCGGCGCAAAGGATATGAAAGGCGCGACGCTCGCGCTGCTGATGGCGTACCGATCCTTCGCGATGGAACACGGCATCGCGCCGCCGCTCAGCATCCTGCTCACGAGTGACGAAGAAGTCGGCGGCGAGACCATCCCCGCTTTGTTCCGGCACGGGATGCTGAAGGATATTCCCGTGGGATACACGCCGGATTCCGGCAGCCAGCCGTTCATCGTCACCGAGCACAAGGGTGTGCTGTGGGCCGGGCTGACCGCGCGCGGCCGCGGCGGACACGGATCCGTTCCATGGGATTGCGAGAATCCCATCCCTCTTCTGGCGCAAGCGATCGAAGTGCTCACGAAGGAATTCCCGCCCGTTGCCGAGGAGGAGTGGCGCATGACGGTAGCGCCGACACAGATGCAAGGAAGCGCCGCGCCGAATCAGATTCCCGACACGGCGACCGCCACGCTGGATATCCGCTTCCCAAAATCCGTCTGCGCCACGTCGCTCGAAGCGCTCGAGAGAGTGCGCCAGGTGCTGCCAGAAGGATGCGAGGCGCGATCCGTGCGCGCGGCCGATCCGCTGTACACCGATCCAAATCACCCCATGGTGCAGACGGTGAAGCGCATCGCGGAGGAAGTGCTCGGACACGCGGTGGAGTTGGGGCGCGAACACGGCGCCTCGGATGCCCGCTACTTCGACGCGCACGGCGTGCCGGCGTTCATCTACGGCCCGCGCGGCGACGGTCTCCACAGCGCCGACGAATGGGTATCGATCGCGTCGTTAATGCAACACGTGGAAATCAATCGTCGAATATTGTCCGCCTTGTAGAGACGCCCCGCCGGGGCGTCTCTACGCGGCCCAAACATCAACATCACAAAATTTCCCGCGCCTTCGTCAATTTCGTCACGCACAACGCCCCGAAGATCATGGCGTACAGAAGGAGCTTGGCCAGCCAGCCGATAATCGGAATGAGGTTGAGCAGTTTTAGCGCGATGTAGAAACCGATGGCAACGAGGAAGAGCATGCCTCGGCCCCAATCTTTGCCGTAGTACTGCTTGGCCAAGTTCGCGAGCAGCAGCGCGCTCACCGGTCCGATGAAGGCGAAGCTGAAGAGGTAGTAGAACAGGAGGAAGAGCCCGAGGGGAAAGCCGAAGATGGTGATCATCAAGAGCAGCGCGGCAAATGGTGTCAGCACCAGGTAGACGAAACCGTAGAACAGATCCCACCACGGCTCCTTTCGCAGCTGTGCGGCGGCATCCGGGAAGAACGTGCGCGTGGCGAAGAGGAGCAGGAGAATGAGGAGCGCGGCGGAGAGAATGCCGAACAAGCTGAAGACGCCCGCAAGGGCCGTCGCTACCGCGGGCGCTCGTTCTTCGGAACGCACGCTGCGCAGCGTCGGATCGTACGTCGCGGAGCCTGCGACGGCGCCGCTGGCGAAGTTCACCTGGCCGTCCTTCGTCCAGTATGTGACATCTTTGCCGAACTTTGCGGTGGAACCCATGTCCAACTTGTCGACCACGACGCGCGACGTTCCCGCCACCGTGCCATCCATGATGAGCGTGCCGCCGTCCATGTCCAAATTCCCGCCCACCGTGCCGCGGAGCGTTACCGAACCGCCGCGGACTTTCAAGTTGCCGCGCACGCGCCCCAGAATCTCCACCTCGCCACCAGCTACCAGCATATCGCCCGAGGCGGTGGCGCCCTGTGCGAGCTTAATATTGCCGCCCGCGATCACGACGTCATCGGCTACGTTGCTCGTTACCGTCACGGCGCCTCCCGCGACGCGGAGATCATCGCCCACGCGCCCATCCACATTCACGGTACCGCCCGCCACCATCACGTCCTGTTGCACATCGCCGCTCACATTGATGGTACCGCCGGCAGCGAGCAGGTCGCCTTCGATCTTGCTGTCGATCGTCACGGTGCCGCCGCCCACGTAGTAGTCGTCGTTGATGGGATTACGGATGCTGAGTGTGTCGCCGCTCGCGAACGTCGCCGCCAGAGCGGGGGTGGCGATGAAGAAGAGTATGCCCGCGAGGGCGATGAGACGTTTCATGTGGGGGGGAGGAAAGTGAGGAGAAGTATACACTGTAGAATCAATACGTCGCGCCAACGAGTTCGTGAAGTGCGGGTTCAGCCTCATCATCCGTCGTTACGGGAGTGCGTGCGTCATGTCGTTCCATTGTCATGAGAACGTGATGTTCGCCACCATCCTTGAGAAGAGCCGCTGCTCGCTCGGTAAGTTTGCTCGCAAGATCTTCGATATTCGCTCTGTGGGTTTCTGCCCACTTGCCCATTTCCTCTGGCGTGGCATCGCGGGTGCGCTCGCCGTTCAAAAAAATGTATTTCCCATCTTTGAGAGCAAAGGTATCGGCCCAGCCTCCTTTTTCTCTGGTGATGGGATTGGGGAATTGCTCGATTGGGCTCATGGAAGATTGGGTGAAAAAAAATAAAAAAATACCCTCAGTGCGTGAGGGGTGGATGAGGCGTCTCTTCTGATGCACGACTACCTCAACTCCCTCACGTGGGAGCACGAGGAGCAGGGCGAGCAGTTGAGGACGTACGCGGTATTCATTGGCAGCAATGTAACGAGTGCTGGAGACCGATGCAAGTACTTTGAAGAACAGGGGGAAAATGCGAAGCATCATCGCTGATTATGATTTATGATGGCGGCGTGCCCCTGTAGCTCAGCTGGATAGAGCGCCTGGCTTCGAACCAGGAGGTCGTGGGTTCAAATCCTGCCGGGGGCACCACGAAGTACGCGCTGCTGCGCGACTTCATGGCAGGCCACGAAGCCGGACACAAGAGAAATATTCGTAGCGCGTACTTCGTGCCCTGTAGTTGCGCGAAGCGCATACTACGGGGCTATGATAGAGACTATGTTCATAGTCTATGTCCTCCGAAGTGCCCGCTATGGCCAACTCTACGTTGGATATACGACGAACCTAAAACAACGCATCGTAACGCATAACAAAGGCAGTGTCACCTCTACAAAAGCCAAACGGCCATGGAGGCTGATATTTGCCGAAGCATATCTTTCTCAAGATGATGCGCTACGGCGCGAAAAATACTTTAAGACTACCCAGGGAAAGAATGCTTTGAAACATATGCTTAGAGAGACGCTACAATTGCCTCATGGTTGAATACTCGTTCATTACTCAGGCAAGTGACATTGATGTGCTACGAGGAAAGACATCGCAATTCAAGAATTTTAATGTGTGTTACGACGAAGAAACACTCGACTATCTCAAAACACACTTGGCGGATGCAGATTTTCTTTTAAGTTTTGTCCTTGGTACAACAAAAACTAGGGTGAAATACGTAGGAATACCCTGACCACCACAGAAAAATCTTGCGGAGTGGTATACTCCTCCCTATGGCATGGGACGACGATGATGATCTCGAAGTTTCCGCCGGCGCTCGCGCGCTGGAGCGGTCGGGCAGTCTTGTTAATCGTAAGCTGGAGCAGAAGAAGCAGGTGAAGGAGAAGAAGAGCCTCAGTCGGCTCATGCTCTCGGTGTTGAAGAACATGGTGCACGGGAACGGGCAGAAGGATGCCGAGACGAAGCGGCAATCGAAAGCGTTCAAAACCGAAACACGCGAGCAGAAACAGAAGCAGTCCATCCTCACCTCCGACATCAAGGCCAATCCCGATGTCATCATCCAGATGAACGATCAAGAAGAGCAGGCTGCGCAGGAGGCGCAGTACGAGGAAGAGAGGAAGGGAGAAGGGTGACACGGTGTTTGCTTCGAGCGACGCTTTCTCATGCCGAGAGATCGGCTGTCTGTTGGGAAAATTTGACTCCTACTGTTGGTGCGTAATACTGCAAAGATCTTCCCCCTTTCCATGAAAGCACCCGAAACATTCGACGAGTATCTTTCCTTAACAGAAGTGAAGGTGATGCAGAGAAATGGTACGGTTGATCGCATGGCCTTCCCTGAATACGAGGAGATGATGAGAAGACGGATCAATCGTTATGGAAGTACTTCGGTGGAGGATCGTTACGAGACCGTTGCCGGCCGGCTCATGCCGGTGCTCCGGATGAAGCACACCACCTGGCAGGGCAACTTGCGCATCACAGAGAGCATCTGGCCCGAGAATACGCGAAACTCCTGCAGGAAACCGGACCGAAAGCAGATGCAGGTGAGTCGCCGCCCCTTGCGAAAACTACAGTGTAGTGTGTGCCTTCAGCGATTGAGAACGGCGCAGATGGCGCTACTGCAGTAACGTGTCGACCACCTTTTTGAATTCCTCCTTCGGAGCCGCGCCGCGGAAACCGGTGGCCGGCTGACCGCCTTTGAACATGATGAACGTGGGGATGCTCATCACCTGGAACATGCCGGGAGTCTGGCTGTTGGCATCGACGTCCATCTTCACGAACTTCACTTTGCCGGCGTACTCCGCCGAGAGTTCGTCGACGATGGGCGACATGGCCCGACATGGCCCGCACCATTCGGCGTAGAAATCCACGACAACGGGAACCGGGGATTCCAGCACTTCGGATTGGAAGTCTTGATCGGTAATGATGTGTGACATGGCGAGAGGGGGAAGGAATTACGATTTGAATAAGGTGAGCAGCGCGCGAAGCCGCTCCTGTTCCTGCGGCGACAACTTGCGCGTCGCGAGTTCGCGCGTGAGCGTTTCCTCGATGATGGTCGTGCGCACGGAGCCGAACGACGTGAGGATGGAACGCGTGAGATGCGACACTTCCTCGCACGAACGGTGTTCGTCGATGTACCTCTTGAGCGCTTCGATTTGCCCCTGGATGCGGCTGAGGTGCTGGACGATTTTCGAGCAGTTGTCTGAGGTCATGCATGTATAGTATACCCCCTACCCTATAGTGCAAGGAGGAAATAGACTCGCTCAAAAGAATGATCGTGGCTTCCCGTGAGCGAGTTCGTCGCTTTAGCGACTGCGAGTCGAATGGTGCCGCTGCTCGGGATCGAACCGAGACGCCCTAGAACGGGCAGGGGATTTTAAGTCCCCCGTGTCTACCTTTCCACCACAGCGGCTGGGGGTCGTGACGGGAGTGAACGTGCGGGAGTATAGCAAAGAGCAGGGAACAGTGAGTCTTGAATTGTGAATCTTGAGTCTTGAATGGCCTGTTGCCGGGTTGGAGCGGTTTTGTGTTTCTTGAATCTGGAAGAAAGCTCTTCAAGACCCAAGACTCAAGATTCAAGACTCAAGCCTCAAATCGGCAGGGCATCTAACTGCGGCGTTTTCGGTTGCTCGCTCGGGCGCTCGCCTACTTTCATCGGCTCCGCCGTGATCGGATCCACCTCGTGCGCCACGATGATGAGACGGCGCAGCGTGGTGCCCACCGGCGTGCAGGTCATGAGCGTGGAGATGCGACGGTCGGGCGGCTGGTCGAGCACGCTGATGTCCGACGGCTTCACTTCTTTCTTCGTCTCGACGATGTAGCGGTGCTTGTCGCCGTGGTAGTACACCACGTACTCGTCGCCCACTTCGAGCTCGCCCAGCCGGGCGAACACCGTCTTGAACTTGCCGGCGTCCCACGGGTAGTACGAGCTGTGCCCGGTGACGAAGAAGTTACCCGCCTGCCCCGGGCGCGCGGTGCCCGGGTAGTGCACCACGCCTTTCTGCAGCGCCGATTGGATGTCCTTCTCCACTTGTCCCCAATCTTCGCGCAGCAGCGCGGCGTACGACGGCTCGGTGAGCGGCACGTTCATTCCCAGCTTGGGGATGATCATGCGGTCTTCGGGTGGGCCGACCGGCGGCAGGAAGCTGAGCAGGTTGCCGGGCGTGCGCACGTCGGCACCGGGGGAATTGATGATGTCGTGGGTGAGGTCGAACTGCGCGACGTCCACCGCCGGCCCCGCGAGGAGCGGGCGGATGCGCGCGGCGCCGATCTCCCAGAAGCTCTGGTAGTTCAGCGCGATGAACAGCATGCCGAAGATGAGTGCGAACGTGCCGCCGAAGCGGAGGATGTCGAGCAAGAAGAGCGTGGCGCGACCGTACTGCTTGTGCGTGTCGCGCGAGCGCACGACCACCGGCTGTGTGAGCAACGACCACAGACGCCGGCCCATCCCTTCCGATTCCTCTTCCAGATCGCTGAGGAACGAACGCGCCGAAGTGATGCTGACGGCGTACTGCTGGATTCCTTCCTGCAGCGCTTGCCGCGTAGAAATCGACACGCGGGTCAATCGTTCCTGGATCCGACGCGGTTCGCCGTGCGCCTCAGCATGAACCTGCACCGTCTTTTCCGAGTGCCATGGCGCGGAATCCCGAATGTCTGGATTCGGCGACAGGTGCGGCTCGATCGGCAACACGATGTTGCCGTCGGCGTCGTACGTGGCACGATGGAGGAAGGGAGTGTCCAAAATCTGGT
>CAZWBO010000045.1:0-10407 GCA_964632375.1 uncultured Candidatus Peribacteria bacterium | reverse complement strand
AAGCTACAGAGAAGTTTGATCACCCTGTTCTTGCGTCGAGGGGCGTATCGAGGCCTCAGTACTCAAACAACTCATCATCCCGGAAGAACCGCTTCACTTCGGCTGCGGCGGTCTCGGGGCTGTCGGAGGCGTGGGCGACGTTGACCATTTGGTCCACGCCGAGCTCGGCGCGGATGGTGCCGGCGGCGGCCTTGCGGCTATCGGTGACGCCGAGCATCTCGCGGACGCGCTCGATGGCGTTCTCCCCTTCCAGCACGAGGGCGATGACAGGAGCCGAACCCATGAATTCTTCCACTTCAGGGTAGAACGGCTTATCGGCGATGTGCGCGTAGTGCTCGCGCAGGAGATCCTTGTGTAGGTAGATCATCTTGCAGCCGCGGATGCGCAGCTTGGCGTCTTCGAAGCGGGAAATGACTTTGCCCGCGATGCCCTTGGTAACGGTGTCGGGCTTGAGGAGGATGAGCGTTTGATCCATGTTGCAGGAGTGGAGGAATGTGGAGTTAGAGTACTATGGTTAGGACGAAGACTGCAAGAATGCAATAAGCCAAACCAAAACCCAAGAGTTCTCCCCTTCGGTTTTCTTTGCAATCTTGCAATCTTGAATTCTTGCAATCTTATCCCAGGGGCAGGATCCCTCCTGCCCCGTTCCACCCATGAATGCCGCGCTCCCGTTTGCCTCGCCGCTTGCTTCCTTTCCTCGTCCCCGTCGTGATTACTGATTCTGCGTCGATGTGCCACTTCGCTCCGAGCGCATCTCGTGCTGGCGATTGAAGCAATCGGTGCGTCGGCGCGGCGAGAAGTTTTGGCAGGCGGCGAAATCGTCGCGCATCTGTTGCGCGCGGTTCCCGGCCGTCGTCGATGCATCGCTCGATGCATTCGACGTATCCGAGGAAGAAGTCGAAGCAGTGCCCAGACGCGCCATCAGGTGGCCGTTGGCGTCGTACTTGTACCAAGTGCCATCGGATCCCTGCCATGCGTTGTCCGTGGCGTCCTGCCACGTGATACCGCCGTCGGTGCTCACTTGCAGCTGGCTGTCATTGAACTTGTACCAGTCGCCGTTCGCCTGCTGCCACGCGCCGCCCGGCACTTCCGTCCAGCTGGTGCCGCTGTCGGTGCTCCAGAGGAGCCGGCCGTTCATGTACTTCACCCACTGGTTGTTCTTGGCGGTCCAGTACTCCTGCGTCGACATCTGCCAGCCGTTCGATGCATCGCTGCCCATTGCCGCCTTCCTCTGTGTCAGTGCGCCATTGGTGCCGAGCGAGAACATGCTGCCGTTGCGGCTCGGCCACATGCCGTCATCCACCGATTGCCAGATCGTGCCGCTCGCGCTGTGCGAGAGTTTCCAGTCGTTGTCGAAGCGGTACCAGCCGTCCGGCCCCTGCCATGTGCGGTTGGCCACCGAGTTCCAGCTCTGTCCCTGGTTCGTGCTCCAGACGACCTGATCGCTCTGAATCTTCAGCCAGTTGCCGTTCACATCCTGCCAGTAGGCGGGTGCGAGGCCCATAACACTGCTGCTCTCGCTCGAGGCGGAGCTGCTACTGTCCGACACGCTGCTGTTCCTGGATGATGATTGTCCTTCCGCCATCATGCGGTACTGATCTTCCGCGCTCTGCATCCACTTGAGGTACCACGTGTGGAAGGTGGCTTCGCGCGTTGTGCGCTCGCTGCCGCTCAGCGGTTGCAGGCACTGCGTACGCTGCGCGGAGGGGAGCGTGTTGCAGTACTGATGCTGGAGGTAGTTCATGACCGCGCGTTCATTCGGGAAGCCGCTTGCCGTTGCTGTTGTGTCGCTGCTCTGCGTCGTACGTGTGGTGCGCATGCGGGCAGTACTGCTCGTGGCGAAAGACGAGGAGCCTGTCTGATCGGTGCCGGCAGCGGCACCGAACGATCTGATGGTGTATGCCGAGGCGAGCGGCAGGGCAGTCATGGCTACCATGCTCGCGACGAGAAGTCTGTGGGTTATTCTCATAGGGGTTGTCGGAAAGAAATACGAAGTGCTGAGGGATGACGAGAGGGGAGAGGGATTGTTACAGAGAGGCAGGGAGTAGGCGGATTTCAAGAAGACACGGAGTAAAGATTGCAAGATTGCAAGGCTGCAAATCCCAAAGAAAACCCAACGTTTTGGGGATTTGGCGCTCTGTGCACTGTTTGCAATCTTGAAGTCTTGCAATCTTGCAGTCTTCTCCCTACACTCTGCCAGCTCATGCCAAGAAAGTGCGTCAAAACCGGCAAAAAGACCTCGTTCGGCAACACCCGTAGCCATTCGCTGCGTCATACGCGTCGCACGTGGAAGGCAAATTTGCAGAAGAAGCGCGTATTCGATCCCGCCACCGGCACGTACAAGACCATGCGCGTGTCTACGAGCTATCTGCGTACGCTGGCCAAGAGGTTGCAGCAGGGGAAGATGGCGTGAGGTGAGTCTTGAATGGTGAGTCTTGAGTCTTGAAGGGCTTTTTTCCAGATCCAAGAAACACGGGCACCATATTTTGACGCTCGTATCGTACGGTGACGATGAGAGGCAGTTGAGAATTGCAGTCTTGCAGCCTTGCAATCTTGGGGCCTTTTCCCTCAGTCATCATTCCCTTCAGCTTGCTCCTGCTCTTCTTCCTCTTCGTCCTCCTCTTCCTCTTCCTCGACCATTTCATCCGGTGCTTCTACGTTCACCACGCGTTCAGCGATGTCGGTGAGGAGCTGGTCGGCATCCTTCTCTTCGTCGAGCGTCTCCTGGAGCAGATCGGCTACTTCTTCGTGCTCCAGTAGTCTCGCCCACGCAATCAGCACGCCGTAGCCGGCGATCTCGTAGTGCTCCACGCGCTGCGCAGCTGAAATGATGGCCGCGTCGAGGACACTCGGATCTATCTTTGCAGCCAGCATCTTGTCGCCTTCCTTCAGAAGCCCCTTCATGCCGTCGCAGGTCTGGCGCTCGGCTTCTTCCTCGAGTAATTCATAGACTTCCTCCAGCCGATTCACTTGTTCTTCGGTCTGATGCAGATGGTCTTTCAATGCCTTCTTCAGCTCCTTGTGCGTCACCGCCTCCACCATGCGCGGGAGCGCCTCGAGAATCTGGTGCTCGGCATCGTAGAGATCGGCGAGTTCGTGGAGGAAAAGGTCGTGCAGAGAGGTGATTTTGGCCATGGGGAAGGGAGGAATCGACTGGGAAACGAGACCTGAGACGATTGAATGCATTCCTCCTTACCACTACACTCTCGATCCCGGCTGTGGGTTCTGTATAGTACGGGCATCCGTGGAGAGGTCGCATAGTGGCCTAGTGCGCTCGCTTGGAAAGCGAGTATCCCCGCAAGGGGATCGGGGGTTCGAATCCCCCCCTCTCCGCCATTCGGCTTCGCGACGTGGGAGTAGGAAGTGTGTTACTGATTATTGATGTAGTGAGACGGCGATCTCGCTACGCCGCAATGGCTGGGCGGAAGCGCGTGAGCTTCCGCTAGGAGTGTGACCTGCGTTACCGGCTCACGCTTCCTGGGGTGGTTGTTCTTCCGGATTCAGGAAACGCAAACCTGTACATACTTGATTTCAACCGACCAACATCCCTATTTCCTGCATCGCAAACAGGAAATTCAAGACTCAAGATTCAAAACTCAAGACTCACTTCTTCTTCCCCGTCGGCGGGGCCACACAAGCTTCGCACGGGGTGGCGCAGCACTTCATCTGATACATCCAGAGCGAGAGGCACACCGCGAAGGCGAGGAGCGAGAGTGAGCCGCCCGAAGTGCCGAACACGAGGCCGTCAACGAGGACGTGGGCCTTGTACACGCCGACGAATGCGGCGATGCTCGCGAAGAGGAGCAGGCCGGCTACGACGAGGTGCAGCACCATGCAGGCGCCCTGGTACGGAGTTTTTTTCTTATGGAAGAAGAGCATGAGGGGAGGGAGGATACGGAGAAAAGTACTCGCGCGGCCGGTGCGACGCAATTGACGGCCGGGGGGATTGCGATGGAATTCGAAGCTCGAAATCCGCAATCCGAAACCATTCGTGCTTCGGATTTCGTGCTGCGTTCTTTCCTCCTATACTGCCCGCATGAAGATTTCGCTCAACTGGCTCCAGGATTTCGTCACGTTCACCGTCACCGACCCGGCTGAGATCGCGCGGCGCATCACGGCGACGACGGCCGAAGTGGACGAAGTGGAGATCCAGGGCACGCTGCTCGACAAGTGCTGCGTGGGCGAGATTCTGACCGTGGCCAAGCATCCGGATGCCGATCGGCTCTCGGTGTGCGAGGTGCGAACCGATGATGGAACGAAGAGAGTGGTGTGCGGCGGCACCAATTTGCGGCAGGGCATGCAAGTGGCCTTCGCGCACGTGGGCGCACGCGTGCGGTGGCACGGCGACGAGCTTGTCACGCTCGAGCGCGCGACGATCCGCGGGCAAGAGAGCGAGGGGATGATCTGTGCGGCCGAGGAGCTGGGCATCGCGTCGCTGTATCCGGCGAAGCCGGAGGATGGCGAGCGGCCCATCGTCGATCTGACGCCGTCGCGCTTGCAGACCGGTGCGTCGTTACGCGAGGCATTGGGGCTGAACGACACGGTGTTGCACGTCGACAACCACGCCATCACGCACCGCGCGGATCTGTTCTCGCACGTCGGCTTCGCGCGCGAGTGCGTGGCCACCGGCATCGCGACGTGGAAGGAGGCGGAGAAAACCAAGAAGCCGCGCTTCGGCACGAAGCCGCTGCCGTTCACGTTCAAGAATGATGTTGCGGCACTGATCCCCCGGTACTGCTCGTGTCTGCTCTCCATCGACGGCATCGGCACCACGCCGGAGTGGATGAAGCGGCGGCTGGAAGCCACGGGCTGGCGGTCGGTGTCGCTGCCCGTCGATATCACCAACTACGTGTCGATGGAACTCGGCATGCCGCTGCACAGTTTCGACGCCGACGATTTCCACGGCACCGTCGTCACGCGCACGAGTAGGAAGGGAGAATCGATTGTCACGCTCGACGGCATCGAGCGTGCGTTGCCGGACGACGCCATCGTGCTGAGCGACGACCAGGGCATCTTCGACTTACTCGGCATCATGGGCGGGATGCGCAGCTCCACCAAAGAGACAACGAGGCACGTGTATCTGCACAGCGCCATTGCCGATCCCGTATCCATCCGCCGCGCCGTCATCGCCACGGGCCACCGCACCGACGCCGCGACCACCTACGAGAAAGGCATACCGCGCATTCGCGCGAAGGAGGGATTTCTGCGCGCGCTCGAGTTATTCCTGCAGCTCGTGCCCGGTGCGAAGATCGTGTCGGCAATGCAAGAGGAAGGTGACGATGGCGAGGCGCCGACCATCCACGTGGAAGCCGCGCGCGTCACGCGGCTGCTTGGCGAAGAGATTCCCGCGGCGACGATGGCCGAGATCCTCACGGCGCTCGGCTGCAGTGTGAAGGGAGGGAAGGGCAAGCATCCTACGCTCTCGGTGGTGCCGCCGCTCTCCCGGCCGGATCTGAAAACGCAGATCGACGTGGCTGAGGAAATTGGCCGCGTCTACGGCTACGACCGCATCGCGCCGCGCATGCCGGTGGCCGATACCACGCCGCCCGCCCGCGACACGCGCATCAATTCTCTGCGCGATACGCTCAAAGAAGAGCGCTATCTGGAGTTACTCCCGCTCTCGCTCAGCGGTGCCACGCTGATGCAGCGCGCGGGGCTCGATACCGCCCAGGCTATCACCGTGCAGAACGCCATCAACGACGAGACGAGTCTGCTCCATACCAGCCTGGTGCCGGCACTGCTCGATCACGCGCAGCGCAATCGCCTGCTGATGGGCGAGAGACTGAAGACGTTCACGATCGGGCACGTCTTTCGCAAGGCGATGCCCGAACGCACGGAGCTGGTACTCCTCGTCGGCGACGCGCAGGCTACGCAACCGGGCGACGACGCGCTCAAACACGATCCGCTCCTGCTGCTCAAGCGCGATCTAGTGATGTCACTGCAAGACATCGGTTACGAACTGCACGAGACGCAGCTCGCTCAAGATGTACCGCCGTACGCGCATCCCGGCCGCACAGCGCTCCTCAGTATCGGCGACACGCGTATCGGTACGCTCTGCGAGGTGCACCCGGATAGTTGCGAGCGCTTTGAACTGCCGGGGCGCACGGCCGTGGCGGTGATCGATCTTTCCGCTCTGCTGAACCTCATGCCCACACCGCGCGTCATTCGGCCCATCGCGCAGTTCCCGTCCATCCAGTACGACCTCACCGTCACCAAAAAACAAGCGGATGCCGTCGGCCCGCTCCTCGCCAAACTGCGTGCGGCCGATCCACTGATCGAGCAGGTGGACGTCGTGGATCTCTACAGCGGCAAGCCGCTCACGGGCGGGCAGTACAACCTGACGCTGCGGTTCACGTACCGCGCGCCGGACCGCACGTTAACAGAGGAGGAGGCGCAGGCGGTGCATGCGAAATTGTCGCAGCATCTTCAGTAAAACGTGATTAGTGTCGGTCTTATATTTATTGAGAAGAAATAAAAATTTACTATGTCAATTATGACGATTCATCTGGAGCAGCTCGTCTATGATTCTAGGATCATGGAATTGCCTCCAACAACATTACAGGGTCTGCTCGACCTGAAAGCTCGTCTCCTCCATGAGACGGCTAGACAGGGTTTGTCTGCAGTGCCGCGAGATGTAGCAGAAGCATTTCGCATGCTTTGTACACAGCTCCTCGCTCGACATGCAGCATGTGGCAAGGCTGTCATTCCAGAGGATATTCGCATGAACTAATAAGACTGATGCGTATACTGCTGTCATGAGCATCGTCACGAAAACGGGCGATAAAGGGCAGACAGGATTGTTCGGGGGCGAGCGGGTACCGAAAACGTCGCCGCGCATCGAGGCGTACGGGACGGTGGATGAACTGAATGCGGTGCTGGGTGTCGTTGTTGCCGAAGAACTGTCATCGGAACTGAAGCATCAGCTGCTGCGCACGCAGCGACTGCTCTTCAAAGTCGGCGCGGATCTCGCCACGCCGAAGCTCGATACGCCATCGATCGAGCGTATGGCTGCAGGGGACATCGCGGAAATCGAGTCGTGGATTACCGAACTGGAAGCGAGTCTGCCGCCGCTCACGCGCTTCATTCTCCCCAGCGGATCACGCGCCGGAGCACTGCTGCACCAAGCGCGAACCACTGCCCGCCGCGCCGAACGAGCGGTGTGTCGGCTGATGGAAACCGAGACGATCAATGGCGAAGTGCAAATCTACCTGAATCGCCTCGGTGATTATCTGTTTCTGGCTGCACGAATGGCGAATAGAGAAGCGGGAGAAGAGGAAGTATTGGTATAAGAATTCAAGACTGCAAGAATGCAAGATTGCAAACCAAAATCCAAGAGTTCTCCCCTTGGGTTTTCTTTGCAATCTTGCAGCCTTGCAATCTTCAAATCTTCACCTCAGCCACAACGGTCCAAAGTCCAAAGCCACCAGCATCACAAACAGCACCATCATCACTCCCGTCACAACGCCGCCTAGCATTCTGGATGGCTTCTTCGGGTTTGCCAAGCTGCGGTAGAAGCTGATGCCGCCGAAGAGGAGGCTGGTGAGGATGAGCGGCAAATCGCCCACGCGCAGCCACCACGCCGCCCAGGCGGCCTGGATCTCGTTGTGCCAGAGGATGTACGCGGCGAAGAAGCTCAGCCCCAGCAGGTAGAAGAAGACGGCGGAGAGACGGTGGAGGAAGGCGAGCACGGCAGAGATGATACCGAGGACTAGCCGGGGGAGGAAGATTTCAAGATTGCAAGGCTGCAAGATTGCAACTTCCAAATCCCACTCGGCTTTCTTGCATACGGCAAAACGCTCTTCAAGACTCAAGATTCAAGATTCACTTTGTCTTCTTGCTCACGGTCAACTTCCTCCGCCCGGTGCGCCGACGACGCGCCAGAACCTTGCGGCCGTTAGCCGTTTTGCTTCTTTCGAGGAAGCCGTGCTTCCGCAGACGCCGACGCCATTTGAGCTTTCCGAGCATAGCCGGGGCACTTTACAAACTTCTTCCGGGGCTGACAAGGGCAAATTACTCTTTACAGGGTTTATTCGTTTTCGTTAATTAGTTTATTGGAATAACGAATAGCTCTACACTCCCGCGGTCGCTTCATCCAATCAACCAATCAACCATTAACCAATTAACCAATCAACCCGTTATGTTCACCGTCAATCCTCTCTCTTCCGGTCTTCGCATCCTCACCGCGCCCAGCAGCGGTACGGAGTCTGTTACCGTGCTCGTGTTCGCCGGCGCCGGTTCGCGCTACGAGCAGCAGGACAATCGCGGCATCAGCCACTTTTTGGAGCACATGTTCTTCAAGGGCGGCAAGAAGTACCGCAATACCAAGGAAGTGAGCGCGGCCATCGATTCGGTGGGCGGCGACTTCAACGCGTTCACGGGCAAGGAGTACGCCGGGTACTACGTGAAGGTGGCGGCGAAGGACTTGGAACTCGCCTGCGACGTGCTGGGCGACATGCTGCTGCACGCGAGCTTTCCGCCGGAGGAGATCGAGAAAGAGCGCGGGGTGATCATGGAAGAGGAGCGCATGTACCAAGACACGCCGATGTACCGCGCGGGGTGGGATTTCGAGGAACTGCTGTTCGGCGATCACCCGCTGGGGTGGGATACCATCGGCAAGGAGGAAGTGATCCGCCGCGTGACGCAGCAGGAATTTCAGCACCATAAAGAGTGGCTCTACACCGCCAAGAACTTGGTAGTCACTTTCGCCGGCAAGGTGAGCGAGGAGACGGCGATGCGGCTCGGCAACACGTACTTTGGGCCCATTTCCGGCGACCACAAAGAAGTGTTCGTGCCGTTCACAGAGTACGGCCAGAAGAAAGTGTGGCTGCGCAATAAGAATACCGAACAGGCGCACCTGGTGCTCGGCGTGCCGGGCGTGAGCTCGCAGCACGGGGACCACTTCGCCATGAAGCTCCTCTCGGTGATCCTCGGCGGCAACATGAGCTCGCGCATGTTCCTGAACATCCGCGAAGCGCGCGGGCTGTGCTACTACATCGCCACCGAGACCGATACCTACCTCGATGCCGGCTCGCTCTCGACCCGCGCGGGCGTGGATCAGTCGCGTCTGCACGAGGCCATCGAAGCCATCAAGCACGAGTACCTCACCGTGGCCGCCGAAGGCGTGATGGACGACGAGGTGCAGCGCGCGAAAGATTTCCTGAAGGGAAAGATCACGCTCTCGCTGGAAGACAGCGAGGAGCGAGCCCACTTCTACGGCAAGCAGGAACTGCTCTACCCCAAGATCCGCGACATCGACGAGTACTTCGCCAAATTGGATGAGGTGAGCAAAGAGCAGATCGATGCGCTGGCCGCACGGCTCGTACAGAAAGAAGAGCTGCGCTTAGTGGTGATCGGCAAGGAGAGCGACGAGAAGAAGTTGGAGGAGTTGATCGGGTGACGTGCGGCGCGCTGCCAAGCCGGTCTCTGTGCGAAGCGATCACTATGGGGAATTGGGGCCTCGGTATCTTGCGATTTCGGCTATGATTCTTCCATGAGCGAATTCCTGAACCCGATCTACATCCTCAGCATCCTCATTGCGCTCAGCGTGCACGAGGCGGCGCATGGGTTCGTGGCGAACAAATTAGGCGATCCGACCGCCAAGTATGCGGGGCGTTTGACGCTGAACCCGCTTGCGCACTTGGACCCCCTCGGCACGCTGCTGTTTGTTACCGTGGGCTTCGGATGGGGCAAGCCCGTGCCGGTGGATCCGCGGTACTTCAAGAACCACAAGCGCGACACGGCGCTCGTGTCGCTCGCCGGGCCCCTCAGCAATCTTCTGCTCGCCCTGCTCAGCTTTGTCGGACTGATGTTCATCGCGCCGCAGCTGGGCTTCTCGTCGCCGTACGCGTTGTTGGATGGCAGCCAGACAGGTCCAATCGTTCTGCGCTTCTTCTCGCAGTTCTTCGGCACCTCGCTCTTCCTCAACTTGGGGCTCATGGCATTCAACTTGATCCCCATCGCGCCGCTCGATGGATCCAAAATACTGCAGGCGTTCATCCCGTACCATTTGGAGCCGCAGTACGATGCGTTCATGCAGCAAGGCCCGTACATTCTGCTGATCCTGCTGATCGCAGGACGCTTCTTGGGTATCGATGTGCTGTCGGTGTGGGTGATGTGGTGGGTGGATGCGGTGCTGCGGGTGTTGATTCGCTAGGGAACCAGGGGATGCGGCGTCTGGCGAGAGTGTAGCTGTAGCGACTGCAGCTACAGTTATTTATTAGCGTACATAAGCCAGGAATGCCGGAGTGTAGCGCAGGGTGGAGCGCTCGAATCCGGCACGGGTCGGTGCGGGCGGAGAAGAAACGCAACGCCACAGGCCGTCTGGCAGGCAGATCGGCTTGCATCGCCCCAATGGTAGTAGACCAGAAACGTGTGGAATGAGAGAGTAGATCTTAGCATCTACTTGAT
>CAZWBO010000044.1:4641-10882 GCA_964632375.1 uncultured Candidatus Peribacteria bacterium | reverse complement strand
AGAAATGGATGTAGCAGGACGGGGGAAGGTGCCCCCGCAGGGGCGGATGGGGCCCTTACGAACTCGACGACGAACTGCGCATGGGAAACAATTCTGTGCAGGCGCTCGGCGAGCCGGAGCACTTGTACCCGACATCCACGATGCAGCGCGAGCAGCCGTCGTCGTCGACGCCGTTGCCGTCGTCGCACTTCTCGACGCCCGCGGCCACTTTACCGTCGCCGCAGAGGGTCCAGCAGTAAGTGGGCTGCGATGTGCCGCAGATGTAGCCGGTTTCGATGGTGCACGAGGAAGAACAGCCGTCGGAGGCGAGTGTGTTTCCGTCGTCGCACTCTTCTCTGCCGACGACGATGCCATTGCCGCATTCCACCGGTCCCGTCGAGACGGAGGTGCCGCTGCCCGTCGTGCCGCCGCTGCCGTTGCGTGGCGTCGTGGGTTTCTTGGCGATGATGCGTTTGCCGTTGATCTTCTTCACCGCCGGTTTCTTCGAGGAGGACGAGCTCTTGTGTGTGATGCGCGCACGACCGACTACCGTGCGCTGCCGCACAGCGGCCTCGGCGTCGTTCTTCGACGTGAAGAGGAAGCTGGCCGAGAGAACCAACGTGAGAGCCACGAGGACGAGCGGGGCGATGCGGCGCATACGGAAGAGCGGGAAACGAAAATCAATTGTGAGTGTAGGGCGCAGAGCGCGTGTTGTGAATGAGCGTCGCTTTCTCCCTGTACGTAATTCTGCCCTGATATATCTCACCCAGCGCGCGCCGCGTTCAGGAGCAGATCGACATGCAATCGGTAGTATTTGTCGGCATCGTCGCCGCACTCCAGGCGGTTCTGCTGGCCGGGCGGCGAGTTGATTTCGATGAGCTTCCACATGCCATCCTGCGCACGGGCGCAGTCGACGGTGTAGATGCGGAGGCCAAAGCGCGCGAGTTCCGCATCGATGCGCTCGCACAGCTCGAGCGCGCCGGCCGGCCGCATGCGTGCGGGCACCGGCATGAGCCAGCCACCGAGCGCGAAGTTCGAGAGCAGGATGCCGGAGCCTTTGCGCGGCGTGCGGCAGAAGCTGCAGGCGATTTCGCCATTCATCAGAATGAAGCGAAAGTCATGGATCGCGTCGATGACGCCGGGGATGCCAGCGAATGTATCGATGAATTCCTGCGCGAGGCAGGGGAATATGTCGATTGCCGCCCGATCTTTCGGACCGATGTATATGCCGGCGCCGCCGTAGCCCTTCAACGGCTTGAGCACGATCATGTGGCCGGGAATAGTCGCGATGGCCTCCTGAAGGTCGCTTGGCTTCTCGACGAGGATGCTTATTGGACAGAGATCCGGGAAGAGCGCCGCCGTGCGGGCTTTATCATTTGTCAGTCGATCCAAGTCCGGATGATTCAGTACGTGCACGCCGGCATCGGGCGTGAACGTGCTATCTTTGTTGTAGATGAGATCCGCCTCGAACGGTTTGTCGACCCGTACGAAAGTGCCGCCGCGGTACATCCACCCGCGTGCGAAGCGCATTCCTCCCAGGTAATTCTCTTTAGTCAGGTACAACACCGCGCGGTTGGCGAGTGCATCAGCCAGATCGCAGTACCCTTGTAGGTAGTACGCGTCCTCCAGCGGCGCATGTTCCAGAAATTTCCCGGTGTGGCGGATGACGATGTGGAGCATTCGGGAAATCTGACGTTCGAGAGCAGAAGTTCTGTCGGCAAGGTGCGCGCAGATGGGTTTGATGTCGATACGCTCGACGGAGGGTGTAAGAGGTGTCAATCGCCGGCGAGTGCGGTACACTCGTGCCGTGCGGCTCTCCCACACCGTCCACGGCGTTCCCTTCGGCAACCCCACCATTCTCGCCTCGGGTATCTTGGGCGTGACCGCGAGCGCCTGGCGGCACGCGGTGCAGTGCGGTGCGGGCGGGATCACTACCAAGTCGATCTGGCCGCGCGAGCATGCCGGGCACCCGAACCCCACCATTATTTCTACCGAACACTGGACGCTGAACGCGGTGGGCGTGCCGGACGCGGGGCTCGAGAAAGCGCAGGCGGAGATCGAGGCGTACCAGCAGGACAAGCCCGCGCCCCTCATCGCCAATATCATCGCCGATACGGTGGAGCAGTACGGCGTGGCGGCCGAGGCCGTGGCGCGGCTCAAGCCGGATTTCCTCGAAGTGAACATCAGCTGCCCGAACGTGGAGGATGAACTGGGCCGGCCGTTCGCCTGCAGTGCGCCCGATGCCGCGGCAGTCACCAAGATCGTGAAGGCCGTGAGCGGGTCGATTCCCGTGTTCGTCAAACTCTCGCCCAACGTCGAGAGCATCGCTGCCATCGCGCGCGCGTGCGCGGAGGCGGGGGCCGATGGGTTCACCGTCATCAACACCCTCGGGCCCGGCATGGCCATCGATCTCCTCAGCCGCTTGCCCATTCTGTCCAACCGCACGGGCGGCATGTCGGGTCCGGCCATCAAACCCGTGGCCGTGCGCTGCGTGGCCGATGTCTACGCGGCCACGGAGGGGAAACTGCCCATCATCGGCACGGGCGGCGTGCACACGGGCGAAGATGCCATCGAGATGCTCCTCGCCGGCGCGAGTCTCGTGGGTATCGGCACGGCGGTATGGAGCCGCGGCGCGGAAGTATTTCGCCTCGTCTGCGACGAGATGTCGGCGTGGTGCGACGCCAATGGCGTGCAGAATATAGAAGAACTCGTAGGCGGCATGCACCGCGCACTGAAGAATCTCCCATCACGCGCACGCGCATGAGCAAGATCTCTCTCCAAACACGGCTGCCGCGCACGCACCGCATCGTCGCCGTGCGGCGCGAGACGGCCAACGTGCAGACTTTTACCTTCGACGTGTCGCTGGGCGCGGAGCCGGGGCAGTTCGTGATGCTCTGGGTGCCGGGTGTCGACGAGATTCCGATGAGCGTGGCGAATGACGACGGGAAGCAGCTCAGCATCACGTTTTTCGCGGTGGGCGAGGCGACGAACATACTGGCGGAGAAGAAGGTGGGCGATCTGGTCGGGCTGCGCGGACCGTTCGGCACGCGTTTCACCTGGAAGAAGGGCCAGCACCTGGCGCTCGTGGCGGGCGGCTACGGCGTGGCGCCGCTGCTCTTCATGGCGCGCAGGGCATCCGCCGAAGGCTGCCGTGTCGAGGCCATCGTGGGCGCGCGTTCCGCGGAGCATCTGCTGTGCCTCGATGCATTCACTGCGCTTGAACATGTCACGCTGCACGTGGCTACCGACGACGGATCGAAGGGGCATAAAGGCTACGGCACGGACATCCTCACTCAGTTATTACAATCTGGCGACGCGATCGATCAAGTGCTCGCCTGCGGCCCGGAGCTCATGCTCAAGCGCGTGATGGAGGTGGCCGACACGGCCGACGTGTCGAGCCAGCTCTCGATGGAGCGGTACATGAAGTGCGGCTACGGCCTGTGCGGCAACTGCACCGTGGATCCGATCGGCATCCGCATGTGCGTCGAGGGCCCCGTCATCTCGGGCGACACGGCGAAGAAGATCGGGGAGTTCGGGAAGTACCATCGCGACGAGATGGGGAGGAAGAAAACCTTTTGAGGAAAAACACGAAATGCGAAATACTACAGCCGAAAAGCTGTTTCATGCTTCGAATTTCGTGATTCTTTCTTGTATCATCGCCGCATGCCCCACACCCTCCACCTCATCTACGCCTCCACCAGCGGGAATACCGAGTTCGTCGTGCAGACAGTCGTCGCGGCTCTTCATGCAGCCGATACCGGCACCGATGTGGAAGTGCAACGCGCGGAGCAAGTGCAGCCGGCGGATCTTGTGCGCGGCGACGTGGTGGTGTTGGCTTCCGGCACGTGGAACACGGGCGGGCAGGAGGGGCAGTTGAATCCGCTGATGCATACGTTGCTTATGGATCGGGCGAAGGAGGTCGACTTGGGTGGCAAGCCGATAGCATTCATCAGCCTCGGCGACGACCGGTACTACTTCACCACGCGCTGCACCGAGCACTTCATGCGCTACATGCGCGAGCACGGCGGCACGCAGTTCCACCTGCCGCTCATCATCGTCAACGAACCGTACGATCAGGAGGAGAAGATCCGCAAGTGGGCGGGGCAACTGGCAGAGAAGATGAAAACCCTGTGAGGGAAGATTGCAAGGCTGCAAGATTGCAATGTCATTCGGTATCCGTTTCATTCGTCCTCTGCATCATGACTCCAGTGCAAGCACCCTACGGCAGTTGGAAATCACCTGTGACATCCGATCTGATTGTTCAGTCATCCATCGGGCTGAGCGGATTGACGGTAGATGGCGAGGATCTCTACTGGCTCGAGATGCGGCCGAACGAAGGCGGGCGCTATGCGCTGGTGCGGCGGACGCC
Organism: uncultured Candidatus Peribacteria bacterium; assembly: GCA_964632375.1. GTDB lineage: Bacteria > Patescibacteriota > Gracilibacteria > Peribacterales > Peribacteraceae > JAQBQQ01. The sequence continues at coordinate 6,534 of CAZWBO010000044.1, read as the reverse complement.
GGATGGCGAACGGGAAGACGTGATGACCGCGCCGTGGAACGCCCGCACGCGCGTGCATGAGTACGGCGGCGGATCGTACATCGTCCATAAAGGCATCGCGTACTTCACGCACTTTCCGGATCAGCGACTGTACCGGAAGGAGCCGGGCAAGCAACCCGTTGCCATCAGCCCGGAACGCGATTGGCGCTACGCCGATTTCGCGATGGACGAGCGGCACAACCGGCTCATCTGCGTGCGCGAGGATCACGCGAACGGGCAGCAGTACCCGGACAACACCATCGTGGCTATCGATCTGGAAACGCAGGAGCAGACGACGCTGGTGTCCGGTGCGGATTTCTACATGGCGCCGCGCCTGAGCCCGGACGGCACCACGCTTGCGTGGATCAGCTGGGTGCATCCGAACATGCCGTGGGACGATTCGTCGCTCTCGATGGCAGCAGTGCGAGATGACGGGACGCTCGGCGAGGTGCGGCATATTGCCGGCGGCAAGGATGAATCGGTCTGCCTGCCTGCGTGGTCGCCGGACAATACTCTGTACTTCGTGTCGGATCGCACCGACTGGTGGAACCTGTACCGCTTCGCGGATGGGAAGGTGGAACAAGTAACCAACTTGCAGGCCGAGTTCGGTCTGCCTGCCTGGGGATTCGACGACACGACGTACGATTTCCTGGATGCCCACACGATGCTCTGCGCGTACACGCAGAAGGGCGTGTGGCGTATCGCATCGCTCGATCTCCGTTCCAAAGAATTGCAGAGTATCGAGACCGACTACGATCACTTCGACTATGTGACGGTGCTCGATGGCAACGTCGCCACCATTGCCGGATCGCCGACGCAGCCGCGGTCGGTGGTGCTGGTCGATCCTGTGTCCGGCCGAACGGATGTACTCAAGAAAGCTCTTTCCATTGCCATCGACGATGCGTACCTTTCCATTCCACGGGCCATTGAATTTCCGACAACGGGCGGCCGGACGGCACACGCGTTCTACTACGCGCCGCACAATGGAGATTTCAACGCTGCCGACACCGAGAAGCCGCCGCTCCTGGTGCTGAGCCACGGCGGGCCGACGGGCGCGACCTCGAACGTGTTCTCGGCGGGCATCCAGTACTGGACCAGCAGGGGATTCGCGGTGGTCGACGTGAACTACGGCGGCAGCACCGGTTACGGGCGCAAGTACCGCCAGCGCCTCAACGACAACTGGGGCGTTGTGGACGTGGATGACTGCGTCAACGCGGCGTTACATTTAGTGAAGAGCGGATTGGCCGACGAGAAGCGTTTGGCCATTCGCGGCGGTTCCGCCGGCGGGTACACCACGCTCTGCGCGCTCACGTTCAAGGATGTCTTCCGCGCCGGCGCGAGCCACTTCGGCATCAGCGACATGGAAGGCTTGCTGCTCGAGACGCACAAGTTCGAGTCGCTCTACACCATTAACCTCGTGGGGCCGTACCCGGAGCGCAAGGACATCTACGTCGCGCGTTCGCCTCTCCATCATGCGGAGAAGCTCACCGCGCCGACGATCTTCTTCCAGGGTTTGGAGGACAAGATCGTGCTGCCGAACCAGGCCGAGAAGATGGTCGATGCTCTGCGCGCGAAAGGTGTACCGGTGTCATACGTGGCCTACGCGGGCGAGCAGCACGGATTCCGCAAGGCCGAGAACATCAAGCACTCGCTAGATAGTGAGTTGTATTTCTACTCGCGCGTGTTCGGGTTCGAACTTGCGGACAAGGTGGAGCCGGTGGATATTGAAAATTTGGATTGATGTCTACTGGTGGCGATTCACTATGTTCCAGCCTTCTTCAATTATCCGCAAGATGGTCGAAGAGGAAGAGGAGTTTTTGAGGAATGGTCATAGGTTCTATAACTTTATAAAGTTTAGCATAAATGAACTTTTTT
>CAZWBO010000044.1:0-4631 GCA_964632375.1 uncultured Candidatus Peribacteria bacterium | reverse complement strand
AATTTGTGCGGCAAGGGCTGATCGAATGCCGCTCCACTTCGTCATTCCCCCTTCACTTCCTCGTCAACACACACATCCTTCCCACACATTCTATGAAACCACGCACGTATCTCTACGGCACCATCGGCATGGTCGGCGCGGCGGCCGGGGCGATGGCCGCGTACATCGTCGCGCGCCCGAAACTGCGGCGCGATTTGCAGGAGGCCACCAGCGGCGGCGAGGCCATGGCTTCATTCCGCAAGCACTTGAAGCGCGATTCCACGCAGTTCATGCACGACGCACGCGACTTCGCCAGGCACAGCCCCATCATGGAGAAGATGCGCACCATGGGCCGTGTTGCCCAGGAGCGCGCTGCGATGGCCGCCAAAACCGCCCGACACGAGGCGATCGAGCTCAAGAAGCAAGCCGAGAAGAAGATACAATGACAATTAACAGCTAATTGTCAATTTTCACCTGTTCGCAGCCTTGACGCTCGGCTTCCAGAAGACCAAGCTGTCGCGGCCGCCGGGTTGCCGACGACCGGATTTCTCGAGATCCGTGTGTGTTTCTGCCATCAGTATGCGTGCAATTCTCCAAGAAGTCCGCTCGAACTGGAAATCCGGTGTGACAGTCGCGCTCGTCAACGTGCCGCTGTCGATTTCGTTGGGTGTTGCGGGCGGGGCGAATCCGCTCATGGGGATCCTCACCGCACTCTGGGCGGGATTGATCGCCGCCATGTTCGGCGGCAGCCAGTTCAACATCGTCGGGCCGACGGGTGCCCTTTCGGGCGTATTGGCTTTGTACGTGGGGCACTACGGCATCGGGGTGCTGCCGATCCTCGCGGTGGGCTCCGGCCTGCTGTGCCTGCTCTTCTACGCACTGCGCTGGGACAAGTACATCGTGTTCATCCCCTCCAGCGTCACGCATGGATTCACGTTGGGCGTGGCATTCGTCATCGCGCTCAATCAGCTCAATTTTGCACTCGGGCTCACGGGGCTGACGCCTCACGAGAAGCTTATTTCGAACGTGCTCGAATCGTTCGGGCACATTGGTGCCGCGAATCCCGTCGCTGTGATCCTCTTTCTCTCTGCGCTGGCCCTCCTGTTTCTGTGCCTTCGATTCGTTCCGCGACTGCCGGGGCCCATCCTGGTCGCGGTGCTGGGTATCGGGCTCGGGTACGCGGCCAACCGCGGGTTTATCGATCTGCCAATCCAGACGCTCGTATCCAAGTTCGGGCAGTTCGAGACGCGGCTGTTCCAGTTGCCTTCCCTCACGTCGGTGCCGCTTTCTGCCGAACTCCTCAAGGGAATCGCGACGGTGGCGCTCGTGGCGGTTCTGGAGACGCTGCTCTCGGCGAAGATCGCCGACGGCATGACAAAGACGCGGTTCGATCAGCCGCGCGAAGTGCTGGGCCTGGGTCTCGCGAACATCGCATCCGGCCTCCTGGGCGGCATGCCGGCCACGGCGGCGCTGGCCCGCACCGCGTTGAATATCAAATCCGGCGCGGCATCGCGCGCGTCGGCGCTCATCAACGCGGTATCGGTCGCCCTCATCACGCTCGTGTTCTTCCGGTCGTTCCAGTACTTGCCGTTGCCGGTGGTTGCGGCCATCCTCGTGTACGTGGCGGTGCGAATGGTCGAAACCGATCGGTTCCTACACTTGTTCAAGAAGGACCAGACGATGTTTTGGGTGTCGCTCTTCGTGGCCGTTCTCACGGTCACGCTCGATCCGATCATCGGCATCCTGACGGGCGCGTTCATCTCGCTGCTCCTCTTTGCCAAGCAGTTGAGCAAGGGGCAGAGCGAGATCAGCCTGCACAAGAACCAGCACATGGTCGCGCGCATCGCGCCGCACCAGTTGAATGAGCATGAGGATCGTGGCGACATGGCGGTCATTCGCCTGGCAGGCGAGATGACGTACATCAACGGGCAGGCGCACCTCGAGACCGCGCAGAGAGTCCGTGCGCCGCACACGGTGATCCTCAATTTCCGCAATCTCTTCTACATCGATCTCGATGGTCTGGACGTGCTGCACGAGATCGTCAACGATCTGAAATCCCGCGGCAAGCGCGTGGCCATGAGCAGCATGAGCGACGCGGTGGCGCCGCTGTTCGAGACGGCTTCGTGGTACCGGGAAATGGAAAAGGAAGGGTTGGTGTTCGAGAGTACGTCGGTGGCGCTGAGGGAAATGGAGAATAACAATTAACAGTTAACAGTTAATTTTCAATATGCTCTCGCATACAATGCCCTGTATTTCGCCGATGCCCCACTCAACAGATCCTTCGCCTCGTGTAGGTCTTGTCCTTTTTCGATGAGGCGGATGGTCGCCTTGGTCGCCTCTTTCACGCGGTTTGCCGAGTCGGTGCTGCCGTCCCATGGAGCCCATACGAAGCCGCCGCCGCTCTCGAGGAAATTATGCAATTCTTCCAGCGAGCGTGCCTCGTAGGTATGCGAGGCGAGATGTTGTTTTGCCTCTTCGAGGAGCGTTCCTTGGATGTCCGCCAGTAGTCCTAACAGGAAATCCGGCGTGCAGGTGGCGCGGCTCGTCGTCTCTTTGATTCCCGTGTCGCGGCGGACCACTGTGACGGTGCCGGCACTGTAGTCTTTGGGACCGATCTCGATGCGCAGCGGTACGCCCTTCACTTCCCACTCATTGAATTTGAAGCCCGGCGATTTCTCGTCGCGCAAGTCCACCTTCACGCGCACGTGGCCCTTGAGCGCCTCTGCCAGCTCGCGGCAGAGGGTCGTGATCAATTCCTTCTCGGTCTGCGACTTGTAGATGGGGATGATCACCACTTGGATCGGCGCGACGTTGGGCGGCAATCGCAGGCCCTGCTCGTCGCCGTGTACGACGATGATCGTGCCGATGATGCGCGTCGAGAGCCCCCAACTCGTGATCCACGGTCGCTTCCGCTCGCCGGATTCATCGAGGAAACCGATGTCGTACGCTTCCGAGAACCCCTGGCCGAGATTATGCGACGTACCGGCTTGGATGGCCTTGCCGTCACGCGCCAGCGCCTCGGTGGTGAGCGTGTATTCGGCGCCGGCGAAACGTTCGTGATCCGGCTTGTAGCCGTGCATCACGGGGATAGCGAGGCAGTCGCGATCGAAATCCACGTACATCTGCAGAGCGGCCCGAACCATTTCCTCCGCTTCTTCCTCTGTTGCGTGCGCGGTGTGTCCCTCCTGCCACAGGAATTCCGTGGTGCGCAAGAACGGCCGCGTGCGCATTTCCCAGCGCACGACGTTGGCCCACTGGTTGATGCGCAGCGGCAGATCGCGGTACGACTGCACCCACTTGGCGAAGGTGGTGTAGATGATGGTCTCGCTGGTGGGCCGCACGTACAGCTTCTCGGCCAGCTCCTTGCCGCCGCCGATCGTCACCACCGCGCACTCCGGCGCAAAACCTTTGATGTGCTCCTTCTCTTTGTTGATGATGGATTCCGGGATGAACAGCGGGAAGTACGCGTTCTCCACGTCGAGCTCCTTGATGCGGCGGTCCAGCTCGCGCTGCACGTTCTCCCAGATGGCGTAGCCGTACGGCTTGAACACGATGCAGCCCTTCACGTCGCTGTTCTCGGCCAAGCCGGCCTGCTCGATCACGTCGAGATACCATTGGGGAAAGTTTTCCGATTGGGACGCGAGGCGAGACATAGGGGAATGGTAAAGGAGAAGATGGCGAGTGGTGATGATAGAACCACTGGAGGAAGAATCCAAGACTGCAAGAATGCAAGATTGCAATAAGCCAAACCAAATCCTTGGGTTTTTGTTTGCAATCTTGCAGCCTTGCAATCTTGCAATCTTCTCTCTCACAGGAGTCCCAATCCGATCCCCGTCACCAAAGCTCCAAACCCTATCCCCGCCGCCACTTCTGCAAACGAGTGGCCGAGGCGCTCTTTGAAGTGCTCCCAGTGCTGTAGGCGGTTGAGGATCTTCGCCTGGTCGCCGATGGCCTTGCGGGAACTCATGGCGTCGTACCACATGACACAGGCGAACACGAAGGCGATGGCGAACGCCGTCGACTCCATGCCGTCGCGGCGCGCCACGATCATCACGAGGCTCGTGACGAAGGCCGAGTGCGTGCTGGGCATGCCGCCGGGTTGGAACAATTTCTCGTGCCACGTGCGGTCGTGGATCATCTCGATCAGCACCTTCGTTGCCTCGGCCAGGAGGAGGACGAGGAGGGGGAGGATGAAGACGTAGGTGGAGAGGAAGGCGTGCATGGCGATGTTAGGCGGCTTGCTTCTGCGAAAGTGATTTTTGCGTACGCAGATACGCGATACCCTCGGGTGTGAGCAGAAGGGGGTTGCGACCGACGGCTCTGAGATCAGAAGCGTTCGCCGCACGCAGTCCTTCCTTCGCAAGAGTATTGGGATCCTGCTTCAGTGCCGAGACGATTCTCTGCTGCATTTCTTTGAAACGCACATCCGTAACGGGCAGCGTGGGATTTGCCACGGTGTCTTGCAGGGTGCGCCGGATGATTTCCGCGAACTGCGCGCGCGCGAGAATCTGCATGTCTTCTTCGCTCGACCAGTGCGCCCAGCTGGCAATCGATAGGTACTGCGAGTAATTGGTGCCGAGAATTTTCCCTTCGCAGAGGGCCAGGCTGTCGCGCGATGCCTGCAGAAGCGCCTGCGTCAACGCCTCGGCCAG
>CAZWBO010000043.1:0-10990 GCA_964632375.1 uncultured Candidatus Peribacteria bacterium | reverse complement strand
GGGAGGAGACGGGGGAAGGGTTGGGGATGGGGGTCGCAAGCGGGCGGCGCAGAGGGGGAAGGGCCGGGGATGGGGCTCATTTTTCCTGTAAGTCCTCACCCTGCACCGCGTCCTACCATCACTATGGAAACCCCCGCCAACACGTCATCCGGCACCACGCTGCCGGTGTGGCTATCTACAATCGTAGATTCGCCCGAGTTTCCCGTGCTGAACAAAGATATCGACGTAGATGTCTGCATCGTGGGAGCGGGCATCGCGGGACTGACGTTGGCGTATCTGCTGACAAAGAGCGGCAAGAGGGTGGCGGTGTTCGAGGACGGCGCGATCGTGAGCGGCGAATCGCAGCGCACCACCGCGCACATCTGCAATGCGCTCGACGACCGCTATGGGGAGCTCGAGAAACTGCACGGCAAATTCGGCAGCAAGCTGGCGGCCAGCAGCCACACGGCCGCCATCGACGAGATCGAACGAATCGTCCGGGAGGAGAAGATCGACTGCGAGTTCGAACGGGTCGACGGCTACCTGTTTGTGCCGGAGGGCGAACCGACCGATAGTCTGGAAAAGGAGATGGAAGCGGCGCACCGCGCCGGCCTGGCCGATGTGCGGCTGCAGAAGAAATCCCCGCTCGAGCACTACGACCTGGGCACCACATTGCACTTTCCGCAGCAGGCGCAGTTTCATCCGCTCAAGTACCTGTACGCGGTGGCCAAAGCCGTTACGCGCGACGGCGGGCTGATCTTCCAGAACACGCACGCATCGTCGGTGAAGGGAGGCGATGATGCGATGGTGGAGACGGAGAACGGGCACACGGTCCGCGCCAAGGCCATCGCGGTGACGACGAACGCGCCGATCAACGACAACATCGCCATCTACACGCGCCAGGCGCCGTACCGCACGTACGTCATCGGCATGCGCATTCCCAAAGGATCGGTGCACCGCGCGCTCTACTGGGACACGCAAGACCCGTACCACTACGTGCGTACGGCGCACGAGAACGATGAATTCGACATCCTGGTCGTCGGCGGTGAGGACCATAAAACGGGCCAGGCCGACGATGGCGGGCTGCGCTTCTCGCGGCTCGAAACGTGGACGCGCAAGCGCTTCCCGCAGGCGCAAGACGTGGCGTACCGCTGGTCCGGCCAGGTGATGGAGCCCATCGACGGACTCGCCTTCATCGGCCGCAACCCGCTCGACGACGACAACGTCTTCATCGCCACCGGCGATTCCGGCAACGGCATCACGCACGGCACCATCGCCGGCATGCTCCTGCGCGACTTGATTCTGGACCGGAAGAACATGTGGCAGGATCTCTACGACCCCGGCCGAGTGACGGTGCGCGACACGAAGGAATTCCTGAAGGAGAATATGAACGTGGTCGGCGAACTGCTCGAGTGGATCAAGCCCGGCGACAGCGAAGAGAACATGCAGCCCGACACCGGCCGCGTCATCCGCCGCGGCCTCAAGCGTATCGCGCTCTACTGCGACAGCGAGGGAAAGAAACACGAACTCTCGGCCGTCTGCCGACACAAAGGCTGCATCGTCGCGTGGAACCCCACAGAGAAGAGCTGGGATTGCCCCTGCCACGGCTCAAGGTACACGCCGGAAGGAAAAGTAGTGAACGGACCGTCGAATGCGGATCTGGCGCCTGTACAGTGAGAAGTATCGATTTTTTTATCGGAGAGCGTGGCCTTCGGCCCGCGGTGCGCTCAACCGTCTCCCCCGACACAATCCCCTCTTGAAAACGTCTACGCACGGGTCTAGAGTTTCGTACTTCCCATCCTTCACATGTTCACCGATCAACCGCAGAAGAAACCGTTCCAATCCATCTTCAGCAACACGCCGAATCCGAATCCTCCCACCGACGGCGGCGGCCAGAGTTTCGAGTACGCGCAGACGGGCCGCAGCTCGGACGACAATGCCGCATCGAAGAATGATGCGTCGCCTTTCACCGACGTGCAGCCGAAGCAGGCTGCAGGAGTGAAATCCGGCCCGGGTAGCCAGGAGGCGGATGCCGGCGAGGATGCCGACAAGCGCACGAACCGACTGGAAGGCGCGATGCTCGACGCCACGCCCAAGCCGGCCATCGCGGCGCCGAAGACCGTGAAGACGCCTGTACCGAAGAAGGCAGCGGCTCCTAAGAAACCCACGAAGGCGCCGGCCAAGAAGAAGGCTGCCAAGCCGACAGTGGGCAAGAAGGCCGCTGAGAAAGCGGTGAAGCAGATCGCGAAGACGAAGCGCGCGGCTGCTTCGAAGAAGAAGATAATGAAGAAAACGAAGCAGGTGAAGAAGGCCGGGAAGAAGCTGAAGAAGACGAACGGCCGCCTCACCGCCACGCGCCGCGGCAAGGCCAAGAAGTCCGTTACCAAAGGCCGGCGCAAGCGCGCCGTGGCGGGAAAGAAGAGCGGTACGAACCGCGGCCGCACGAAGACGAGCCGGAAGGGCGCAAAGAGCAGATCGATAAGCAGGCCAAAGAAACGGCGAGGAAGATAATTGAGAGTACGCGCTTTGCGGTCTAAGCTTTGCATGATGAGAATTCTGTACTTTCACGCGCAAAGCTCATGAGTCACAGCTTCCCCCGCCGCACCGTCATCCTCTGCGACGAAGAAGGCCATCCGACCGGATCGATGGAAATCGTGCAGGCGCATACGGGGAAAGGATCGCTCCACCTCGCCTTTTCGGTGTACGTTTTCAATGCTGATCGGTCGAAGATGCTGATCCAGAAACGAAGTAACGAGAAAATGCTCTGGCCGCTCGCGTGGGCGAATACGTGTTGCAGCCATCCGTTCGAACGGGAGCTGCCACAAGAAGCCGGTGAACGCCGTCTGCAGGAAGAACTCGGATTCTCCGTCCCACTACAACCTCACCTCTCATTCGTGTACCGCGCCGAAGACCCGAGCGGCCGCGGCGTGGAACATGAGTACGTCACCCTCCTCATCGGCGAAGCCGAGGAGAGCGTGCGCGTGCAACCGAATCCGCAGGAAGTGGCCGAGTGGCAATGGATCGATTTGGACGAGTTGGGAACGGACATGCAGACGAATGCGCTCGCCTACGCCCCCTGGTTCCATTTGGGCTTGCGCATGATGCTCGAGAATGAGTTTGCGGCCGATCAAGATTCCCCTGACAAGCAATAAGCTTTAAGCTTTAAGCAACTGATTGCCTGAGCGGCGATGAACCTCCCGCTTACTGCTTATTGCTTGCTGCTTATTGCTCATCCACCAATCATGCATCACAGCTCTCCCCCTCTCCACATCGCCATCATTCCCGACGGCAATCGCCGGTGGGCCAAGCAGCGCACGCTCTTCCCCTGGAAGGGCCACGAACGCGCGGTGGAGAATTTTCGCACACTCACCGAGTGGTGCCGCGACGACCCGCGCGTGCAGACCCTCACGGTGTGGTGCTTCTCGACCGAGAACTGGAAGCGAGACCCGGAGGAAGTGGCGCGTTTGATGAAGCTGCTGGAGGATTACCTGGTGCGTGAACGCTCGACATTCCTGCGCGACAAGACGCGCTTCCTCCATTCCGGCCGGCTCGATCGCATTCCCGCATCGCTGGCGCAGCTCATGCGCGACATCATGGAAGAGACGAAGGATCAGGCGGAGCTGACGCTGAACTTGGCCGTCGATTACGGCGGCAAAGACGAGATCGTGCGCGCGATCGGCAAACTGACACAGAGGGAGAGTATGGATGAAGACACCATCCGCACGCATCTGGATCATCCGGAATTGCCCGATATCGATCTGGTTATCCGCACCTCCGGCGAGCAGCGCACGAGCAACTTTTTCCTCTGGCAGAGCGCGTACGCCGAGTGGCTGTTCATCGACAAATTCTTCCCGGATTTCTCGACCGAGGATCTCGCGCGCGCGGTCGATCATTTTTCGAAGCGAACACGACGCTTTGGAGGATGAATGCCGCCGGAATTCCGACGTACGAATACGAAAATCGGCTATAACCGACTTTTTCAACTGCTCGATACGCATTAGACTTTTCGCGCTTCGCATCTTCCCCTGCGCTCGTCCGCCTTCGCCCCCGGCAAAATCATTCTCTCCGGCGAATACGCCGTCCTCTTCGGCCATCGTGGCCTCGCCGTCCCATCGCGCATGGGCATGCATGTGGCATGCAACGACGATGCTGATGCGAAAGCCCTCACCATTTCCTGGGAAGGGCTGATGTGGACCGACGAATGGAAACCGTACCTCGATGCCATCATTCGTTCTTGCGAAGATACTCTTGGCAGAAAGCTGGCGGGCACGCTCGCCGTCCGCAACGATCTCCCACTCGGCCGCGGCATGGGCTCTTCGACGTCCCTCATGATCGCCGTGGCAAAAGCACTTCTCGGCCCGAATGCCGAAGACGCCTGCCAAAAGATGGAAGACACGTTCAATCCCGGCCACAGCGGCATGGATTTTGCCGTGATCTGGCGCAACGCGCCGATCCTCTACCGACGGCATGATCAACCACAGCCGATCCCGCTCAACGTAGATTTCCTGGATCACGCAGTGCTGATCGATACGGGCAAGCCGGATCAGCCGACACCGGAGATCGTCGCGTGGATGCAGAAGCAGTCCGGCAACATCGCCGCGCCTATCGCCCGCATCGCGGAATGCACGGAACGCCTTGTCCGTGGCGAATCACCGTTGACGGTCGTGCCGGATCACCACCGCGCGCAGGTGGAATTGGGGGTGGTGCCGGTACACGTGCAGCGACTGATCGCCGACATCGAAGAATCCGGCGGCGTCGCCAAAGTAATCGGCGCCGGCGCCAGAACGGGAGGCGGGGGCATCGTCCTCGCATTTCATCAAGATCCGACAACACTCTCGACCACTGCAGAGCATCATCACTATCTTTCGCTCAAAAAATAGTCATCAATTCTCAATTTTCAATTATCAATTCTCAATCCGTATGCTCGCCCGCTCCACCCCCAACATCGCCCTCATCAAGTACTGGGGCAACCGCAACGACGCGCTGCGTCTGCCTGCCGCCGATTCGCTCTCGATGACGCTCTCGTCGCCTACGGTCGAGGTAGATGCAGAGCCGAGCGACACGCTGCACATCGTCTCGTACGAGACGGATGGAACGGAGAAACGATTGAAAGAAGCAGACATCCGCCGCTTCGCGCGGCATTTTGCACTGTGCCGAGAGTACCTCGCGACCGTAGAACACCCGGACACGCTGCCATCGGCTGTCGCGCTGAGCATCCGCTCGCAAGTACCGCCGGCCATCGGCTTGGCCTCTTCGGCGGCCGTATTCAGCGCCGTGGCCATGGCGTACGCGGGGCTGATCCGCGACCGTGTGGCGCTCACTGCCGAGCAAATCAGCGTGATGGCGCGGCTCGGAAGCGGCTCGGCATGCCGCAGCATCGCGGGCGGATTCGCCGCCATGCGCGTGACGGGCGAGGGTATCGGCGATGCCTTTGTAGAACAGATCGCATCGGCAGATCACTGGCCGCTGCACGACATCATCATCGCGCCCAGCGAACGCGAGAAAGAACACGGCTCCACCGAAGGCCACGCACTCGCGCCGACGAGCCGGCTGTACACCCGGCGCATCGCCGACATCCCCCGCCGCCAAGCGGAATGCATCGATGCGATTCTGCAGAGAGACTTCCAGAAACTGCAAACCGTCGCCGAAGAAGACTGCCTGAACATGCACGACGTGATGCGCACGAGCACGCCCTCACTCGACTACCTCACGGCCGACACGCACCGCATCGTGCGCGAGATCGACACTCTCCGCCGCGAGCAACACCTGCCCGTCCTCTACACGATGGATGCGGGACCGACCGTCCACCTCCTCTGCACCGACGACGCCGTAGATGCCATCCGTTCCTATGCCCGATCGCAGAAGCAATGCCTCGTATTTGAATCACGTGTAGGACCGGGAGCAAAACTTATCTGACAGACGTCGAAACAATAGGAGCTCTTTTCTTCCATCTCCGCTACAATCATCTGCCAAGTTTTCTCAATTCTCAATTCTCAATTCTCAATTCCTGATCCATGGATCTCCGCACCCTCCCCGCCGACCTCACCCCCTCCCAGCGCGTCGCCGAACGCAGAGCCCGCATCGAGCGCGAACTCGAAGTCGATCTCTCGTGCACGCAGGTAGACGACCGTCTTGTAGGTCATGCGGAGGAGAAGAACTGCGAGCAGATGTTCGGACACGTGCCGGTTCCCGTCGGCTACGCCGGCCCGCTCGAGGTGATGTTCACGTCGTCGGGTGAACGCGCGTCCCTCCACCTGCCGCTCGCCACCACCGAGGGCGCGCTCGTCGCGAGCGTGAACCGCGGATGCAAGGCGCTCACGCGCAGCGACGGCGTACGCACGTCCTCGCTGTACCCGGGTGCCACGCGCTCACTCGCCTTCCGGACGGTGGACGCGCGCACATTCATCCGATCGCTGCACGAACACAAGACCGAGTGGATGCGCATCGCCGAGGCGACGAGCAATCACCTGAAAATCCTCTCGTTCGACATCGACGAGCTCGACGACTACGTGTTCCTCACGCTCCACGCCGACACCGGCGACGCCATGGGGATGAACATGATCACCATCGCCGCGCAGGCCGTGGGCGAATGGATCGGCGGCGAGCAGAAGATGGCCGAGTTCGTGACAGTTGCCGCAAACGTCGACAGCGACAAGAAGCCGAGCATCCGCACGCTGCAGCAAGGCCGCGGCTACGACGTGACGGCCGAGGCGACGCTGAGCGAGGGCACGATCAGCGACGTTCTCAAGTCCTCCTCGAAAGCGATGCTCTCCGTGTACGACGCGAAGTTGAATGCCGGCGCCGACGTGGCCGGCGCGATCGGTCGCAACCTGCACGCCGCCAACATCGTGGCTGCGCTCTTCCTGGCGACGGGCCAGGATGCCGCGCACGTCGTGGAAGGATCGCTGGCCACCACGACCGTCGAACAGGCCGACGACGGCCTTCGGGTATTTGTCCGTCTCCCGGCGGTGATGGTCGGCGTACGCGGCGGCGGCACCACGCTCCCCGCGCAGAAGCAGTGTCTCGATCTGCTGATGAGAGACAGAACGACATTGCCGTCCCGCCAGCAGTTGGCCGAAAGCATCGGCGCAGCGGTGCTCGCGGGCGAAGTTTCGCTCCTCGCGGCGCAAGCGAGCCAGACGCTGGCCAAGGCGCATAAAGAACACGGGCGGTAGGCCTCGATACGCCCCGCGGTGCGAGCGCAGAGTAATCTCGTCTGCTGCTTGTTTTTCCGTGATCGACCAGCGGGGCTACTCGGCCTGACAAGCCAGGTGGTGAGTGCGAGATGCTCGTAGTTGTTGCCTGTTCACACAAAGAGCAAGCAAAGCCCGTGCCGCTCTGCGTGTCAGGCTGCACAAGTCGCAACGCTTTTTGCTGACGTGTCAGGCTGAGTAGGAACGTTCCTTCAGACACGCTTGTCCCTAGCGTGTCAGGCTGAGTAGGCACGTTCCTTCAGACACGCTTGTCCCTAGCGTGTCAGGCTGAGTAGGCCGCAGCCGCAGCGCGGCCGTATCGAAGCCCCCCCCTCGTTCCCCTCGGCTTCGCTCCGTGCTACCATTCCGGCCCTATGGCCCGTGCTAGCATCCTCGGCTTCGGCCGCTACCTGCCCGTATTCCGCGTGAAGACGAGTGTGATCGCCGAGCACTGGCAACAGAATGGCGCGGAAGTGACGAATGCGCTGGGCATCGACGAAAAGACCGTTCCGAGCAGAGACGAAGACAGTTTCACCATGGCCTTCGAGGCGGCGCGCCAGGCCATCGAGATGGCCGGCATTGCCTCGAGCGAAGTATCGGCCTGCTTCGTCGGCTCCGAGAGCCATCCGTACGCCGTCAAACCCACCAGCGGCATGCTCGTCGCTGCGCTCGATCTGCATCCGTTCTCGCACGCCGCCGATGTGGAATTCGCCTGCAAGGCCGGCACCGCCGCTCTGCAGATTGTCGACACGTTCGTGCGCAGCGGGCAAGCCGGCTACGGTCTCGCCGTTGGGACCGATACCGCCCAAGGACGCCCGGGCGATGCACTCGAATTCACCGCTGCCGCCGGTGCGGCCGCCTTCGTCGTCGGATCAAGCGACGCGAAGAACGCGCTGTGCCGCATCGACCACACGCTCAGTTTCACGACGGATACACCGGATTTCTGGCGTGCGAACGGCGAGAAGTACCCCAACCACGCCGGCCGCTTCACCGGCGAGCCCGCGTATTTCCGGCACGTGGAGGAAGCGCTGCGCGGCATCATGGAAGTGACGCAGACGACACCCGACGACATCGACCACGTGGTGGTCCACATGCCCAACGCCAAGTTTCCCTCGCGTGTGCTGAAGAAATTCGGCTTCAGCCGCGAGCAGTGCCAGCACGGATTCATCGTACCGCGCATCGGCAATACCTACAGCGCCTGCTCCCCGCTCGGGCTCACGGAAGTGCTGCAGCACGCCAAGAAAGACGATCGAATTCTCGTCGTCAGTTATGGTTCCGGCTCCGGCTCCGATGCGTTCCTCCTCACCATGCAGCGCGACGGCGTGCTCCTGCCGCCCGACGACCGAGAAATCACGTACCTGAATTACGCAGACTATCTGAGCCACACTGGAGCCCTCTCCCCGTCACATCGATGAAGAATCCGACGCACGACATTCGACGTACAAAAATCATTCGACATGCGAATGTTGTGCTCCGTACTTCTCCCCGGTTCTCGTAAAGACATGCAACAGCCCATTTTCCTCACCGGCTCGCACCAAACTCGCTTCGGCGAGCATTGGGACAAGAGCCTGCGCGATCTGGCGCGCGAGGTGGTCGACGGCGCCATCGAGCACTCGCCGTGCACGGCGCTCGACGTCGATCTCGTCATCGTGGCGAACATGATCGGCGAGACGGCCAACGACCAGGCGCACATGGGCGCGATGGTGGCCTCGATGCTGCCGCACCAACCGCCCGCCCTGCGCGTGGAGACCGCATGCGCCAGCGGATCGGTAGCTATCCACACGGCCTGCGCACTGCTCGAATCAAACCGCGCGCAAACCATCCTGGTGGTAGGCGTCGAGAAGATGACCGACGCGACGACGGATCAGATCGCATCGGCGCTGATGGGCGCGGCCGACAGCGACGCGGACCGGCCCGCCGGCCTCACCTTCCCCGGCATCTTCGGCCTCGTCGCGCAGCGCTACATGCACGAGTACGGCCTCACGCGCGAGCAGCTGAGCCTCGTTTCGGCCGTGCACCACCGCCAAGCCGTAGAGAACCCGTTCGCACAGTTCCGCATGGAGGTGAAACCCGAAGCGGTGAGTAGAAGCTCCCCCATCGCCGACCCGCTGCGCCTGCTCGACTGCTCGCCCATTTCCGACGGCGCGGCCGCGTGCATCCTCTCGACCAAATTCCAGAGCCCCGTCCGCGTGGCGGCCTCGCAACTCACCACCGACACGCTCAGCTTGGCCGACCGCCCGAGTCTCACGTCGTTCAAGGCGACGAAGACCGCCATGGAGAAGGCACTGGCCGAAGCCGGCATCACCCGCGAGGACATCACCCATGTGGAGACGCACGACTGCTTCTCCATCGCCGCCGTCATCAACATGGAGGATCTCGGCTTCGCCGAGGCGGGCGAGGGCATCGGCATCTACCGGGAGCTGTACGAGCGTCCGAGCACGATGGGCTTGCAAGTGAACCGCAGCGGCGGCCTCAAGGCCTGCGGCCACCCCGTCGCCGCCACCGGCATCAAGCAGTTCATCGACATCGCCAAGCAACTGAAATCTTCCGGCACGCGCTTCGGCCTCAGCCACAATTTCGGCGGCGCAGGCGCGACCTGCGGACTTCATATCCTTGAATACAATGACTAAAAAGTTCTCCTAATTCTTTCTTCTTAATTCCTGATTCTCCATCCGCCTTCCCATGCCCGATTCCTCCCCCATCATCGCGCGACGACAGAAGGAAGAGCGGCGCAGGCTGCAGGAGGGCACGATCCTCTCGTTCACGGTCCTGCATCACCCGCCCGAGCGCTTCGGCCCCGGCCACCGCACCGTCGGTCTGATCAAATTGGCCGATGGATCCAAAGTGATGGCCCCGCTCACCGGCGGCACGCCGCAGATAGGCATGCCAGTAACGCCGCGCATGCGCCTCAGCTACGTGAATAAAGAACACCTGCGGATCTACGAAGTCGCGTACGAAATACCATCGATGAAGACGGCTCCTGTCAGCGAAGAAACGATTGCGTTCCCCGGCTACATCCTCGCACTCACCGGCCCCTCCGGCGTGGGCAAGACAACCATTGCGCGCATGCTCGTCTCGATGGTCGGCGCGACGACCAGGAACGTGCCCATCGTCACCACCCGCGCTAAGAAGAAAGGCGACGACGGCGAGTACGTGTACGTGAGCAGGAAGGAATTCGACCGCCTGCAGCGGGCCGGCGAGATCATCGCCGCCACGAACATTCCCTCTTCCACCGAAGACCGCTGGTACGGCTACCGTGCCGGGGATATCGAAGCCATCTGGCAAGCAGGCCTGCTGCCCATCGTCATCACCGAGATGCACTTGCTCCAAGGCTTAAACGAACGCTACGGCCGACGTTCGCTCCTCAGCTTCGGCCTGCTGCCGCCGGGCAAGAGCAAGCGCGCCATGCTGAGCAGCCTCCTCCACCGCCTGCGCGGTCGCGGTCGCGAGACCGAAGAGCACATCAGAGACCGCCTCAAGAACGCGGAACTGGATCTCGCATTCTTCAAGGAACGCCGCGACCTGTTCGACCACCTGGTGGTGAATGAGGATGTGGAAGCGGTGCTCTCGATGCTGAAGGAGACGGTGCCGGGGTTGGGGAAGGCGTAACAACTTGTCGGAGAGCGGGCCTTCGGCCCGCGGCTGGCGAGAATTATTGTCGCTGATGGACCAAATCGCGCCGAGATACGGCGCTCTCAATGACGAAAAGCATTGGAATATTCTCTCCCGGAGAGCGCCATTATTATCCTGAGCCAGACGAAGGATAGCGAGAATCCGATGTAGGGCTGCGAAACCAGGCCGACAGCGCTCAGAGTATC
>CAZWBO010000042.1:0-11061 GCA_964632375.1 uncultured Candidatus Peribacteria bacterium | reverse complement strand
TTGTAGGCATGAGATGAGTCTACTCTGTATCAATTTGAAATGGAAATGGTATCAGCCTAGGCTGACGTAGGTGGGAATGTTTTCTGATAATCTGGTGTTATGAAAGAAAATATGGAAACTTGCCCGTGGTGCAAAGGGATATTCCAAAAATGTAATGGTCCTACGCACTCATACATTGAGTCATCCCCTGGCTGTTGGCAGACATATGGCATGATTTTACGTAAAGAATATGAGTATTATTCGGAGCTGTCTGACATACATCGATTGACCGTTGATACATATGCGGTGCAACATCCTGGTTCACCATCGAGGAAATCAACTCAATCCGTGTGGGGGCATTTAGTAAGTCTATTCTATGTTTTGGAAATGGGACTCACTGGAGATGCGGCACGAGAAAAATTGAAACAATTCATAGAATCCAATTCGGATTTGAAATGGCTGGACCCACCTGATTTTACAGGGACACGAACGGTCGCGGATGTGATCCAAGAAACATCCTCAGAAAAACATACAGAGGCTGTTCTAGTTTGGGCAAAATCAGTATGGGCCTTGTGGAAAATTAAACACAAAAGTGAAATATACTCATTGGTACATTCTAAAGGCCGCTCAAGCGACGCAGAGCGCTGAAAGCACTCCAGCCAATCGCGGCGAAGTTCTATGAGCGAAGCGAATGGAACGAAGACGGATGGCTCCCCCGGTAGGATTCGAACCTACGACCCACCGGTTAACAGCCGGTTGCTCTACCACTGAGCTACAGGGGAATGATTGACGCGGATCCGTGATGAGAAATGATCGAGCCCGAAGTGGATCCTCCACCCCGTAGGCAGGGACCGTGGGGGTAGTATACGGAATTGCCGGTTGGTTTCTAGTGCTCGTGCGCGGAATCCTACGAAACCACGAATCCGACGAGCGGCATCATATTTTGCAATCAATGTGCTTACAGCGTTCTCGGTTCGCCGCGATGCGCGCGTAGACGTGTCTGCCGATCCTGGCAACACCCGGCAGGGAGAGGAAGGGGACAGCGGGGAAGAGGAGCGGCAGCTGCCCCGCCAGAAAGCGGAACGCATCGAAGCCGCGCTGTGTGCGGCCGGTGCGGTCTTTGATGTGCAGCGCGCGGTTGAGATCCTGCAAGCGCAGGTCGGGCGCCACTTTCCGACGCAGGCGGCGGTTGTGGAAATCGATGGGCACCAGGCGATCGAAGGTGTCGAGGAGGAGGAAGACGAACATCGTGCGTCGGCACAGGCCGCACTGGCCGTCGTGTAACACAACGACGGAGTGTCGCAGGGTAGCTTTCTCGTCTTGGCCGCGCGGCTTGTTCCACCGTCTGCGCACGGCCGAGAAGTCGTCGGCGGTGAGGAGGCCGAGGTAGAGCGTGAACATCGCAGTCGGGAAGGAGCCGACTTGCATCAGGAGCAGAATGCCGAGGTGCATCACGACGCCGCCGAGCAGCAGCAGCCGCTTGAGAGTACCGGCCGTGCGCCACGGCAAGCGTGCGGCAATCGGCTGTGGGATCAAAACGAGCAGCCATGCGAGTTCGAAGGCGATCACCGCCCACGAGATTACCGGCGATGCCGGCACGAACCAGTTGGCTATACTCCAGGGCAGACGCGAAAAGTGCGGGTGATGCAGCGCAACGGCCACGGCACTCCCGCTGCGCCAGAGTTCGCCGTGCAGCTTGTCCCAGCCGGACATTGCGTAGATCACGATGAGCTGCCAGAGAAGCAAGATGCGCGGCCATGCCGGCATGGTCACGGGTGGCAGGAGTGTGTGCTTGGATTTCCAGTGCCGCCACTGCGCGCGCAGCCGCACGAGCGAGACGGCCTCGATGCCCGGTGCGATGAGCAGG
Organism: uncultured Candidatus Peribacteria bacterium; assembly: GCA_964632375.1. Taxonomy (GTDB): domain Bacteria; phylum Patescibacteriota; class Gracilibacteria; order Peribacterales; family Peribacteraceae; genus JAQBQQ01. Next base: position 9,215 of record CAZWBO010000042.1, on the reverse strand, counting down.
ATGAACCCAATAGCGCGCAGCACCGTGTCGCCGCCGGTGAGGACGAACGGGTTGCGCTCGTGGAACGAGAAGAGCAGGACGACACTCGCGAGCGTGGTGAGCCGCGGCCACGCGCCTATCATGGTAAGGAGGCAGCTGAGGAGAAGCGCGACGTACAGCGCGAGCACGGCTTCCGGATGCGATATCCATGGCATGAGACTGACAAAGAAATCACTGCGCAACGCTAGCGGCAGCATCGCGCGCGGCAGCATGCCGATCTCGCTGTAGTACTGCGTGATATGATCCGATTGTGCGAGCATCGACCCGAGCACCGTGCCCGCCCACGCGATGCGCATCAGCCCGAACCCCGTGGCGGAGTCGCGGCGGAAGAAGAACCGGTCGATGGCGCGGAAGACCTGCATCTACGGACAGGCGGTGAGAAGATCGGGCTGTGCCGACTGAGGCGGTTCTGCTCGCCACTCGCTCATAGCTACTCCCGAAGGGACAACGACGCTCTCACGGCGGAGCCGGAGCCCGGTGCCGCTCGGTAGATACGCGGGCGCGCAGTACGAGCGCATCAAGGCGAGGAGGAGCGGCGTGTGCTGTGCATCGTCCAAAGCGTCGAGTGCTTTGAGGAGCGAGGTGTCTTTGCGCCATGCCGATTCGGCGCGTGGGCGAAAGAGTGCCACGGGCACCCAGGAAGATGCACGCTGCGACTCGAGTGCGTACGTCGTCACCCGCCGCAGCGGGTTGGGCGAGAATAAATCCCACTTCTGCCACTGCGATGTGAGGAGCAGATACGGGCTGATGATCGGGATGGTGATAGTCCGCACACGCTGTCGCGGTGATCCCGCCGGCCCTTCCGGCACGCTGTAGAGCGCGACGGCTGCCATGTGCCACACGCAGAAGCCGATGATGCCCGCACGCCCGAGTGCCGTCCGCGCCGTCATGGTCGACAGTATGCATCAAAAGACGAGAATGCGCAGTGTGCCGCGCGCGTTGCACGTTGACTCAGCGGGTCTTCCTTGTGCGGCTAGCGTCGCTTTTTCGCGGAGGCAGGAGCTCGCTTCGGCATCGTCTTCTTGAGCGGCTTCGGTGTGGGAGCTGGTTTCGCGCGTGGAGACGTCGGCTTCTCGTCCTTCTTCTCCTCATGTTTGACGCTCACTGTCGTTCGCTGGCGGGTAGGTCGCAAAATGACGATCTCGCGGCCGACGAACTGATCCGGTCGGCGGTACGTGAGCGTCGGGCGATCCGACTGCCACTGCACGCCGGGCGGCAGAAGCACGTCGAAGCCCAGTTCCTGCGCGGCATCGAGGACGCGCTCGAGGTGGATCGGTCCTTTGCTGTAGTACCACACCGGCCATGTGCACACTATTGGCACGCCGGGGAGCGACTTCGCGATATTTCCCAGGAAGGCGATCTGCAGTTTCTCGTTCTCGGTCTTCAGCTTCTGCACGTCTTTGAGCGGCGGACGCGACGTGAGCGGCGGGCCCAAACTCGTCTCCGTCACCACCATGTGCGGGAGCTGCTTCACTTTGAAGGGATTGCCGCCCGCGAAATCGAACGGCCTGGCGGCGTCTTGCTTCCACACGGTGGCGGGCACCTCGCTCTTCGCGATCTTCTCTTCCTTGCGCATCCACTCGATGTTCTTCGTGCAGCCGTTCACCGCCTTCTGCGAGAGATCCGACGCGAGCACGCTCCACCCGCGCAGCAGGCACTCCAGCGGAATGACACCGGTGCCGCAGAACGGGTCGAGCACGGTGAGCTGCTCGGGCAGGTCGTCGTGCGCTTTGCGCGCAGCCCAGAGGCCCAAGTTTAGCAGAATCTGCGCCAGCTTGGGCGGCAAGAGACCCACGGTGGTATCGCGGACGGGTTTGCGGATATCACGCTTGGTGTAGGCGTCGACATCCTGCGCCGCGATGGTGCGGCCGGCCCAGAGTTGGTCTTCCATTTGCAGCAGGACGATCTCTGCACCGCGCTTGCCCGAGAGCATGTCCTCGGTATGTAACACGACCGACGGCGCGGGCACGGTCTCGGATCCTACGTAGCGGACGGGGCGACCTTGTTTCTTCAGATACTGCTTGCTGCTGCGGTACGTGTCCGCCAATACCTTCGGCGCGATGCCGTGCGCGCGCAGGCCGAACACGACTTTCCCTTTCACTCCCTCCACCACGCGCGCGAGAGCCTTCGGTACCTCGCTCACGTTCGTGATCGGCTGATCCAACGCGCGCGCGATGGCGATGGTACCGCCGAGCAGGTTCAGGTCTTTCGGCGACAGATCGGCCGAACTCTCGAAGACGACCACCTGTTTCCCTAAAATCTGCTGGATGGTGAAGTGTGGGATGACGGCACTCAGCTCGGCAATGCTGATGGCGGGATGATGACCGATAAACGCAGCGTAGGATGGCATGAGGAGAGGATAGCGAGGAATCGGGAGGAGGGAAACCCGCAACAGGGATAAGACTACAAGATTGCAAGGCTGCAAGATTGCAAAGAAAACCCAAGAGTTCGATTCTGGGGTTTTGGTTTGGCTTATTGCAATCTTGCATTCCTGCAATCTTGCAATCTTCACTCTATTGCTTCCTTCAACATCAACATCCCCACTACTACTCCCACTGGCACCACCTGCAGAATGCCTCGCGCGAGTCCTGTCTGGTACAGCGCCTCGTTCGAAAGGGAGGTGAATTGGAACAAGAGATACTGCACCGCCAGCGCGATGACGAAGAATCCGACAAACACGATGTTGCGCGACGACACGGCGGCGCGGAACTGCCAGAGCAGGAGGAGAATGAGGGCGGGGAAGAGCAGAAGCCAGTTGCCTTCGAAGAACGTGTTGACTGCGATGGCCGACGCGACGAGCGGCTGCCAGGAGATGACGAAGCTCTCGACTGATTTTGCGTTACCGAACGGCATGCCGTTGAGCACTTTAAATCCAAACCACGCGATGCCGATAAGCAGAAGGCTCGCGAACCACGGGACCAGTGCTTCGACGACGTCGCGCTCCGTGAGTCTGCCGGCGCGTACGTGCAGCCACACTGCGAATGCGAGGCACAGAAGGAGATCCGGAAGATAGAGGAGAAGCGCTTCGTTCTTCGTGAAGAGGAGCAGCCCGGCGGCAAGGCCGCTCAGGCGAATGAACGATGTGATGCGCGCCGTATCCGTTTCGTCGAGCGATAGACCCAGTGGCACCACCGCGGCGAGCAAGTGGACGGCGAGGAACAGATCGGCGTATGGGTTGGTGCCGTGCACGAGGAACAGTGGCAGGCTCGCGAGTGCGTACGTGCCCACGAGCGCGAGGAAGAGCGACATGCGACGACGCAGCGCGAAGAACACCATCAGCAGCGCGCCGAAAAACCAGACGATATGAATGCTGTTGATGAGTCCCTCGTCCCACTCGCCACGTATGGTTGCCAGCCAGGTCTTCGCGAGCGGCACCGGCGGCGGGTAGCTGTTGAGGGTAAACATCGTCGAATGCCCTTCGGGCGATAGCACATCCAGCGTGAAGGTGTGGTCGACGTAGTACACCTTGCCGCGGAAATTCCAATTGTCGATGGCGTCGTCGAGGAAGATGGGCGTAGCGGTGAGCATGAACGTACCGCCGAGAATTTTCACCAGCGTCCACGCGCCGAGGACGACGACGAGCCAGCGTTGCCATCCGCGCAGCGGTGAGCGTTGCAGTGTCGGCTGGACCGCCGGCAGCGGACGGATGCGTGCGTTCCAGAGGAGGCCAAGGACCATCAGCGTCGCGGCCTGCACGCCGCCGAAGCCGGCGAGCGAGAGAGGAATGCCGAGCGAGGTATTGGCGACGAAGCTTAGGAACATCATCCCCGTCAGGCCCAGCATGCAGCCGTAGGCCCAGCGTTCGGAGCGGAACAGCACGGGCGTGCGTCCTTCGATCAGCCGTAGCAGCAGCCATCCGCCGAGAGCGGAAGGCATGAGGCCGAGCAGGAGAATGAGCAACGTCATGGGAGTACGTCGAACAGGAAGCTCGTGTTGTCGAATTGCTGCGTGATGCGTCCCGGACGCGAGAGGATTTTGTCGCCGATGGTCAGGCGGCCCTGTGCGTCGACATGCGCGTCGCTACGGCGGATGACGACCCACACGTTGGCGGCGGACGCGTCTTCATCGCCTTCGTACGGCGTGACGGGGTACGTGCGGTACTTCAGCACGCCGTAGATGTTGGTGTTCGGCGGCACCAGGAGGCCGTAGTGTTCTTCCTTCATGATGCGCGGGACCACGGCGTCGACGATGCGGTAAATGTTCTCGTACCGGCGGAATACCTTCTGATCTGCAGGCGGACGAACCCATGTCGTGTAATCGTTCGACGCGTAGCTGAGGAATTCGAGCCCCATGCGTGTGTCGTAGAAGAGCCATAATACGGCGAAGACCGTGAACAGCGCGGCGATCTGCGGCGCGCGACGGAACAGGGATCCTTGCGCAAGGCTGCGGTGACGTCCTTGGAAGAGCCACCAGCCAGCGATGAGGAGTGCGGCCAGAGCGAATGCGTAGTAGAAGTATCGGTTGGCCGAGATGGCCACGGGAGGATCAGTAGCAAAGAGATGCGCACGTGCGTATGAGTTGAAGCTCACAAGAGGTCCCCAGAGAAAATTGATGGTATGCGACGAGAAGGCGTCGAACACCCAGAACGATCGCCATGCCTCTGCCATCTGCTCGAGCGTATTCCATCCGCGCAGCTCCAGCGAGACGAGGGTGATGTCGGAGCCGGGCATCAAGCCGATGCCGACGATGTCGCCGTGCGGATCCCATTCCTTGAACGCGCTGGGATCCAACTCGATGGCAGTTGGTGCGTCCGACGCGGGGAGGAGGAAGTGGTAGTTGAGCAGTGATCCTGCGGGCAACTCTCTCGTGCGCCACACGAGCGACACGTCCGTATCGCGCGGCGCCTTCGCGACGATGCGGATCACCTGCACGGGGTGCCCGACATCCATGGTGCGCGTGAGATTGCCCGCGTCCTGGGCGTACAGGGCCAGACCGTCGGTCTGTCGTGTAGCCGTCAACGTCTGCGCCACGCTCCACTCGCCCGGTATTTGCGCGTTCTGAAAATCCCACGTCGTCGCTTCTTCCGCATGCGCGAGTGTCGGTAGCAGGAAGATTGCGATGCTGAGCAGCATGGAGCGGCGAGACATATGGAGGGAGGATAGAAGGCTGCCTGGAACTTGTCACTCCGTGATAACCGCGGGCCGAAGGCCCGCTCTCCATAAGAAAAATTATTTCCAAAAGGAGAGCGGGGTTTCTACCCCGCGGTTGATCTAACAACTAAAAACTAATCAACCAATAAACCAATAAACTTATCCCTCTCCCGCCACTTCGATCTCCGCCGGCCCGCCCTCCACCACCGCCTTGATTCTCCGCACGCCGGCGGAGGAACTCTCCTCTTTCTGAATCCTGAACGATCCCAGCATCCCCGTACGCGCAACGTGCGGGCCGCCGCAAATCTCTTTGCTGAATGCGTTGTCGTTCGGGCCAATGCTGTACACCTTCACCTCACTGCCGTACCGCGCGTCAAACACTCCCACCGCTCCCTCTTTCTTGGCGCCATCCACAGTGGTGACGTGGAACGTGATCGACAGGTCCGCTGCGATGCTCTCATTCACCGTCTTCTCCACCTCTGCGATCTGCTCCGGCGTCATCTTATCTGCGTAATTGAAATCGAACCGCAAGCGTTCCGCTGTGATGTTGCTGCCCTTCTGATTCACGTCCGGCCCCAGGATCTTTTTGAGCGCCGCATTCAGAAGATGAGTGGCTGTGTGCAGCTTGGTGGTCTGCGCGGAGTGGTCGGCCAGGCCGCCTTTAAACCGCTGCTCCGCGCCGGCGCGCGATTTCGTTTGGTGCTCTTCAAATGATTTCTGAAATCCTTCTTCGTCTACCGTCAGATTTCTTTCGGCAGCGAGTTCTTTCGTTAATTCAATAGGAAAGCCATAGGTGTCGTATAGGTGGAATGCGGTTGGGCCGTCGATGGAGGTTGATGCAGATGAATGCTGGATCTTTCGCTCAAACTGGCGAAGTCCTTCCTTGAGCGTGTTCTTGAATTGCCGCTCCTCTTTGTCTAGTACATCCATGATCATATGTTCCTTCTGCGTAAGATACGGGTAGGCAGTCGCATACTGGGCGATAATCTTGTGAGCCACTAGAGAGCAGTACGTTCGAGTTTCAAAGTCCGCATCCTTTTCAATGTAAAGGAAGCGGAGTGACCGAATGGCGCGGCGGATAAGACGGCGCAAGACGTAGCCCTGGTCCACGTTGGATGGAATGACGCCGTCTGCGATGATAAAAGTGGCAGCTTTAAGGTGGTCGGTGATGATTCGCACATGGCGGGAGACTAGTCGGCCTTCATCAGTGTCGTCAGTCAATAAGCCTTCTGGCACAACGGACTGGAAGATGGGCTTCAGCCCGTCCGTCTCATACACGTTGCTTACACCTTGTAATACCGCCGCGACTCTCTCCAATCCCATGCCGGTATCCACGTTCTTTTGCTTGAGCGGTTCAAACGTGCCATCTTCTTTCTTATTGTACTGCATGAAGACGTCGTTCCAGATTTCCATCCAATTGTCGTCGTCGTTGGCGGGGTTGGAGCCGGGGGGCGGCAGATCGCTCTTGCCCACCCAGTAGAACATCTCCGTATCCGGGCCGCAGGGGCCGGTTAGGCCAGCGGGTCCCCACCAGTTCTTGGCTTTGGGTAAAAAGCCGATCCGCTCGCGCGGGACGCCGAGCGATTCCCAGAGAGCGGCGGATTCCTCATCCTTCGGCGCATCACTGTCGCCGGCGAAACAGGTGACGGCGAATTTCCGCGGATCGATCTTGAGGACATCCATCAGGAATTCATAACTCATGCCGATGGCTTCCTCTTTAAAGTAGTCGCCGAAGCTCCAGTTGCCGAGCATCTCGAACATCGTGAGGTGGCTCGCGTCGCCCACTTCGTCGATGTCGCCCGTGCGCACGCAGCGTTGTACGTCCACCACGCGCCTGCCGGCCGGGTGCGGCTCGCCCAGCAAATAGGGAACGAGCGGGTGCATGCCGGCGGTGGTAAAGAGCACCGTCGGGTCGTTTTCGGGCACCAGCGGCGCGCCGGGAATAATGGCGTGGCCCTTCGAGCGGAAGAACTCCAAGTAGGCGCTGCGGATCTGATCGGTGGTCATGGGCTGCATGGGCTCGCAGTGTAGCAAGGCCTTCGGGATTGAGAAATGCCGCTTGCGCAGCGGATTTTGCCTTTGCTTGCAGGTGCAAAAATACGGTTTTTTTGCTATACTGTAAGGAAAACACCATGCCAGCTGCCTCGCTCCGGTCGGCCGTTCGCGCCCCCCGCTCGCTCCTGATAGGAGCGGCGATTCTGCTGCTCATCGTCACGCTGGGGTTCGCGTTCTACGTGAACGGCCGTCGCGTGCTCGACAGCCAGCTGCGCGAGGAGCTCAAGAGCTACGTCACGCTCGCCGCCGCGCAGTTCGATACCGTGTCACTCGACCGCATCCGCACTGCCAAGGATCTGCAGACGCCCGAGCTGCGCGATACTGTCGCACTCCTCAATCGCATCCGCAGCGGAAACTTGCACATCCGCTTCGCGTACATCATGCGCAAGACCGATATGCCGACAGAGTTCGCCTTCATCGCCGATGCCGATTCGCTCAAGTCGACCGACGAGCTCGATGTGGATCACAACGGGATCGTGGAGAAGAATGAACAGGCATCGTACCCCGGCGATGTCTACGACATCAGCGATTCGCCTTGGATGATCCACGGGTTCGAGAGTGCGTACGTCGACGATCAACTCACCGTCGACCAGTGGGGGACGTTCATCTCCGCCTACGCGCCGGTCATCGATGCGCGCGGACGTGCCGTGGCGGTCCTCGGCATCGACATGGATGCCTCGGAGTACCTCACGCATATCCAGCGGATCTTCTCGCCGGCTGTGCTGCTGTTGGTATTGGTGGTGGCCGTCCTCATGGGCGCGTACACCGTCATCTTCATCGGGCAGCGCCGCCTCGAGACGATGGGCGAGCTCGACCGCCAGCGGTCCGCGCTCATGCAGCTCATCAGCCACCAGCTCGGCGCGCCGCTCTCGAGCTTCAAGTGGTCGCTCGATTTCATGCGCGAAGTGGAGCGCAAGTACCATACGGCCGAGGGTGATACGAGCGTGCAGATGCTCTCGGAGGGCATCGCGCGCATGGAGGGGATGATGAACGCGTTGCACCAGGCGCTCGATGTGTCGAACAGCCGGGCCGGCGCGCCGCCCGAACCCGCCAACCTGCTCTATGTTCTCGAACACGTGGCGGCAGAGACCTCGGCCGTGCGCTCCGTACGGCAGCAGCAGTTGCTCTTACGCATACCGCAGGATCTTCCCGCGCTCTCCATCGATGCCAACCTTTTGAGCGCCGTTCTCCGCGAGCTCATCGACAACGCCATCACGTACTCGCCCGCCGGTGCCACCGTCACCATCCGCGCGTGGACGGAAGGCAAGCACGTGCGCATCGACGTGCGGGACGAGGGGAAGGGTATTCCCAAGCGCGATCTGCCGCACATGTTCGAGCGCTTCTCGCGCGGATCCACCGCATACCTCAGCAAGCCGGTCGGCAATGGGCTGGGCCTCTTCACGGCTCGCGGCATCATCCGCCGCGCCGGCGGAGACATGTGGGTGGAGAGTGAGGAAGGAAAGGGCACAGTGGTCGCCTTCACGCTGCCGAGACAGAAGTGACGGAGAAGACGGAGCAACCGTTCCGGCATCACAGCGCGTTCAAGGTGATGGTGCCTGGTTCTTCCGGAACGATCGCCCACAGGGCGGGGCCAAACAGGTTGAGGGAGCCGGCACTGCCGTTTGTAGGGAGCCAGGTGATGCCGTGATTCGGCCATTGCGGACAATGTTGGTATGAGAAGAGCGAATCGCGTGCGTCGCGGAACCACGGCGCGTACACTTCCTGCTATGCCAGCCACTCAGTGTGAGAGTTGCATGATGCCCTTGGCGCAAGATCCCGGTCCGCGCCAGAGCGACCGGTACTGCAGTTACTGCTATAAAGACGGCAAACTGTGTTACGAGGGCAATGATGTGAAGGAGTTTCAGCGCAGGGCGTACAAGGGCATGCGGGAACACGGGATGCATCCTGTCAAAGCGCGGCTCTTCACCTTCTTCATCCGCTTTGCGCCCAGGTGGAGGAAGAAGTAAGTGATTCGTCGTTCGTCCTGCCATTGTGATCAATTTTTGTACTCTGAAACATCAGTATCCATAA
>CAZWBO010000041.1:0-11697 GCA_964632375.1 uncultured Candidatus Peribacteria bacterium | reverse complement strand
GGGCGATTTGGAGGGAAAAGGGAAAGGGACAGAGGGAAAAGGGTGTGGGGAGGGGCGAGGGTTGGGCAGGATCACCGGTGATCACCGGACGGAACCGGGCCTGCTGGGGCCCGGACTGCGTCCTTCGACAAGCTCAGGATGACATCGCAGCTGCGGGAGATGAGGGTTGTAGGGAGGTTTTGGGGCTGTGCTGTTCGGACAAACTATCAACTAATAACGAATAACCAATACACTAATCAACCCCATACCCTCAAAATTCCCCACCCCTCCCCACTTCCCCTCACTTTTCCACATGGTTTTCCACACCACATCCACTTCTCCACTAACCGACAGTTATCCACAGGCTATGTGGATAACTCTTTTCCACAGAGCGTGAATCCTAGCGGGAGTTCTCCACAGTAATTCAGACTTTATATCTACTGCAAGCCAAAGTTTGATTTCTTGAGTCCTGGCCTCATTCTGGAAATTCCACCCCCGGACTTATCCACACTCTCCACACAGGATTATAGAGGGGGGTGTTGTGCGCTTTCCGCTTCTGGAAGAGAAATGTAAAAGATCTTTACAAGCACTTTCCACAGAATAGACTGCGAATGACGATCTTTGAGAAGAGGTTATGAGTACGACTAATTCAATATAATTCATTTAATTTATTACTCTATTAGGGATTTATGAAATTTTCCTGCAACACAGCGGATCTTCTAACAGCGTTGCACTTGGTCAATCGTGCGATTGGGAACCAACAGGCACTTCCTATTTTGGGAAATGTGTTGGTGGAAGCCGAGGGAGATGTGTGCACACTCAGCGCCACCGATTTAGAGTTGAGTATCATCACGAAGTTCCCGGCCAAAATTGAAGTAGAGGGACGCATTACTATTCCCGCCAAGGCTATTGTGAACTTTGCGCAGTATAATACGGATACAGAAGTGCTTCTGGAAACCACAGGGGAATCACAGGTGCGTTGTGTATCAAAGCATGCCAAGACAATGATTGCCGGGGAATCAGCCAACGATTACCCAACCATCACCGTTCTCGAGAAACAACAATCATTCACATTGGAAATTGATTCATTCCTGCGTGCGCTCCATTTGGTTACCTTCGCGTCGGCGAAGACGAGCTTACGGCCTGTGCTCTCGGGCGTGTATGTCCGTGGCGAGGAGAATAAGATTATTTTAGTGGCAACGGATAGCTACCGCCTGTCGGAGTATAAGATCCCCGCCAGTGGCATCGGCGCGGAGCTGTCGTGCATTATCCCGACGAAGATTTTAGATGAAGTGAAAGTGATCCTCGGGTCCGCCAAGGGCGAGAAGAAAGGATCGAAGGATAAATCTGAGGAGCGGCCCATGGAAAACCCCGTCGTCACCGCCGAGGTGATTCTCAGCCGTCAGCAGGTGGAATTCCGCATCGGCAACACGCGGTTGCTCTCGCGGTTGATCGACGGAAAATTCCCGCCGTACGAGCAGATCATCCCAAAGGAATGTCAAACGAAGGTGGTATTCGCCATTGGCGAGCTGATGCCGACCGTGCGGCGCATGCATTATTTTGCCAAGGAAATTAACAATAACCTCACGTTCTCGTTCGAGAAGGAGCAGACGAAGATCGCCACACCACAGACGCAAGTGGGCAAGGACGAGGCGTATTTGACGGCTCACATCGAAGGAACCGAGAATAAGATTGCGCTTTCCTCTTCCTATCTTCTAGACTTCCTGGGACATATCGACGGGGAGACGGTGCGCATGGAGATGAGCGATAGTCAGCGTCCAGCCATTTTCCGCCTGCCGGATGAGAGTGATTTTCTCCACCTCATCATGCCGCTGAGGATGCAGGAATCTTGAGTAATCATCTCTCTGCCCTTTTATTCTTTTTTCTGGGGAATTGTACAATTGTTCAATTGCTACATTGTTCGCAGGCGATTCTCTTATAGTGAGTCAGCAATTTTACAATTTCACAATGTAGCAATTATTTAAATGAAACCCTCACTCCTTCTTGGGGAGGAAACACATCGGGAGCTCAGTGAATTACTGAAGGCGAATCATCGCCTGGTGATTTCCGGTGCGTCGAACGAGACGGCGAAAGCGCTCCTCCTGTCGCATTTGCTCTCCTTCCGTCCGCAGCCCGCGGTGCTCGTGGCCCAGAATGAGGCCGCGCGCGAGTCGCTGCAGCACTGGTTGGCGTTCTTCGAGTGCGAGACGCATCTCCTGCGGGCGGTGCAGGATGCCAACGGGCATATCGTTCCCGAGCATTTGCAGACGTACCTCTTCCTTATGCAGGCGACGGAGCAGGAGAAGCACGCGCCGATCTTCTTAATGACGCGCGACGAGTGGGACACGGAATTTCCTTCCTACAAAGAAATGGACGAGCGGAGCGTGGTGTTGAAAAAGGGTGAGACGGTGAACTTCACGCAGCTCTTCGAGTCGTTCATCGACCGCGGCTACCGGCATGGCGACGATCTGTACCTGAGCCCCGGCGAGTACCGCCGCATCGGCGACACGCTCGATATCTACCCGATCCAATCCGCGGCGCCGTACCGCGTGACGTTCGATTTCGACAAGGTGGAGAAGATTTTGGAGGTTGATACGAGCGATTATTCCCAGACGAATGATGCGGGTGATGAGCTGCTCATCTGCCCCGTCGTGTTCGCGAGTACGAAGCCGCTCGCGAAGCAGTTCCCGAAGGGGATGCTCCTCGTGCTGGACGATCAAGATGATGTCGAGACGGCGATGGGAATCAAAACGCTGCGCTTCACGGCTTTTCCGGAATCGCAGGAGAATCACGCGCACCTGCGCTACCTCTCGGTGCTCAAGTTCTACACCCTCACCGATTTCCTCAACGACGTGCGCGACAAGTTGACGCAGAGCTGGCGACTCATCGTGGTGTCGAAGCGCAGCGATGAATTGATGGGGATTCTGAAAGAGGAGAAGGTGCCCTTTACCGCGGAAGACGAGGCACGACAAGGAGCGTTGACGGTGATTCACGCCGGCGAGGACGATCTCCTCCCCCATTCATTGCAGAACCCGGATCTGCAGTGCGCGCTCCTTACCGATCGAGAGATTTTCTCGCTCAAGAAAGCCGGCAAGCAGCGCAGCGTGCAGAAGTTGGCGCTCGATTTCATCACATCGCTGCAGCCGGGCGATTACGTGGTGCACATGGACCATGGCATCGGGCACTTCGAGGGGATGACGCAGAAGACGGTCGACGACATCCAGCGCGAGTACTTGGAATTGAGCTACGCCGGCGGCGACAAGTTGTTCGTGCCGGTGGATCAAGCCGACAAGTTGAGCAAGTTCGTGCACGAGGAGGGCGAGGAGCCGGTGCTGACGCGGTTGGGGACGATAGAGTGGAAGAAGCTCTCCGAGAAGATGCGCGAGGAGACGAAGGAGATCGCGAAGGAATTATTGAATCTCTACGCGCAGCGCGCGAAAGCGCGCGGCCATCGGTTCCCCGAAGACAACGACATGCTGCGCAAGTTCGAGGCGAGCTTCCCCTACCAAGAGACACCGGGACAGATGAAGGCGATCCAGGACATCAAGGCCGACATGGAGAGTGAGCATCCGATGGACCGTCTCGTGTGCGGCGACGTGGGGTTCGGGAAGACGGAAGTGGCCATGCGCGCCGCTTTCAAGGCGGCGGTGTCGGGCAAGCAGGTGGCGGTGGTGGCGCCCATCACCATCTTGGCCGACCAGCACTACCGCAATTTCTGCGACCGCATGAAGGAATTCCCGCTTAAAGTAGAGATGATGAGTCGCTTCCGCAGTGCGGCCGAGCAGAAGAAAATTCTCGAACGGCTGCGCAAGGGCGATGTCGATATCGTCATCGGCACGCACCGCCTTCTGCAAGATGACGTGCATTTCTTCAATCTGGGGCTCGTCATCGTCGACGAGGAGCAGCGTTTCGGGGTAAAGCAGAAGGAGAAGTTTAAAGAGATGCGCGCGTCGGTCGACATCCTCACGCTCACGGCCACGCCGATCCCGCGTACGCTCAACTTGGGCCTCCACAAACTGCGCGACATCACGACTATCACGACACCGCCGCCCGGCCGCCTGCCCATCATCACCGAGGTGCGCAAGTACTCCGACGAGCTGGTGCGCCAGGCGATCCTCGCCGAGATCAAGCGCAGCGGGCAGTCCTTCGTGCTCCACAACCGCGTCGAGACCATCGATGCCTTCGCCGACAAGCTGCGCGCGATGATCCCGGAGGCGAGCTTTGTGGTGGGCCACGGGCAGCTGAAGCCCGAGACGCTCGAAACCCGCATCGTGGCGTTCAAGGAGGGCAAGTACGACGTGCTCGTGAGCTCGACCATCATCGAGAACGGCATCGACCTGCCGCGGGCCAACACGCTCATCGTCAACGAGGCCGAGCGGTTTGGGTTGAGCCAGCTCTACCAGCTGCGCGGCCGCGTTGGGCGCTCGAGGGTTCAGGCGTACGCGTACTTCCTCTACCACACGCAGCGGCTGAAGGACGATGCCAAGAAGCGACTGCGTGCCATCGTGGAGGCGTGCGAACTCGGCTCGGGCTTCCAGGTAGCCATGCGCGATTTGGAGATCCGTGGCGCGGGCGAAATTCTCGGCGCCAGCCAGTCGGGCACCATGCAAACCGTCGGCGTGAGCCACTATCTGCGCATGCTCAAGCAGGCGGTGGAGGAGTTGAAGGGCGGCAAGCGCGACGAGGTGGAAGCCGAGGTGGAGGTGGAGATCCAACTGCCGGTCGAGGCGTTCATTCCGTCGTTCTACGTGCCGGACGACCAGGAGAAGATTTCGGTGTACCAGAAGCTCGCGGGATCCGAAGACGAGGCGATTTTGAGTGAGTTCGAAGCCGACCTGCGCGACGAGTACGGCGAGCCGCCCGAGCAGTTGAAGGACTTGTTCCGCATTCTGCGGCTGAAGATGGCGGCGCGGAAGGCGGGCGTCGTGCGGATCAAAATGGAAGACCGCGACGCCGGCGGCGAGATCGTGCTCACGCTGAGCCCGCACGTGACGGCGCAGGAGATCATGCAGCTGCTGCGCGTGAACCCGCTGTGGAAGATCAGCGGCACCAACCTGCGCATAGGCTTCCCCACCATCCAGAACAAGGCGAAGGGCAAGCACTGGCTGGAGGAGCTGTCCGCCGAAATCCTGCACCTGCGACGCGAGAAGAAAGCGAAAGGAGAAGCCTCCAAGGCTGCAATAATCCAAACCAAAACCTAAGAGAGAGCCCTTGGGCTTTGGTTTGCAATCTTGAAGTCTTGCAATCTTGCAGTCTTTCGCTATCAGCTCCTTTCCTGCTATAATAAGAAGAAAGAATGACAACCCTTTCCTCTCCTCCGGCCGTGCCGACCGCACAGGAGCTCTTCGATTTCCTGATGAAGGACATCGAGCCGGAGTTGACCAGCGACGGCCAGAGGGAATTGTCGGCGCGGTACGCGAACGAGACGCTGCCCGAGTACGCCGCGCGCCGTCAGCGCTACGAGCTGGCGTTCGCGCAGTACGATGAGGCGTACGAGGAGTACATGGACCGCCTGCAGGCGCAGGTGGATCACTACCGCCGACACTCGTTCGAAGAGGTGGAGTTGGAAGACCGACAGGGAGAAGAGACGGACATGAAGAAGTTGGATCAGATGATCGTGCAATTCGTATGACACATTTCTCACATCCATACCGGCCGGAGCGCGAACATCGCCTGATAGAGGTGGCGGGGTTTGAGGATGCCGATGCATTGAATCGGGCAAATAAGGATGTGAAGGAGGCGACGCAGCACAGCGAGAAGAAGGAGAAGACGGATTCTGGGCAAGACGGGGCGGATCAGAAGCGCGAGAAGCTGGAAGACATGGTGAAGCAGAAGACCGATGAGCGCCTGGCGAAGGCGAACGAGAAGCTTGCCGCCACGCGGCAGCGTGTCGATTCGGTACCGCAGGAAGTCGCCGCATTGCGTCAGAGGAATCAAAAGGAAACCGAGACCGCGCGCCGGCACAATAAGAATGCCGACGATGCGGCCAATCTTGTCGCCGGAGTGGTGACGGCGGGCGGAGCTCCCGAGGCGAAGACTGTTACCCGTGAGCGGTCGAGTGATGTGCAGGTTGCAGCGAATGCGCCACAAGCCTCAGTACCTGAGATAAAAGATCAGCCTCAATTTCCCGATCAGGCGAATGTTCAGACAGCACAGGTAGATGCCAAAAAGGCAGCGGAAGATGCGAATGCTATCGACGCGAAGCTGGAGAAGCAGAAGGGGCCGGAAAAGATGGCCGCGTAAGCGGAGACAATGGGGTGAAGATTTCAAGATTGCAAGGCTGCAATAAGCCAAACCAAATCCTAAGAGTTCTACCCTTGGGATTTTCTTGCAATCTTGCAGTCTTCCTCATGTTCCATGCTAACCTTCCCCCCATGCTCCAACGCTTCGCCGAACATACCCGCTGGTGGCACATCGCCCTGTTCATCGTCCTCACGTGCCTGCTGCTCTATGGCCCGTCGCTGGCGAACAAGTTCGTGAGCTTGGATGACACGCTGCTCATCACGCAAAACCCCGCCGTTCAGGCCTTCACACCGCAGACGGTGAAGCGCGCGTTCACTACGTACGATCCGGAGCTCTACGTGCCGCTTACGCTCGTGAGTTATCAGATCGAGAACGCGCTCTTCGGGCTGCGGCCGGGCGTCTTCCACTCGACCAATCTGCTGCTGCACACGCTGAACGCGCTACTCGTCTTCGCGGGGGTGTATCTGCTGCTCAAGCGTAAAGGCGTTGCGGCCGCGACGGCGATTCTCTTCGCGGTGCATCCGCTCCACACGGAAGCCGTCCTGTGGGCGGCGGCGCGCAAGGATCTCCTCAGTACTTTTTTCTTCCTCAGCTCGCTTTGCGCGTATCTCTCCTGGCGAGATCGCGAAGACTACGGATTGTTTCTCCTCAGCATCGTCTTGTTCGTTCTCGGCCTGCTTTCCAAAGTCACTGTGGTCACGCTGCCGGTCGTGCTGCTGATGATCGACTGGAAGCGGCAGCGGCCGATGGTACAGGCGGTACGCGAGAAGTGGCCGTTCTGGCTCTTTGCGGTCGTCTTCGGCATCGTGGCGCTCTTCGGCAAACGCGAGGTGCTCGCCTCGTCGGGCGTGTGGATGAACTTCCTCCTCGCCTGCAAGAGCACGCTCTTCTACCTGTGGCACATCTTCTTCCCGGTCGGGTTCACGGTGCTGTATCCGCAGCTCGCGCCGGTGACGATTCTCTCGTGGGAATTCGCGCTGCCCGTTATCGCTCTCCTGCTGATCCTCGCGCTCATTGTCGGTTGCCTGCGTCGGCTGCCGATCGTGTCGTTCTGCCTGGCGTTCTTCCTGCTCACACTCGTGCCGAACTTCACGAACTTCGTGAAGGCGGGCGTCACCTACGTCGCGTCCGACCGCTACGCGTACATCCCGAGCATCGGCATCTTCCTGCTCGTCGCCATCGCCGTGTCGCATCTGTACCAGCGGCGGCCATTCGGGTCGGTTGGCGCACGGGCTCTGGATATTCTGATGGCCTGCGTGTTCGTGGGGCTCGTGGGCATCGCGCGCACGCAAGCGCAGACGTGGCGCGACAGCGAGGCGCTGTACCGCCATGCGCTCTCCGTTGTGCCATCGGCCGTGGCGTACAACAACTTGGGCGATTTCCTCATGAAGACGGATCGCGAAGATGAGGCGAAAGGGTATTTCGAGGCGGCCATCTCCCTCGATCCGTCGTACCAGTACGCCTACAACAACCTGGGCAATTACGAGCGCGAGCGCGGCGACTACGATGCGGCCATGCGCATCTATCGTCAGGCCATCGGCATGCTGGGTGCCGGCCCGGTGCGCGACATCGAGTACTTGGCGCCGTATTACTACTTGGGAGAGGTGTTGGAACTGACGGGCAAGACGGACGAGGGGTTGCAGCAGTTCCAGGCAGCCGTGCAGCGCGCGCCTGCGCGGGCGGAGCCGTACTACAACTTGGGCCTGCAGTACGAGAAGATCGATCGCCTCGACGCGGCCGCCGACGCGTACAAGAAAGCCGTGCAGTTCGATGCCGGCTACGTGCCGGCACAGTATCACCTGGCGGGACTGCTCGCTCAGCAGGGAAAACTGAAGGAAGCGGAGGCGGCGCTCGAGGCCGTCGTGCGGATCAATCCCGGATACGAAGAAGCGATGAAGCACCTGCAGAATATCCGCGCGATGGAGCGGTGAGACGGTTTGCAGCGGGCGTGGCCAGGGATCGACACATCAACTTGTAAGAATCGACGGCGTCATCTGTTGTCTATGCACCAGTGTTCATCGTCACGGGATATCGTTCTGGTCCGATCAGTGCGAGAGGATCTCGCCGCCGCGCGAGAGGAATAGTGGATGTCGGTGGGTCTATACAGACGCTTTTCATCGCGCGTCCCTTCGGTCATGATGATCCTATGCCAGGGTAGCGATCCGTCTTCGCTGCGCTACGCCGGGTTTTGTGGTCATTCAGGGTATAGGGAGTCATACTGCAAGCATTGCCGGGGTGGCGAAATGGCAGACGCATCAGCCTTAGGAGCTGACGGGAGCAATCCCATGGAGGTTCAAGTCCTCTCCCCGGCACCATTCGACTCGGCCCTCCGGGGCCTCGCTCATGGTCCTCGCGCTTCGGCGCTCGGGCCACTTCTTCGCCGAGAAGAATGACCCTGAGCGGAGCGCCGCAGCGCGGAGTCGAAGGGCCCAACAAACAACACACAAGCCTGACCGGGTTACGCAATTTCAACAACCATTCGACTCGGCCCTCCGGGGCCTCGCTCATGGTCCTCGCGCTTCGGCGCTCGGGCCACTGCTTCGCCGAATAGATACGGTTCTTCATCGCCATTGCCCTTTTTGCCGCATCAATCCAAATTGCTTAAAAGTGCGAAATTTGTTATAATAAGGGGAAATACCCACATCCAATGACTACTACTGACCCCGCAGTCGAGCCGCCCGTCATTCCCGACGGCGATGCTCTCTACGCGCAGATCATGGGCGGCATCGAGCCTGATCTGGTACCTGGAACGATCGGCGCGCTGAAAGAGAAGTACGCTGGCGAGACCCCGGAGCAAGCGAAGGCGCGCGCGGCCCGTTACGAGCGGGCATTTGCCGAGTACGACCAGCAGTACGCGGCGTACATGCAGGAGACGGAAGCGAAGGTGCGCACGTACGAGCATGCGGCCATTGCGTCGGTGGAATACGACGACCGTGCGGACGAAGACGCGCAAATGCAGGATCTTGAATCCGCCATTTCCTCTTCCTGACCATGCGTATGTTTCGCCCATCCTTCGGCTCCATCTCGCTCCGCGAGCATCGATTGATCGCAGCGGACGCTGAGACGCCTGCCGCTGCTCCTGCCACTCCAGAAGGAGAAAAGCCCAAAGAGGCACCCGAGGGGCCGAAGTCGCCGGAAACGATGGAGCGCGAGCGGGTCGAGAAGGCAACAGCCGATATGACAGCGCTCAAGCAGCGCGTCGAGCAAATTCAGAATAAGATCACTGCGCTCAAGAGCGTGATCGGTACCAATGCGCCGAGCGATGAGCAGAAAACCCAAATGAATACACTAGAGGGTGAACTCGCCACGGCACAGCGGCAGCTAGACGCCACGGCGCGCGAGCTGGAGCCGAAGCCGGACCGCCCGAAGACCCTGGGCCAGGCGACCATGGATGAATTCAACGCGGCGGCGCGCGATCTTAAGAGCGCCCGAAACCCCGACGGCAGCCTGGACAAAGGCAAGGCGTTTGCCGCGATGATGCGGTTTTTGGCCGCCGTGGGCATGCTGTTCAAAAACATCAGCCAGTGGAACAAGCCGGCTAGTACCGAGACGCCCGCTGCACCCGGTGCAGACGGCAAAGGACCGGATGGCAAGGGGAAAGAATCGCCCGAAGCGCCGGCATCGGTCGAGAAGTTTAAAAAGTATATGAAAGAAGGAAAGGCATACGGTTTAGAGGGCAAGGATGTATCGACCCATCAGAAATTGGCTCAATTGCAGGATGCCATCATCAGTGGTACAGAAGATGGCCCCAAGAAGAAACTGGACAGCGATCTGAGAACGAAGAAAAACGTCTTCACGCTGCAGAAAAACGCAGCCGATACCGCGCTGAATCGTGCGCGGGCAATGCCGGAATCAACGGCAGACGAGAAGAAGGCGAAGAGCGACGCAATCGATGAGGCCACGAAGAAAGTGAAGGAACTCGAAGACAAGTGGAAGAAGATCGAAGAGGAGGAGAAAAAACTGCAAGGGGAACTCGACGGCATCAAGAAAGAGCGTGATGGCCTGAAGAGTGTCGTTGAGAGCAAGGACAACGAGGCGCAGAATCTCCAAAAGAAGTTTGCGGAGCTTCAATCCAAGCTTTCGCTGGTCGATCCGACGGAGCTAGAGGATCAGAAGGATAAGGATGCCTACGAGGCGTTGGAAAAGTTGAACGGCTTGAAGGCGACTGCGAGCGACAAGCTCGAGGCGCCGATTGTCGATAAGACATTCACGCAAGATGAATTCGGGCAGCTTATGAGGGCCGTGCAACTGCAGGGCATCGCATCGGCCACGGATGGCCCGAGCGTGTTGGGGCTGGAATTGGATACAGGCTCATCGGAGTACAAGATCGTGAATCCCGAGACGCTTCATGCGGCGGTTACCAAGCTGCACGCGAAGTGGGTCGAGAAGAAGCCTGCCGCTTAGCGTGGGCGTTCGCAGCTCTCGCAACAATCCATCAAGAAATCTCGAGATCAGCTCGCGTTCTTCCGTTCCTCCTTGATCTCCCTCTTTTTTTGGTACAGCGCGGCGTCGATCTCCGCCTTCTTTTTGCGCATCTCCGTTTCGGCTTCCGTTTTCTTGCGCATGGTCAGCACGTCCAGCTCGCGCTTCTTCATCCGTATCTCGGCTTCGAGTGACGATGCCGCTTTCGCGGATTCACGGTCCGCCTGGATCCGCGTCCGTTGTTCTTCCAGCTGGATCTCGCGCTCGCGCTGGGCCCGCCGCTGTGCGTCGGCGACGGCGCCCAGTTCGGCGGTTTTGCGCCTCGCATCGGATTCCATCTGCGTCTTGCGGCGTATCTGTTCCGAGAAGAGGCCTGCCTGCCGCTCGTGCGCCTCGCGGTCGAGCGCCTCCTTGGCGCGCAGCAGCTCGCGCTCCAGATCGTTCTTCACGCGGCGCTCCTCGTTCTCGGCCTCCAGCTTGGCGTGCTGTGCGTCTTTCTCGGCCTGCAGCAGCTTCTGCTTCATCTGCTGATCCAGCTCGTACTCGTGCTTCTCCTTCAGCGCTTTCTCCGCCGCCGCGTCGTGCAGGCTCTCCATGTACGCCTTCTGCTGCTCGCGGAACGCGCGCTCCTTCGCCTCTTGCTCCTCGCGCGCCAGCCGCTCCGCCTCGCGGCGCTGCTTGTCGGCCTCGATCTCCTGCTGCCGCTTGCGCTCGTTCTCGCGCCACTCCTTCGCCGCGCGGTCCTTCTCGGCCTGCTGCGTCTCCGCTTCTTTCAAATCCTCCGCCGCGCGCGCCGAAACGTCGTCTTGCAGGCGACCGCGTTCCTGTTTCTCCAGCTGCTGCTTGGCCTCAAGCCCCTGCTGTTGCTTCAGACTCTCCTGCTGAAACCGCTGCGCATCGGTGATGGGCTTGGACTGGAAAGGATTCGTAGACTGCTGCCCGGCGTCGTCGGTCATGAATGCAGCATAACAGATGAGAAATGGTGACATTGCTAAATTGCTTGCATGCAATCCGCAACGTGCTTGCCCAAACTCATTCTTCCACCACGCGGAT